>CAZEQF010000022.1:0-21039 GCA_964514315.1 uncultured Singulisphaera sp. | reverse complement strand
TCGGCAAGGTGAAGCCCGAGCTGGTGATCCTCGACATCCGCATGCCGGGCCTGTCGGGCCTCGACGCCGTCGCGCCGATCAAGAAGGCGTCGCCCACGACCAAGGTGCTCATCGCGTCGCAGCACGAGAGCCGTGACTTCGTGTTCCAGGCGCTGCGCGCCGGAGCCGACGGCTACATCACCAAGTCCTCCGATCCGCGCGAACTCGCGCCCGCGATCGAGTCGATCCACCGCGGCGAGTCGTTCGTGACGCCGCGTGTCGCGGCCTCGTTCCTCGGCGCCGTGCGGTCCGAGTCCGAAGCGGACCCCGAGCCGCTCGCTCGCAACCTGCCTGGCCTCACCGCGCGCGAGCGCGAAGTGTTCCAGCTCATCGCCGTGGGCAAGGCAAACAAGGAAGTCGCGCGCATCCTCGACATCTCGCTGGGCACGGTGAAGAAGCACCGCGAGAACCTGCAGCGCAAGCTCGACATCCACTCTGCGGCCGAGATCGCGCGCGTCGCCATCCGTGAAGGCCTGCTGACGCCCTGATCGCCACATACGCCTTTTACGAGGCCGCGGGCCGCGTCGACGCGATCGTCGTCGACGCGGCCCGATGCATTTGTGGCGGCGTGTTCGCGTCACGCGCCCTTCACGGGGATCTCCTTCATGCGCGCTTCCTTGCGCTTCTTGACCGTGACGGTGAGGACGCCGCTGTTCAGCTGCGCGTCGACGTCTTGGTCCGCTGCGTTCGGCAGCGACATCGAGCGCTCGAAGGCGCCATACGACGATTCCTGGCAGCGCCAGCTGTCGGTCTCGTTCGTCTTCTCTTCCCGTTTCTCGCCACGGATGCTCAGGATGTTGTCCGACAGCGTGACATGGATGTCTTCGCGCGGGATGCCGGGCAGCTCGACCTTCACGACGTAGCTGTCCGCCTTCTCGACGACGTTTGCGGGCGGGCTGAACGAGTCGCCGTTGCGCGATTCCATCTGCAGGAATCTGCGCCACAGGCGGTCGATCGGCATGTCGAGGCGCGACAACAGGCTCTCCCCGGTCGTGGGGAACAGGGAGCGGAACGGCGTCAGGGTGTTCATCGGATCTTCGTTTCGGTTGGGACTTGGCGGCGCACTGCGCGCTGCACGGACCCTTGGGACCGACGACGCTGCGCGACGATGGGAGGTCGTGCGTAGCGCGCGCGGCGCGAAGGCAGGGAACACGCGGGACGGAGAGGGATGGAGTTCGGCATCGGTCCGAGGGCGCATGCGTGCTGCGCATCGGGGCCGCCGGATGTGCGGTCTCGTGCGCGTGGAGCCGCACGGCAGGGTCGCGTAGCACGATCAGGACGCACGGCGGTCGCCGCGCGTTGGAGAACTCACGTGCCACGCATCCTCGTCACCGGCGGCGCCGGATTCCTCGGATCCCATCTCTGCGAACGTCTGCTCGCGCGCGGCGACTCGATCGTCGTGCTCGACAACCTCGATCCGTTCTACGACCCGCAGCGCAAGCGCGAGAACCTCGACCTGCTGCGCGAGCGTGGCGGGGCGAGCTTCGCGTTCGCGGAGGCGGACATCCGCGACGGCCGCGCATGCCGCGAGGCGCTGCGCGGCGTCGACGCAGTCGTGCATCTCGCTGCGCTCGCGGGCGTGCGGCCCTCGATCGCGGATCCGGTGCGCTACATGGACGTGAACGTCGCCGGCACGCAGACGCTGCTGCAGCAGATCGACAGCCCCGCGATCCCGGTGGTGTTCGGCAGCAGCTCGTCGGTCTACGGCGCGAGCGCAACGAGCCCGTTCGCCGAAGACGACGTGACCGACCAACCGCTGTCGCCGTATGCCGCGAGCAAGAAGGCCGGCGAGGTGCTGTGCTTCGCGTGGCGCCACCTGAAGGGCAACCCCGTCGCGTGCCTGCGGTTCTTCACCGTCTACGGCCCGCGCCAACGCCCGGAGATGGCGATCCACCGATTCGCGCACTGCATCGCGCACGGCGTGCCGCTGCCGTTCTTCGGCGACGGCTCGAGCCGCCGCGACTACACCTACGTCGAGGACATCGTCGACGGCATCGTCCGCGCGCTCGACCGGGCGCACGGGTTCTTCGTGTGCAACCTCGGCGGCTCGGCGACGACGTCGCTGCAAGAGCTCGTCGCGATGATCGAGTCGCGTCTCGGCAAGAAGGCGATCTTGCGCCGCATGCCGGACCAGCCAGGCGACGTGCCGTTGACGTGCGCGGACATCACGCGCGCGACGCGCGAACTCGGGTGGCGTTGCAGGACCCCGATCCACGACGGCATCGACAAGTTCTGCGCGTGGTTCGAGCAGCGCGAGGCTGCGGAGGCGCAGGCATGAGCGGCGCGCGACCCGGCCCGGGCTACTTCTTCGTCAAGCGGGCGTTCGACATCCTCACCGCATCCGTGGCCTTGTTGCTCGCGTCGCCGGCGCTGCTGGTCGCGGCTGCGGCAGTCAAGCTGTCGTCGCCCGGGCCCGTCTTCTACCGAGCGCGGCGCGCAGGCCTGTACGGCCGCCCGTTCGCGATGCTGAAGTTCCGCACGATGCGCACGGCCAGCGACGCGATCGACCGCCGCATCACCAGCGAGCGCGACGACCGCATCACCAAGGTCGGAGCCGTGCTGCGCCGGTGCAAGATCGACGAGTTGCCGCAGTTCTGGAACGTGCTGCGCGGCGAGATGTCCGTCGTCGGCCCGCGCCCGGAGGACTGGGACCTCGTGCAACGGCACTACACGCAAGAGCAAATGCGTTCGCTCGACACGAAGCCGGGCATCGCCTGCGAGGCCGAGGTCCTGTGGTATCCCGACCTCACCTACCACGACCCTGCGCCCGCCGGCGTCTCGGCGCAAGAGCACTACCTGCGACGTCACATGCCGGCGCAGGTCGCAGAAGCGCTGCGCTACGTCGACCACCGCAGCTTCCTGGGCGACATGTCGATCCTGATGCGCACTGCGTGGTGCGTGCTCTTCCACTCGTTCGTGCCGCAGCGAAAGCGGCCGCTCGACGATCCGCGGGGCGAATCGCACGCGCGCAACGGCGGCAGCGGCGAGGCCGCGGGAGCCGGAGCATGACCGTCTGCGTCATCAGCCAGCCGCGGTTGTTCCCCGGCCTTCATTACCTCGATCGCATGCGCAAGGCGGATGTGTTCGTCGTGTTCGACACGGTGCAGTTCAACCCGCGCCACGAGGAGAACCGCTTCCGCGTGAAGGCCGAACGTGGCCCGGAGTGGCTCACGGCGAGCGTCGAGAAGGGGCCGCGGGAGCGCGTCATCCAGGACGTGCGGCTCAACGCCTCGGTGCCGTGGGTGGACGACTGCAAGCGGACGCTGGAGCGCCTCTACGGCGACGCCCCGCGCTACGAGGAGAACATCGAGGAGATCCACGCGATCCTCGACATGCCGCACGAACGGCTCGTCGAACTCGACGTCGCATCGTGGGGCCCTGCGCTGCGCGCCATGCAGCCTGCATGTGAGTTCGTGCGCGCGTCCGAGCTCGGTTGCGAAGGAAAGGGGCCGCAACTTCTGCTCGACATCTGCAAGCGCGTCGGCGCCGACGTGTATCTCTCGGGCGGATTCGGCCGCGAATACCTCGAGCCCGATGCGTTCCAGGCAGCTGGCGTGGAGGTGCGCTTCCACGAATACGAACCGCAGGCCTACCCGCAGCGTCGCGGCGAGTTCGCGCCGTTCTTGAGCTACGTCGACATGATGTTCGAGTGCGGGCTCGGGGCCGCCTGCGCGACCTGAGCGCGTGGCACGGCCGCGAGGCGCTCCTGCCAGAGGCGCGCCATCTGCGACGCGACGACGCGCAAGTCGAAGCGTTCGCGCGCGCGACGCCGCGAGGCTGCGCCGAACGCGCGACGCAGGCCTTCATCGGCGACGAGCTGGCGCACGGCGCGCGCGAGCGCGTCGGCGTCGCCTTCGGGCACGCAGAAGCCGTTCTCGCCGTCGCGACACGCTTCGTTGCAGCCAGGCGTGTCCGTCGTGACGAGCGGCAGCCCGCACGATGCAGCTTCGAGCAGCGAGCGCGGGATCCCTTCGCGGCACACGCTCGGCAGGACGAAGAGGTCCGACGCCGCGAGGATCCCGGCGATGTCGCTTCGCGCGCCCGTCCAGAGCACGGCGGCTTGGAGGTCTCCGAGCTCGCGAGGTGTCAGGCGATCGACGCTGTCGCGGTCGTCCGGGCCGACGGCGACGAAGCGCACGCGCGGCCCTGCGTCCGCGCAACGGCGCGCGAGGTCGGCGAACTCCAGCGCTCCCTTCGTTCGCGTCATGCGCGAGACCATCGTCACGACGATCGCGTCGGGCGCGATGCCGAGTTCTGTGCGCGTGCGTTCGCGGACGTCGGGCGGCAGCGCCGCGGGATCGAACGCGCGCGTGTCGACGCCGGAGCCGAGCACCACCGCGGTCTTGCCGCCGACAGCGACTCCCGCATCGAGCAACCGGCGCTCGTCGTCGTGGTTCTGGAACACCGTGCAGTCGGCCTTGCGACATGCGATGCGTTGCAGCCGTTCGTAGATCGCGCGCAGCACGCGCGTCTTCGCGTCATGGCTCGAGTAGAGCGAGCCGAGCCCCGTGATCGTCGCCGTCGCGACCGGCACTCCGGCGCGACGCGCGGCGATGCACGCGAAGATGCCGGGCTTCGTGTCGAAAGCGTGCACCACGTCTGGGCGCAGCCCTGCGAACGCGATGGCGAGGGACCGGATCGCGCGGAGGTCGCCGAGCGGCGAGACGCGCCGCGACATCGGGTAGCTGCGGAACGGGATGCCGTGCTCCTCGAAGCGCGCCGCCTTGCTGGCATCGCTGCCGAACACGACGAAGGAGAACTGCTGGCGGAGCTCGCGGACGAGCGGGATGCGCGCGTCGACGTCCGGGCCGCCGACGATCGCCACGAGGGGGCGTGGATCCATGTAGGTTCGCGAGCAACCGCTCGCAGCATCTGTTGTGCGGCGCACGGCGAGGCGAGCCACACGCACTCGGACGCATGCCGTGGTGGCTGTCTGCGCACGGACCTTTGCCTGCGCAGCATGGCACGCACGTCTACGCGCCGGAGCGAGCGCAGGCAGGCCTCCGTTCGCATGGAGCGGCCGCGCCGGATTGGGTTGCATCGGATCCTGTCGAACCGGGGCCGAGCGCGCATGGCGCGGGCTTCCTCGGCTCGGCGAAGCGAAGGACTGCCATGCCTCAAACCCAAGAGACGACCTCACTGCGCGCGATGCCGCTACAGCAAACGAGCAACGCCGGAGCCGTTCGCCGCAGCCGGCTGCGTCGCGACGCGATCTGCCTGTTGCTCGACCTTGCTGCGCTCTCGCTCGCGTTCGTCGCTGCGTTCTTGCTCCGCTTCGAGGGCTCGTTGCCGCAGGCGCTCGCGAACGGGCTCGCTGGCTCGCTGCCGTTGGTCGTGGCATCCCAGTATGCGGCTTTGCTCTGGAAGCGCGTGCCGAGCTTCAGCTGGGTGTTCGTCAGCTTGCGCGACGTGCCGCCGGTCCTCGGTGCGCTCGGGGTCGCCGCTGCGACGCTGCTGTTGCTCCGCTTCGGCCTCGATGCAGCAGGCGGCGCGTTCGCCGCGACGGCGCTCGCGCGGTTGCCGGTCAGCGTGGTCCTGATCGACTTCGCGCTCGCCGCGGTCGCGGTGGTGGGCGTTCGCGGCGCGCGGCGCCTGCAGCGCGAATGGCTGCGCGCGCACAAGGCGCACGCGGAAGCGCGCGGCGCCGCGACCGTCCTCATCGGCGCGGGCGTGGCGGGCAAGATGCTGCTCCAGGAGCTCGTCGAGTCGCCGGCGCTCGGCTACCGGCCGGTCGCGTTCCTCGACGACGACCGCACCAAGCTCGGTCGCGTGGTCGGCGGCGTTCGCGTCGAGGGAACGACGGATGATGTTGCCGAAGTCGCGTCGCGCCACGGCGCGCGCATCGCGTTGATCGCGATCGCCAGCGCCGACCGCGCGTCGGTGCATCGCATCTTCGATCGCTGCAATGCATGCGGCCTGCACGTGAAGATCGTCCCGACGTTGCGCGAACTGGTGAGCGGCAAGACGCCGATCTCGCGCGTGCGCGACATCGCGATCGAGGACTTGCTCGGCCGTGATCCTGTGGAGATCGAAGCGAGCTCCGCGCCTTCGGCCGTCGCCGGCAAGGTCGTGCTCGTCACCGGCGCGGGCGGCAGCATCGGCAGCGAACTGTGCCGACAGATCCTGCGGCTCGAGCCCAAGAAGCTCGTGCTCGTCGAGCGCTTCGAGAACAACCTCTACGAGATCCACCGCGAGCTCGGGCACCGGCCCGGCGGCGAGCTCGTCGTGCCCGAGATCGGCGACGTCGCGGACGAGCCGCGCATGGCGGAGATCTTCGCCGCGCATCGTCCGCAGGTGGTGTTCCACACGGCTGCGCACAAGCACGTGCCGATGATGGAGCGCGCGCCGCGCGAAGCGGTGAAGAACAACGTGTTCGGCACCAAGACGGTCGCGGACCTCGCGGACCGGTTCGGCGCCGAACGCTTTGTGTTCGTGTCCACCGACAAGGCCGTGCGGCCGTCGTCGGTGATGGGCGCGACCAAGCGCATCGCGGAGCTCTACGTGAAGGAACTCGACGCGCGCAGTCCGGTGCGATTCGCATCGGTGCGCTTCGGCAACGTGATGGGCAGCGCCGGCAGCGTGATCCCGCTGTTCCAGGAGCAGATCGCGCGCGGCGGACCGGTGACGGTGACGCACCCGGAGATGGAGCGCTTCTTCATGACGATCCCCGAGGCCGCACGGCTCGTGCTCGAAGCCGCGGGCCTCGCCGAAGGCGGCGAAGTGATGCTGCTCGACATGGGCAGCCCGGTCCGCATCGCGGTGCTTGCGGAGAACATGATCCGGCTGTCTGGGTTCGAGCCGTATCGCGACATCGACATCGTGTTCACGGGCGTGCGGCCCGGCGAGAAGCTGCACGAAGAGCTCGCGCTGCCCGAGGAGATCGTCGCCGAGACCGCCTGCAAGAAGGTGTTCGTGTGGCGCGGCGGCACGGGATCGTTCTCCGTGCAGTCGGCGCTGCTGCGCTTGCGCGATCCTGGCCGCACTCCGGACGAGGTGCGGCGCACGCTGCGCGAAGTGCTGCCCGAATACGCGACGGAGACGCGAGCCCCGGTGTTCGTTCCGCCGGTCCCGTTGGCCGAACGTGGCGCCGAAGCGCGCATGGCGGCGTCCTCATGAGCTCCGACGTGGATCGCGAGCCGTCGATGCAGCGTTCCGTCGCAGCGCTGTGGCGCGGACGTTGGTTCGTGCTCGCGTGCGCGGCGCTCGCCGGCGCAGCTGGCTTTGCGTTCGCAGAGAAGCGCGGCGTCGTGCGCCGCGCGAAGTCGACGCTGCACGTCGAACGCGGCGAGCCGGCGGCGCCAGGCGGCGACGCGGGCCGCTTCCACGACGCGCGCGGCTACGCGAACGCGCAGGCCGCGTTGCTCAAGTCCGCGCCTACGTTGCAGCGCGCCGTGGACGCATCGGCCGAAGCGACGACTCGGCTGTTCGAGGACGCCGAGGACCGGCTCGCCTTCTTGCGCAAGAAGCTGTCGGTGTCGGTGGGCGCCGAGGACGGTCTGCTCGCGATCTCGCTCGATGCGAGCGACACGGATGGCGCGTGCGCGTTGGTCAACGCCGTCGTCGATTCCTATCTCGCGCGGCTGGCGGAAGCGCAGCGGAGCTCGGTTGCTGCCGCGCTCGACGCGCTGCAGACCGAGTTGCAACGGCGGGAAGCCGAGGCGGAGGCCGTCGAGGCCGAGCAACGCCGCCATCTCGAAGCGCATCCGAGCCTGTCGCTCGACGCGGAGAGCCGTCGTGCGGTCTCGTCCGCAAGGCTCACCGAATTGCATGCGGCGCTGGCGCAGGCCGAGGTGTCGACGCTCATCGCCAACTCCGATGCCGCTGCGGCTCGCGCATGCGCCGCCGCGGAGGACCCGTTGGCCGCCGCTCCGTTCCCCGGGATGGACGACGCGCAGGTGCGTCGGCTCGGAGAATGGCTCCAACGCATCGACGCCGCTGCGGCCAGTCGCGAAAGACTGCTGCAGTCGGTCACTGCGGAGCACCCGGACGCGGTGCGATCGGCGGAGTTCGTGACGCGCGAACGCCAGTCCGCGCGCGATGCCGTTCGCGCGATGGCGACGTCGGCTGCAGCCTCCGCCGACGCTCGCGCCGCCGCGTCGCGTCGCAGCGCCGCCACGCTCGCGGACCGCGTCGCCGGCGAGGAACGGCGCATCGCGGACGAGGAGCCGCTGCTGGCGCAGGCGCGCGCGCTCGACGCCCGCTTGTCGCGCGCCCGCCGCGTTGCCGAGGCGTTGCACGACCGCGCGCAAGCGGTCGGCGTGACTCTAGAGGCGGACAACGCGAGTTCGTGGGCTCGCAGCGCCTACGTCTACGAACGCGCGACTGCGGCATCGTCCGCCGTCGTGCAGGGCCGTGGCTCGGTGATCGCCGTTGCTGCGTTCGCCGGCTGCGCGGTCGGCGTCGTGATCGTGTGGATGCGCGCGTTGGCGCGGCCCATGGTGCTCGCGGCCAGCGACCTCGCGGCCAGCGGCGTCCGTTCGTTCGAGTTCCCGCACGTCGGCCGGCCGGCTGGCATCGGCGAAGCGCCGACGAACCTGCTCGGCGCCGCGCACGCCGCGGTGGCCGAGATGCCGGCGACTGCAGCCGCGTCTGCCTCGCGCACGCTGTGCATCGCCGGAGTTGCGGACGATCACGCGACAGCGGCGATCGGCTCCGCGTTGGCGGTCGCGTTCGCAGAACAAGGCGAACGGACTCTGCTGTGCGATCCATTCGGCATCGCACAGACGGGAGGATCCGAGCCGCCGAAGGACGCTGCAGGACACGGAGGCAACGGCGCGACCTCGGCTCGCCCGGTGCGCGCTTCGTCGACGGACGGTCTGTGGCTGCTCGACGACGGATCGCGGTCGTCGTTCGAAGGGTCTTCGTGGCTCGGCGGCGCCAAGGGCGCGGTCGATGCCGCGGCCTTGCGCTTCGACCGCGTCGTCGTGTTGGCGCCGGCAGCGTTGCGAAGCGTCGATGCGCAGTTGTGCGCGAAGGCATGCGGCTCCGTGCTGTTGGTGGGCGAGCTCGGACGGCTTCGTGCGCGGGACGCTGAGGCCGCGATCGCGGGCTTCGCCGCAACGGGCATCGAGTCGATCGCGATCGTGCTGCACGGATCGCGTTCGCTTCGGGCCAACCTCGCGGCCCCTTCTCGCGCTGCGACCAAGGCTCGCTTCGACGAGGCCAAGGCCTCGCCAGGCCGCGACGGAGTCGCGCCTTCGACCCGTGGCAAGAAACCGATGGAGGAGAGCGCATGAACTTCGTGGCGCGCGTGTCTGCGATCCTGGTCTCCCTCGTGCTGGTCGCCGCATGTGGCGCTGCGCGGCACTTCCTCGACGACGACAAGTTGCGCGAGTTCGAAGCCGCGGGCCCCGTCACGCCGGAGCTCGACCGCGACGCGTTGTTGCGGAGCGTCCCCGCGCCCGGCCCGTACCGACTCGACTCGGGCGACGTCGTGGAACTGCGCGGCCCGCGCGCGCTGTTCGCCTCGGACGCACAAGCTGCGTCGACGTCGCCGTTCGAGCTGCACGTGGCGCGCGTCGACGAACGCGGCGCGATCGAAGTGCCGCTGCTCGGCTCGGTCGATGCGCGCGGCCGAACGCTGCTCGAGTTGGAGCAGGACGTGCAGTCGCGCGCCCACCCGCGCTTCCTCGTGCAGAAGCCCGCGATCGTCGCGCGCATCGTCGACTACGAACGTGTCGCCGTGCACGTCGTGGGGGCCGTCGAACGTCCTGGCGTCCAGGAACTGCGACGCGACCAGCTCACGCTCTACGGAGCCCTCGCGTCCGCGGGCGGCATCCTCAAGTCGAGCAACCTCGTCGTCGGCGCGCGCTGCATCCGCGTGCGTTCGCAGCAGACGGACGCGCCCCGCGAACTCGCGTTGCCGGTGAAGGGCCTCAACGTGCCGTTCTCCGACGTCGCGCTGCAGCGAGGCGACGTCGTCGAAGTCGAGCGCTACGAACCCGACACGTTCACGGTGGTCGGGCTCGTCACCAAGCCGGGCGCATACCCGTATCCGCCCGAGGTGACCTACAACCTCATGCAAGCGCTCGCGACCGCGGGCGGCGTCGACATCGTCGCCGATCCGCCCTACGCGACCGTGTTCCGCCGCGCGACCGACGGCCGGATCCTGCCTGCAACGTTCGAGATCGCGGGCGGCGGCCTCACCGCTTCGTCCGCGCTTCGCATCAAGCCCGGCGACGTGATCGTCGTCGAGCACACCGCTGCTTCTTGGACCCGTTCGCTCCTCGCGCAGATCCTGCGCGTGCAGTTCGGGTTCTTCGTCGACAGCCGCGCCTATTGACCACGCTCGAGAAGGAGAGAGCCCCATGACCACGATCGACCCGACCCGAATCCTGTCCCGCAACGTCCCGTTCTCGCCTCCCAACATCACCGAGGAGGAGATCGCCGAAGTCGTCGACACGCTGCGCAGCGACTGGATCACGACCGGACCCAAGACCAAGCTGTTCGAACAGGAGTTCGCCGCGCGCGTCGGCGCGCCCGCGGCGATCGCGATGAACTCGTGCACGGCGGGCCTGCACGTCGCGCTCGCGACGCTCGGCATCGGCCGCGGCGACAAGGTGATCACGACGCCGATGACGTTCGCCGCGTCGGTCAACGTCATCGAGCACGTCGGCGCGACCCCGGTGCTGTGCGACGTCGAGCCCGACACGCTCAACATCGACCCCGTGGAGATCGAACGGAAGATGACGCCCGACGTCGAAGCCGTCGTGGTCGTCCACTACGCGGGGCATCCCGTCGACCTCGACCCGATCACCCGGATTGCGCGCGCGCACGACGTGGCGATCGTGGAGGACGCCGCGCACGCGCTGCCTGCGACCTACAAGGGCAAGACGATCGGCAGCCACGGCAACCTCGTCGCCTACAGCTTCTACGCGACCAAGAACATCACGACCTGCGAAGGCGGCATGCTGACGGGCGACCCGCAGTTGCTCGAACGCGCGCGCGTGCTGCATCTCCACGGCATGAGCAAGGACGCTGCGCGTCGCTACGAGAAGGGCGGCAGCTGGCGCTACGAGATCCTGGCGCCGGGCTTCAAGTACAACCTCACCGACGTCGCGTCGGCGATCGGCCGCGTGCAGCTGCGTCGCATGGACGAACTGCAGCAGCGTCGCAACGAGATCGTCGCCCGCTACGACGAAGCGTTCTCGCAATTGCCCGAGCTGGAGATCCCGACCGTGCGCGAGAACGTCGAGAGCGCGCACCATCTCTACGTGCTGCGGCTCGACCCGGACCGGCTCACGATCTCGCGCGACGACTTCGTTCGCGCCCTCGCCGACCTGGGCATCACGGCGTCGGTGCACTTCATCCCGATCCACGTGCACCCGTACTACCGCGACAAGTACGGCTATCGCCCCGAGGACTTCCCGGTCGCGTGGAACGCGTTCCAGCGGATGCTGTCGCTGCCGCTCTACTCGCGCATGCAGGACGCCGACGTCGACCACGTGATCGGCGCGGTGGAACAGCTCGTGCGCAGCAACCGTCGCTGAGCGATCAGGCGGACTGCGTCGCAGCGCGCGCTGCGTGCCGCGGCGCGGCGACTGCCGTCACGGCAAAAGTCGTCGCGCGACTGCGGAGCCGCAGGCCTTCTTGCAGCGCGAGCAGCAACCACAGCGGGCGCTGGTGGAAGATCTCGTGGGTCATCGACAGCGCGAAGCACGCGGCGAGCGCCGCGAGCGGCGCCACCTTCGACCGGTCGCGTTCCCTTGCCCCGCGGCCTGCGACGATCCAAGCGGACTGAGCTGCCGCGAAGGCAAAGACCAACAGCGCCACGAAGCCGAGCATCCCGCGTTCGACCGCGAACGACAGCGAGTCGTTGTGCATGCCGAATCCCGCGACGTGCTGGAACTGGTCCGGCCCGATGCCGAACGGCTGGAACTGCTCCTGCAGCAGTTCGACGCCCTTCGTCCACAACGTCATGCGCGATTGCGCGGAGCCTTCGCCGCGGCCCGTGAGCACGTATTCGACACGGTGCGCGAAGTCGGCGTCCGCGACGGCGGCGACGGCGGCGAGGCCCGCGACGATCGCTGCCGATGCGCCGAGCGCGAATGTTGCTCGCGCGAACGCGGCAACGTCGCGTTGCACCACGAGCACGGCGAGCAACGCAGTGGCCGTCGCGGCCGCGAGCGCCATCAGCGCGCCCATCGACCCCGTGCCGAGGATCGACAGCACGAGCACTGCTGCGCACGGCAGCGTCACCGAGTTGCGCGCGCGCAGCGCCGTGAGCGGAGCCAGCGCGGACAGCTGGAAGAACGCGGCGGAGTTGCAGTTCTCGAAGAAGCCGGAGGGCCGGAACGGATCGAGCGCGCCGAGCGACCCCAGCGCGTCGCTGGCGGCCGCTTGCAGGTCAGGCCGCACGAATTGCACGAGGATCCACAGTCCGTTGCCGATGCCGGCTGCGATCCACGAGGCGAGCAGCAGGTTGCGTTCCCGGTCCTTCGTCGCCGCCAGTGCGCATGCGAGCGCCGCGAACCATGCGTAGAGCCACAGTTCGACCGCGAGCGCCGTCGCGCTGTCGCCGGGGCGGCTGGACTGCGCTGCGGCGACGGCCGACGCGGCGATCACGAGCGCGAACGGGCCGAACAGCGGCAGCGGCAACGTGCGCGCGCGTTCGCGCAGCCACGGCAACGCGAGCGCGAGCCATGCGAGCCCTGCGAGGTCCGGCGCCTGAAGGTTGCCCGGCAGGCGCAGGCACTGGATCGGCTGCAGCAACAGCGCGCCGCACAGGAACAGGAGGAGGATCTTCGGCACGAGGCGCTCCGGCGCGGGGGAAGCGCCCATCCTGCTGCGCCCTCGTCGCCGCGACATGGGCCCTAGTTCCGATGCCGTGCGCGCAGGCGGCGCAGTAGGAAGTCCGGCGATGAGCAGCGAGTCGACGGCAGCCAGAGGGCGATCGTGGATCACGTGGTCCTCGCTTGGCCTCGGGGTCACGGGCCTCGGGCAGTTCGCGCTGCTCGCGGCGCTCGCGCGCATGCTCGGTCCCGGCGAATTCGGCGTCGTGACCGCCGCGCTCGTCGTGGTCGGCATCGGCCGCGTGGTCCATTCGAGCATCGGCCCCGCGCTCGTGCAGCGCGCGGACCTTCGGCCCGAGCACGTGCGCGCGGCCAACGTGCTCGCATGCGCCTCGGCTCTGGCGATGACCATGCTGGTCGTCGCCTCCGCGCCGCTCGCGGCGACGTTCTTCCGCGACGCATCCGTGGCGCCCGTGCTGCGCGGGCTCGCGTGGCTCTACGTGTGCCAGGCCCTGGGCCTCGTCCCCGAGGCGATGCTGCAGCGCGAGATGCGCTTGCGCGAACTCGCGATCGCCGAGACCCTCGGCGTCCTCGTCGGCTGCCTGCCGATCGGCATCGCGATGGCGGCGTCGGGCGCGGGGCCGCACGCGATGACGGGCGCGTGGCTCGGGCAAGCGACGGTGAAGTGCGTCGCGCTGCTGTGGCTGCGCCCGGAGCCGCTGTCGTTCGCGACGACGCGAACTGCGCTGCGCGACGTCGCGCGGTTCTCGTTCGGCGTGCTCGCTGCAGGCATGTGCAACTACGCGGCCTCGCAAGGCGACAACGTCGGCGTCGGCCGTTCGATGCCGGCCGCTGCGCTCGGCGTCTACGGCCGCGCCTACCAGCTCATGGCGATGCCCGCGATGTTCCTCGGCGAAGTGGTGGACCGCATCGCGTTCCCGCTGCTCTCGCGCGTGCAAGACGACCGCTCGCAGCTTCGCGCCGCGTATGCGCGCGGCGTGTCGCTCGTCGCATGCGTGATGGCGCCGGCTTCGGCCCTGTGCGTCGTGCTCGCGCCGGAGATCGTACGTGTCGTGCTCGGCCCTGGGTGGGAGGACGTCGCTGCGACGTTCGCCGTGCTGTGCTGCGGCCTCGTGTTCCGCACGGGCTACAAGCTCAGCGACATGCTCGCGCGCGCGACCGGCACGGTCTACGCGCGCGCGTGGCGCCAGGCGGTGTTCGCCGCGTTGCTGCTGCTCGGCGCGTTCGTCGGCAGCTCCGGCGGCACGGTCGGCGTCGCTGTGGGCGTCGTGCTCGCGCTCGCATGCAACTACGCGTTGATGGCGTGGCTGAGCCTCGCGACGACCGGGATGCGGTGGGCGGAGTTCGTCGCGCTGCATGCGCGCGGCGTCGTGCTCGCCACAGGCTTCGGCGCCGCTGCGTGGGGAACGGCCGCCGCGCTGCGCTCCGCAGCATCGCCGTCGTGGCTCGTCGTCTTGGTGGCCTCGCTCGCGCCACTGCTCGTGTTCGCGGCCTGCGTGCGCGCAGCGCCCCGTCGCGTCCTCGGCGACGACGGCGTGTGGTTGTGGCGCACCGTGGTCGCCGCGCGCTGACGATGCGGGCGACGGCGCAGCGATGCCGCTGCGGCGCCTGCGCGCGGCGGAGCGTGCAGCAAGCGTGCGACGGGGCGACGGTCAGGGTGGCGGCAAGGCTCCGCGCCACGCGCTGCGTGCGGAGTCGGGCCACGGCAAGCCGTTCAGCGGCAGTCCCACGCTCGAAGCCGGGCCGCCGGGAATCGGTCGCAGCTCCGCATCGAGCTGCGGGTCGCCTTCGAAGCCGACGGGCTCCCATCCGCCTGCGCGTCGCTGCGCTGCGAGCGCGCCGTGCGACGAGTTGCGGAGGGCGCTCCACGACAGGAAGTCCCTTGCGGTGGTCCCGTCGGTGCATTCGCGCAGCAACGGCGTCGTCGGCGCTGCTCCCGTGCGGCGCCACACGTTGCCGTCGAAGATCTGCGAACCGTCGTGCACGCGCGCATGGCGCAACATGCACTGGTCGCCCTGCAGCCAGAACACGTTGTCGAACACCTCATGGGGATGCAGCGGGTCCACGGGCGCGAAGCGATACGCGATGCCGATGCCGTCGCCATCCACGTCGACGCCGGCGATCACCGTGTTGCAGTAGACCTTCCAGGGGTCGGGCGCCGTCATGCCGCTCGTGTCGTGGAGCCCGAACGGTCGGCCGGTCGCCATGCCGTCGAGGCCGGGGCCGCGCCAAGACGGCGGCAGCAAGCCTTGCGGATCATCGCGGCCGTAGAACGCATTCGCGCTCGTGTCGATCACGTTGTGGTGGATCCACTTCGTTCCCGTCGCCGCTGGCGGCGGCGCGACGTGGCCGTTCCAGGACACGCCGGCGCAGCATGCGACGATGTGGTTGTCGTGGATGTCGACGTGGTGCGCGCTCGCTGCGATCTCGATCGCGTCGTCGCGCATGCCGGTGAACGTGCACGCGGCGATCTCGACGTAGGTAGCAGCGTCCGTCGTGTCGATGCCGTCGAATGCGTTGCGCATCGAGCAGTCCGCGATGCGCACGCGCGCGAGCGAGCCTTCGAGCTGGAATGCCGCGCCCTGCAGCAGGTTCGCTGGCGGGCCGCTGGCGGGCATCTTCACGTCGCTTCGCGCGACCCATGGCGGGAACAGCCCGTCGAACGCGAGGTGCGTGAACTCGAGGTCGGTCGCGTTGCCGCGCGCCAGCACTCCGTAGCGGCCGGCTTCGAGCGTGCAGTCGCGCATCGACACGTGGTCGCAGCCTTCCGTGATCTCCATTCCGAACTCGGCTCCGCGCAAGTCGATCGACAGCAGTTCGATGTGCCGAGATCCGTTCGTCAGTCGCAGCGCCGCGCCTGAGGGCTGGATCCGCAACCGAAGGCGTCGCGGATCCTCGACTGTGGGTTGCTTGTGCCGCATCGCCGCCTGAGTGCGCGTCGTCGTCATGCGCGCATAGATCGTCCCCGTCGCCGTGTCGTAGTGGAGGCCGGGGCCGCAGTAGGTCTCGCCCGACGCTGCGTAGTCTTCGCTCGTCGCCGCGAGCGCCTTGTAGGTTGCATACGGAACGAGGGCGCGGCCGCCGTCGTCCTTGGGCAGCGCGCCATAGATCGCCCCGAGGCCCGGCCAGGCGCGCGCCGAACGGAAGATGCCCAGTTGCGCGTCGTGCACGACCCACGATTTCTCGGGCGAGTCTGCGAATTCGGCCAGCGACGCGTCGATCGTCGCGCGTTCGCCGATCGCGCTGCGGATGCGGATCGGCGCCGCCGCATCGCCAGGGAAGCGCGCATCGAGGCCGCGTTCGCGGTAGACGCCGTCATGGAGCCACAGCGTTGCGCCGGGGTGCAACTGCCGGAACGCATGGCGCAGGGTCTTCCACGGTTGCGCGGATGTGCCGGGGTTGCTGTCGGAGCCGCGTGGCGCGACGTGGTAGCTGGCGGTCTGTGGGGCAACTGCTGCGGCGAGGGTCGTCGGTCCGCCGTTGCTGCATGCGAAGCCGAGCAACGGCGTGATCAGCATGAGGCAACAGACTCGGGATGGCATGCGCGGTCTCCGTGGCGAAAGCGAGGGCAAGGCACGCAGCACGCTAGGCGCGTCGCAGGCCGACGCGCCGTGCGACGCTGGTCGTAGGGGCGCGCGTCCCACTGCGCATCGCTGCGCGGCGTCGTGCCTGCGCACTCGATCGCACCTCCTCGTGCGAACGGCGCGGAGACGGCGCGCCCGTAGCTTCTGCTCGCATGACGAAGGAACCGAACCGGCGCGTGCTCGTGATCGCCGCGCATCCCGACGACGAGATCCTCGGCTGCGGTGGCGCCGTCGCGCTGCACGCGCGCCGCGGCGACCGCGTGACGACGATCGTCGCCTGCGAAGGCCAATCGCATCGCTACCGCGGCCGCGACATCCCGATGGAGGAGCACACGCGGGCGGCGGCGCGCGCGTTGGGCGTCACCGACGTTCGCCTGCTCGGGTTCCCGGACCAGCAGCTCGACACGATGACGCTGACCAGGATCTGCACGCCGATCGAGGCCGTCGTGCGCGATGTGCAACCCGAAGTCGTCTACTGCCAGTGGGGCGGCGACGTGAATCGCGACCATCATCTGCTGTTCGAGGCTGCGCTCGTCGCGACGCGTCCGGTGGAGGCGTGCATCGAGGCGGTCTACGCGTTCGACACGGCGAGCAGCACGGAGTGGGCGTATCCGCGTCGCTTCGTGCCCGACACGTGGATCGACATCGGCGAGACGTTGGAGCAGAAGCTCGAGGCGATGCGGTGCTACGAGAGCGAGCTGCGCGACTACCCGCATCCGCGCTCGATTCGCGCGCTCGAGCACAAGGCTCATTCGTGGGGCAACCAGTGCTGCATGGACGCGGCCGAGGTGTTCATGACGGTGCGGCGAACGCTTCGGCGCGGTCGTGTCGGATGAATCGTTCGTAGTGCGATTGTCGCGGATTGTTGGCTAAGCCCGCTGCCGCGACCTACTGTGCGCGGCCCCGGAGCATTCGTTCCAGTCGCCGCAGTCCGGGTGCGCAGAATCCCCTTCGACTGGGTGGACCGCTTCGGCGGGCTGCGCTGACGCGGTCGTTCCCGGCGCTCTTGTCGAGCCGAGGAGGGACGCTGCATTCCGTTCGCCGCGCATTCGTGGCGACTCAGCGCGGACCCGTTGCGCAGCGATCCGATGGAGTCCGTTCATGGCAAAGCGTCTTTTCGTCGGCAATCTCTCGTTCGACACGACCCAAGATTCCCTCCGTAGCCACTTCGAGTCGGGCGGCCGCAAGGTCGCGAGCTGCCAGCTCATGGCCGACCGCGACACGGGTCGTTCGCGTGGCTTCGCGTTCGTCGAGATGGCGAGCGACAGCGACGCCGCGAACGCGATCAAGGCGCTCGACGGCCAGCAGTTCGAAGGCCGCGCGCTGAAGGTCAACGAGGCGATGGAGCGCAAGCCGCGCTCGTACGGAGCCGACCAGCGTTGAGTTGCGCGAGCAACCTGCGCAGCCAGTCCTCTTGCGCCGCGCAATCGCGCGGCCGGAGGTCCTGATGGCGCGCAAGCAATCCCCGCAGACGTTCGAGAAGCGCGCGCGCGAGCGCGACAAGCAAGCAAAGCGCATCGCCAAGCAGGCCGAGCGGACGGCCAAGAGCGCGGCGAGGCAGCAGCAGCGCCACGAGGATCTCGTGGCTTCCTACGGGCACAAGCCGACGCCGCGTCCCGCGCCGCAGGCTCCCGTTGCTGCGCCGCTGCCAGCGCCTGTGCAGAAAGCCGTCGTGGTCGAAGCGCCCTCGGCGCCGGCTCCGGTGGCGCCAACTGCGCCGTCGGTTGACGTGCAGAAGCAGAAGCCCTGACGCGTTGCGCGCGGCCGGGCTCGCAGCCTGGCCTCGCCGCCGTCTGCGAACGGCCCGTCGCATCGGCGCGACCGTTCGCGCGTCGCGATGGGCAGCGAGTCGGGCATTCGAGGCTTGTCCCAGCACGCCGCCGCGGCCGAAATGTCCGTGGTGAGCCAGCCTGGAGAACTCGCGATCGTGTTCAGCGGCGGCGGCGCGTCCGCTGCCTACCAGGTCGGGTTCCTCTGGCACATCGCCGAGCGCTATCCGCGGCTTCGCGCGCGCATCCTCACGGGCGTGTCCGCCGGAGCGGTGAACGCCGCGGTGCTGGCCGCGTTGCCGGGCACGTTCGCGGAGCGCGTCGCGGGACTTCGCCATGCGTGGTCCAACTTGCAGCCAGAACTCGTCTACCGCGCGAGCCCGCTGCACCTGTTCTCGCGCGCGATGCGTTACGGCCTGCGCCTCGTGTCCGGCAAGTCCAAGCCGGTGCCGCGTCCGCAGAGCATGTTGGACACCGCGCCGTTGAAAGCGTTCTTGCAGGGGCTCGTCGGCGAGTCGGACGGCCGCCTTGGCGGCATCCGCAAGAAGATCGAGAGCGGCGAACTGCGCGGCCTCGCGATCACCGCATCGAGCTACCACAGCGGCCGCAGCGTGACGTGGCTGTCGGACCAGAGCTCGAACGCGTGGACGGGGCCGCATCGCGAGACACGTCCGGTGCCGCTCACGATCGACCACATCATGGCGTCGACGGCGCTGCCGATCCTGTTCCCGGCGATCGCGATCGGCCGCGAATGGTACGGCGACGGCAGCATCGGCTTCACGTCGCCGTTCTCGCCGGCGATCCACCTCGGCGCCACGCGCATTCTCGCGATCACGACGCGCAAGCCGCCGCCGCCGCCCAAGACGCACGGCGAGATCGATCCGTATCCGCCGCCCGCGCAGATCGCTGGTGCATTGCTGAATGCACTGTTCTTCGAGCACTCGCACAGCGACGCGTTGCGCCTGCATCGCATCAACGAGCTGCTGCGAAGGCTGCCCGCAGACGCGCATGCTGGCCTGCGCCCGATCGATCTCTGCGTGCTCGATCCGGGCACCGACATCGCCGAGCTCGCGACCAAGTTCGAGCCGCGTCTTCCGCCCGCGCTGCGGTTCTTGACGAGCGGCCTCGGCACGGACGAAGGCGGCGGCGGCGAGTTGTTGAGCTTGCTGATGTTCCAGGGCGAGTACCTCGCGGCGCTCATCGACGCGGGCAAGCGCGACGCAGCGGCGAAGGCGGAGCAGATCGACCGGTTCGTCGAGCCGTTCGCGTAGGCGGCGGATTGCGCTGCGCGCATCGCGTGGTGGATGCGCGAAGGCCGGCGGTCGTGAACGCGGACGTCCTTGCGATCGCCGCTACGGCAGCAGCGTCAGGTGCATGCGCGCCGACGAGGACAGCCCCGGCACCGCAGCGCACGGCGAGATCGTCGAGTTGAGCAGCAGCCACTGCGCGCCGACGACGAGGCCGCGGAACGCGGGGTCGTTGGGCACGGGCCACGCCCACGTCGCGCTGCCGCCGACCATCGGCACACCGGTCCACGTGAACACGTCGAGGAACGTGCATGCGCCGCACGCGAACTCGTTGCCCGGGAAGCCGAGGGCGGCGAACGCGAGCGAGCCCGGTTGCGATCCTTGCAGCGTCAGAGCCCAGTTGGAACTGCCGAGACGGAACGAGCCGGTGTTGCCGATCGTGCCCGCGTTGCCGCAGGCGCTGCCGACGACAACCGCCGACGCGAGCGAGAAGCCGATGTGGTTGGCGACCGCGCGATGCGAGCCGCCGCTCGGACGGTTCTGCTGCAACGTGCCGCCGATCGGCGAATACAGCAGCGACGACGAGCCGCCGCCGTCGAGATTGATCGCACGCCACGCGCCCATGCCGATCATCACGTTTGCGAGTTCTGGCAACGTCATGCCGACCGACCAGTTCGCCTGGCGGCCGTCGACGACGGCGATGTAGAGCAACGTGCCGTTCTGGTTGGTGCCGATCGCGGTGCGCGGGTTGCGCACCAACGGGTCGACGCGCGCGGTCGAGCCTGTGTTGAGGCCGTCCGTGACGAGCATCGTGCCGGGAACGGTGTCCGTCGTGCTCGGGCCGACGCCGGCGATCGCCCAACGCGCTGCGGCGGCCTGTGTCGCCGTGACGTAGTCGATCGCAGCCATCTTGTTGGGGCTGATGACGAGCGCGGGATCGGGAACGGTCGCGAATACGCGGACCGGCGACACTTGCACGCCGTCGCTCTTGCTGAGGCCGATCACGTCCGCGGTCGTCGCCGTGAACGTGCCGAAGTAGTTCGCGTTGATCGACAGCTGGTTGCCGAGCGCCGTGTGCCACGCTGGCGTCGTCTGCAGCGTTGCTTCGTACGACTGCAGCGGCGACAGCGGCGCGGTGACGCGGATCTCGACGCGCGGGTCGGTCAGGTCGACGACGGCCGTGTAGCCGCGCGCCGTTCCGCCGGCGGTCGACCACGTCTGCGCTGTCGCGCCGATCTGGGCGTGCAGGAACTGCGCGAGCAGCATGCAGGCGAACAGGCAGCGGGCGAGCATGGGGGAAAAGGGTAGGTGGTGGTGCTGGAGTCGCCAACTGCCCGCGGCGGAGTCACGTGGGGAAGCGCACGGTGCACCGTGTGGTCGGCCGGGAGGAGGCAGGTCTGGGGAGGTGCGGCACTCGGGCGTGCAACTCGCCGAGTACCCGCGATACGGGACACTCAGGCGCAAACCTGCTCGTCACGGCGCACCTTGGGCGTTCCCCGATCGAGTCCGCCACACGGCGAGGTCGGCGGCGGCGTCCTTCGGCATCGCACGCGCCGCCTCTGCGGTCACCAATCGTCGCTGCGGAACGGCGAAGCCGGCAGGCCGTCGCCGTCGACGAGGTCGCAACCGATCGGATTGCCCGCATACG
>CAZEQF010000021.1:0-21059 GCA_964514315.1 uncultured Singulisphaera sp. | reverse complement strand
TGGCCGCCGGCCTCGGGGAACATCGCGCCGAGTTCCGAGTAGGCGAACGCGCCGAACAGGCACACGAGCCCGAGCCCCACCCAGAGCAGGTAGACCCACTCCTCGGACGGCAGGCCCTGCGCGACCTTCAGCGGCTTCAGGAAGATGCCGGAGCCGATGACGGCGCCGACGGTGATCGAGATCGCGCTCGTGAGTCCGAGGCGCCGCTGAAGCCCTGCGTCCGCCATCGCAACCTCAGCGGAACTTGGTGATGCCGGGGATCGCGACCGCGTCCGAGGGCGGGACCATGTCCATCGTGATCACGTCGGGCACGAGCTGCTCCTGCGACTCCCACGCCTCCTGCCACGTGACGTCCTTGCCCGTGTAGGCGGCCATGCGGCCGAGCACGGCCATCATCGTGCTGTTGATCATGTAGTCGCTGTTGTCGATGCGCTTGCCGGCGCGGATCGCAGCGAACATCTCGTCGTGCTCGTTCTGGTACATGTCCGACTGCGGACCTTCGTGCTTCCAGTTCGTCTTGCCCGAGATCGCATGCTGGAACACGCGCGCGGTGCCCTGCGTGCCCATCACGTATTCGTCGACGTCGCGGAAGCAGCCGTTCTGCTGGCGGCAGTAGCTGTAGCCGCGCGTGCCGTCCTTCCACTCGTAGACCGTCGCGAAGTGGTCGTAGACGAAGCCGTAGTCGCCGCCCGTGCGCTTCTGGCGGCCGCCGAGCGAGTAGGCGCGCGTCGGATAGACGTCGCTCTTGATCCACGCCATCACGTCGAGCGAGTGGATGTGCTGCTCGGCGATGAGGTCGCCCGAGAGCCACGTGTGGTAGAGCCAGTTGCGCAACTGGTTCTCCATGTCGGTCCACGACGGCTGCCGCGGCTTCAGCCACAGCTCGCCGGTGATGTAGTTGCCCTGGATCGCGAGGATGTCGCCGATCGCGCCTTCTTGCAGCTTCTGCACGATTGCGCGACGGCCGTGGTGGTAGCGGTAGCAGAGGCCCGAGACGACGCTGAGCCCCTTCTTGCGCGCCTCGTCGCACGCGGCGCGAACGCGGCGAAGGCCCGGCGCGTCGGTCGCGACCGGCTTCTCGGCGAAGATGTGCACGCCCTTCTTCACGGCCTTCTCGATCTGCATCGGACGGAATCCGGGAGGCGACGCGAGCAGGATCACGTCGACGCCGCTGTCGAGCACGCGGTCGATGCAGTCGAGGCCCGCGAACATGCGTTCCTGCGGCACCTGCACCTGCGCGCCGCGCTGCGATCCGTCCATCGCTTCCTGCAACTCGCCCACCGCGTCCGTCACGCGATCCGCGAACGCGTCGCCGACGGCCCACAGCACGTTGCCCTTGTCCGCCATCAGCGCCTGGCGCGCCGCGCCGGTGCCACGGCCGCCGCAACCGACGAGGCCGACCTTGAGCGGCTCGCCCGCGCCCGAGTGCACGAGGCCCGCGAGCGAGAGCGCCGAGATCGAGCCCGCAGCGGAAGGCGAGGGGATCGAGACAGCCATGGCGGAAGCGGCCGCGTTCGCGAGGAAGGACCGACGATCAGTGCGAGAGGTGTCGTTCATGGGAGAGAGATGCGCGACGAGAGGCCGCAGAGCCTAGACGTGCGCCGCGCAAGTTCGATGCGAAAGTCCTCGCCGAGGAAGCCTCGTGACAACTGCGTCGAACCGCTGGACTCGGACGTTCGCATGCGTCTTGATCCCCGCCATGCACGCATCGAGCCGCCGCGACTTCCTCTCCGCCGCAGCCTCAGCCGCCGCATTCGCAGCGGTCGCAGGGCACACGCCAGCCGCAGAGCCGATTCGAACGACTCCGCGCGCGCCGAAGAAAGCCGTGAAGTACGGAATGGTCGCCGACGGCATCTCCGTGATGGAGAAGTTCGAGATCCTGCGCGAATGCGGCTTCGACGGCGTGGAGATGGACAGCCCCAACGACCTCGTTGCCGAGGACGTGCTCGCCGCGAAGGCGAAGACGGGGCTCGAGATCCCCGGCACCGTCGACTCCGTGCACTGGGACAAGCCACTGTCGGCGAACGAGGAGTCCGTGCGCGCCGAAGGCCTCGAGGCGCTGCGCACGGCGCTGCGCGACTGCAAGAAGTACGGCGGCACGTCGACGCTGCTGGTGCCCGCGGTCGTGAAGAAGGACGTGTTCTACGGCGACGCGTGGTCGCGTTCGCAGGCGGAGATCCAGAAGGTCCTGCCGCTGCTCGACGAACTCGGCATCGACCTGTTGATCGAGAACGTCTGGAACGGGTTCCTGCTCGGCCCGACGGAACTCGCGCGCTACGTCGACGAACTGAAGCACCCGCGTGTCGGCGTCCACTTCGATCCGGGCAACCTCGTCAAGTTCGGCCATCCCGAGCACTGGGTGCCGATCCTCGGCGCGCGCATCAAGAAGGTCGACGTGAAGGACTTCAGCCGCGGCAAGGCGGGCTTCGGCGTGGCGCTCAACGAGGGCGACACGGACTGGCCTTCGGTCATGAAGCAACTGCGCGCGATCGGCTACGACGGGTGGTTCACCGCCGAGATGCGCGGCGGCGACCGCGCCTACCTCAAGGACCTCGCCGCGCGCATGGACTCGTTCCTGCGCGGCTGAAACGGGACACCTGCCGCCCCACCATCCGCGCCGCGGCGGTAGCATCCCGCGCCCATGTCCTGCGCACTCGCCCTCGCCGCGCTGCTCGTCCTCGCGCAGGACCAGGGCTCGCCCTCGGACAGACGCGCAGCAGATGCCGCGTTCGCGACGAGCGGCGGCGCGCAGACGGCCGGACTCGCGGCCGACGCAGCGTCGCTGCAGCAGTCGGAGCGCGCGATCGAACGCGGCCTCGCATGGCTTGCGAAACGGCAGACGGCGAGCGGCGCGTTCCTCGGCCTGGTCGGGCACAAGATGCAGAACGACTACGTCGAGCTCGACGCGGCGCTGACGCTGCAGGAGCAACGCGCGCAGGGCAGCGGCCACCTCGGCGTCACCGCGATCTGCGGCATGGCGTTCCTCGCATCGGGGCATCTCCCCGACCGCGGGGAGCACGGCGTGCTCGTGCAGAAGACGATCGACTACCTGCTCGCGCACCGCGAGGAGAACGGGTTCCTCACCGACTCCGGCACGCGCATGTACAGCCATGCGTTCGCGACGCTGTTCCTCGCCGAGGTCTACGGGATGGCGGGCGGCGCGCAGTGCAAGCAAGCGCTCGAAGGCGCGGTCAACCTGATCGTCGACAGCCAGAACCAGCACGGCGGCTGGCGCTACAACCCGTTCGACCGCGAGACCGACTTGTCGGTCACCGTGTGCCAGCTGCAGGCGCTGCGCGCCGCGCGCAACATCGGCATCAAGGTTCCTGACGACACCGTGGAACGCGCGATCACTTACGTGAAGCAGAGCCAGGTGCGCGGGCCGCGGCGCATACGGTTCGCGCGGCGCGGCAACGAAGGCTCGGTCGGCGGCCAGTTCTACTACAAGATCCACGGCCGCGGGGCCTACGACAAGCCGGACGAGTTCGCGATCAATGCAGCCGCGCTGACCGCGCTCGCGAGCGCCGGCGTCTACGACAAGGACCTGCACGAGCCGACGCTCGACTTCCTCGAACGCGCCTACGGCGAGACCGCCGACTACTACGCGTCCCACTACTTCTTCTGGTACGGCAACTACTACGCGTGCCAAGCCTTCTTCCAGACGGGCGGCACGCGCTTCGACCGCTACTACGCGCGATTGCGACGCGACCTGCTCGCCATGCAGCAGCCCGACGGGAACTGGCGCGGGGAAGTGGGCCCCGGCGACGAGTTCGCGACCGCGGTCGCGTGCCTGCTGTTGGCGCTGCCGCAGCAGTACTTGCCGATCTTCCAACGCTGACGGCCGCAGGTTCTGAACGACTTTCCACAACGGGGCGGAGCTAGCCTGCGTGGGCACCGGCCGCCCACGCCTTCGGCCTTGATTCCCCGCCGCCTGCGGCCACCATTCCCCGCCGGTCTCAACCGGTCAGGGAGCATGCCTACCAACACCTTCCGCATTCTGTTCGCGGCCAGCCTCAACGTCGCCCTCGCGGCGCAGGCGCCCGCGGTTTCCCAAACGCCGCAAACCGAGGACACCTCGATTCTCGCTGGCGGCGGCTCGTTCGAATCCGATCCGACGGAGTGGCGCACGCTGCGCGCTCGTCCGCAGGACGAAGGCGAACCCTACTCGCTGCGCACGCTGTTCCAGCAGGACCACGGCGACTTCATGCAGAAGCGCGATCGCTTCGACCCGCAAGTCATGCTTCGCGGCGGCGCGATCATGAACGGCAAGGTCGACGGCGAGCCAGGCGACTTCGACCTGCTGCGCGGCACCGCGGATCTCGACTTCCGCATCCTCGTTGCGCACAACGCCTACGTCACGCTCGGCGCGTTCTACGACCAGCGCACGTACGACACGACGGACATGCCGAACTTCCGCAACGAGACCCTGTTCGCCACGGGCCTCAACATCGGCTTCGGCTGGTTCGTCGACGAAGACGTGCTGCTCGAGCTGAAGGGCAAGCCCGGCTACTGGTCGGATCTCGACGGCACCACGCACACCGAGGACTTCGACTGCTGGGGCAGCGCGCTCGCCACGATCCGCTACTCGCCCGAGTTCTTCTTCAAGCTCGGCGCTCGCTACAACGAGTACTACGAAGATGCCAACTTGCTGCCGAGCCTCGGCATCACCTGGGCCGGAGAGACGGTTCGCGTCGACATCCTGCTGCCCGACTACTTCGAAGTGTCGCTGTGGCCGAGCCCCGACTTCGGCTTCCTGTTCGGCGCCGAGATCCAGGGCGGTGAGTACCGCGTGCGCTCACCCAGCAGCGTGAATCCGGAGACCTTCGCCGACACGCGCGTCCAGGAACTGCTCGCCTACACGGGCATCCACTGGCAGTTCACGGACGAGATGGCGCTCGTCGTGCGCGGCGGCGCAGCGCTCGTCGGCAACTACCGCCTCGATGACGGCGACACCACGACGACGCCTGTCGTCGAAGGCGAGATCGACCCGAGCGTGTTCTTCGACGTCTCGATCGGCATCCTGTTCTGATCGAAGCTCCCGCGCTCGAGTGCGGGTAGACGATGCGGCCCGTTCGCGGCGATCAGCGCTGCGGACGGGCCGCGCGCATGTAGAGGTCGAGGTAGCGCTGCAGGCACTCGCCCGCTTCGAAGTGCTGCTCCGCGTGCGCGCGGTTGCGCTGCCCCTCCTGCATGCGACGCGTTGGATCCGCGCACAGCGCATCGAGCGCGCGCGCAAGCCCGGGAACGTCCCCTGCGGGCGCAAGCGCGCCGCGCGAGCCTTCGGGCAGCATCGCACGCACGTCGCCCACGTCCGTGCTCGCGACCGGCAAGCCTGACGCCATCGCTTCGAGCAACGAGATCGGCATCTGCTCGGTGCGCGACGAAAGTGCGAACACGTCCATGCGGCGGTAGCACGGCGCCGTGTCGCTCGCATTGCCGAGGAACTGCACGCGGCCTTCGACCCCGAGCGCCACGGTGAGCTTCTCGAGGTTGCCACGCTCCGGTCCGTCGCCGGTGAGCTCGAGCCGCGCCGGCTCGCGCATCTGCGCGAACGCACGCAGCAACGTCGCATGGTCCTTCTCGGCGCGAAGGCCGCCCACCGCGCCGATCGTGCAGACGGAGCCCTTCGCAGCCGCGCCAGCAGGCGACGCCGGCGCGAAGCGCGCGAGGTCGACGCCGTTCGGCAAGTAGACGAGCTGCGACGTCGGCACGCGCCACTCGCGGCGCGCGATCGACAGCAGGCCCGTCGACACCACCAGCACCGCGTGCGCGCGTTCGAGGGCGACCCGTCGGATCCAGTTGCGGCGGCGCAGACGTCGCTCCTGCTCCAGCGGGCCGAACCCTTCCTCGTGGTGCACGTGGTTGCGGAACGCGAGCACGCGCGCCGCCATGCACGCTTCGATCGATCCCCAGTTGTAGGTCAGCAGCAAGTCGGGCTTGCGTTCGCGCAGCAATCGCACGAACGCGCGAACGCTGCCGAAGAACGAGCGACCGCCAGGCGGCCCCATGAGATCGCCGAGCCGCTTCGGGTCGATGCGCTGCGCGGCCGCGAAGTTGCCGTCCATCGCGACGATGTCGTGCACGAAGCCACTGCCCATGCGCGCGATGAGCTCCTGCTGGCGCATCTGCGGGCCGCCGATGCCGAACGTCGCGAAGACGTGCAACACGCGCCGCGGCGATGCGGCCGCAGCCGTCGTCATGATCCGACCGGCGCCTCTGCCTCGCTGCGCTGCGCTGCGCCTGCAGGCTTGCCACCAGTTGCGACCATCGCGAACAACCGCGACAGGAACCGCAGGCGATCGCCTTCTGGCCGGAAGCCGAGGTCGCGCGCCGCATCGGCGCAGTCGAGCGGCGACGAGAAGCTGCGCGAACGCAGATCGCGCAGCGACGGGAACTCGCGCTGCTTGCGGGCCAGGAACTTCACGAAGTGCTTGCCGACCTCCTGGATCCACATCCATGCGACCGGCGTCGGATGGAAGCAGTAGTCGCGGCCGGTGCGCAGCCGGAGTTCTTCGACGAACTCGCGCGCGGTCATCCGAACGGACCCGGCGAGGTTGTAGCTCTTGTTCTTCGCGGCCGGCGCGAACAACGCCGCGACGAGGCCCGCGGCGCAATCGTCGCCGAGCACGAGCGGCAACGGCACGTCGCCTCGTCCCCAACCGACGCAGTGGTTGTCGCGCACCCAGAGGCCGAGGCCCGAGTGCTCCAACGACGACGGGCTGCCGAGGACGACCGCTGGGCGCACGATCACGACATCGAGGCCACGCTCGCGTTCTGCAACCAACGCAGCTTCCGCCGCGATCTTGCCGCGGCTGTAGGCGCCGCGCGCACGCGGCCTCGGATCGGGCCCCGAGTCGCCGCGCACCGGCTCGTCATCGCCGAGATACAGCGCCGCAGTGCTGCTCGCGTAGACGAACCGTCGCACCTTGGCTTCGCGCGCGCACTGCGCAGCCGTCGCGACGCTGTCGCGCATCGCGCCTTCGACTCGTGCCGGGTCGTCGCCCGCGACAGTCGCCAGGTGCAGCACGCACGAGGCGCCGGCGAACGCGCGCGCCAACGCGACGGGATCGCCCGCATCGCCGGCGAACACGCGGATGCGCGCGTCGCGCAGCTCCGCAGGCAGCAGTTGCGGACGGCGCACGAGCAGCGTGACCGGTCGGCCTTGCGCCAGCAGCGCATCGACACAGTGGCGGCCGAGGAACCCGGCGCCGCCCAACACGACGACTTCGCCGGAACGCGCAGCCATGGGCTCCGCATGCGGCGGCGGCGGCGGCAGCGGAACCGAACTCGCTCCCGCGGCCTCGGCGGCGAGGAAGCACATGCGCAGCGCCTCGCGACCGGCAGCCGGCGAGTTGCGCGGCGTCTTCTTGTTGCGAACCGCGTCGTGGAACTCGGCGATGCTGGTCTGCATGCCGCGCAAGAACGGGTCCTCCGGGCCGCGCAGCTTGAACAACGCGAGCCCGTAGCCGAGCACCGCCATCGCGGAACGCCGCAGCAGATGGAAGCCGCCGGCGGCGAGGTTGCGACCCGAGTCGAGGAAGTCGAGCCAGCGCGTCTTGCGGCGCAGCCAGCACGCGTCGCGCAAGAGGTCCGCGAACACCGCTCCGTCGGTGCCGATCGCGTGCACGGTCGACTCCGGCATCGTGCGGCCGAGCGCCATGCGCACCGACGCGGTGCCGCGTTCGCACGACAACTGCATCTGCCAGTCGTCGAAGAACCGCGCGCCGTTGGCGAGCGTCACCGGATCGCCGGTCACCACGCGCACGTCGCGACAGTCGCCGAGCAAACGATGCACGATCGAGAACAGGTGCACGGCTTGTTCCAGGAGGATGTTCGCCTCGGTCTGGAACATGAAGTGCGACACGTCGCCCGTCTGCAGTTGGCGCAGCGGCACGTTGTGCACGATCGCCACGTGCTCGATGCGGCCGAGGCGCGAAGCCGCAACGTGGTCGCACACGCGCACGACCGCGGGGCTCGCAGACTGGTTGTGGTTCACGCCGAGCACGAGCTGCTGCGACTTCGCGATGCGCTCGAGTTCGTCGACGTGCTCGAGCGAGAGCGCCATCGGCTTCTCGACGAGGACGTTCATGCCGCGTTCGAGGCAGCGCTTCGCCACCGCGAAGTGCGCGCCGGGCGGCACGAGCACGTGCACCGCGTCGGCAACGCGCGCGTCGCACAGTGCGTCGACGCTGTCGAACACCTGTGCGATGCCGTGACGCTTCGCCATGCGCTCCGCGCGCGGCTTCACGGTGTCGCACACGGCCGTGACGACGACGCCGGGAACGCGGCGCAGCGCCATGAGGTGCACCTCGGCGATGAAGCCGCTCCCGATCAGCGCGATGCGAGTGTCCGTTGACGCCATGCCGTATGTGCAGTGTGTCCAAGGTCGCAGCCTGCGGCCACGCCTCGGATCCCCTTTTCGCCCTGCGTCGACTCCGTGCCGCGCGTCGGGACGTCTGCAATGGATCGGCGTCCGGCGCGAGCCGACTTGACGCGAAGTCCTCCCTGGCAAGGGCGTTGCGCGCCGATTCCTTGACTGCCCGCCGGGCCCTTCGATGATGCCGCGCGCTCCGCTCCCCCACGTCGGGTCCATCGGCCCCGACCTTCCGCATGCCATCGACGTCTCCGGCGCTCGTGCTTCGCAACGCGCTCACCGTCTCGTTCGCCCTCTGCAGCGCGCTGCTTTGCCAGGAAACACAGCAGCAGCCCCCGCCTCCGTCGCAGAATCCGACACCCGAGCGCGAACCG
Organism: uncultured Singulisphaera sp.; assembly: GCA_964514315.1. GTDB lineage: Bacteria > Planctomycetota > UBA1135 > UBA1135 > UBA2386 > SXPK01. The sequence goes on along the minus strand of CAZEQF010000021.1, from coordinate 12,311 downwards.
CAGAAGCCAGCGCAGCCTGCGGCGCAGGAGCCCGAGAAGAAGCCGAAGCTGACCTACGAGGTCTTGATCGAACGCGGCGGCGCGTTGCTCGGCGCCCCGGTCACGGGCGTGTGGATCCCCGGCGGCCACGACTGCGCGTTCGCGTCGCCGGACGGATTGTCGATCGCCCGGCGCAGCCCAGGCCAGCCCGAGCCCGTGCAGATCGTCGATGCTGCAACGATCTGGACGAAGCTCGGCGAGCCGCCTGTGGAGGGCAAGCCGAAGAAGGTCCCGCCGTTCGGGTTCGTCGACGCTGCGACGCTGCGCATCGAGCACGAGCACGCGATCCACCACGTGCCGATCGGCGAAGGCAATGCGACGATTGCGTTGCGCTGGCCCGCGGAGCTCGACGCGCGCGACGACCACACGCCGCTCGCAGTCTCGCCCGGCGACCGACGAGTCGCCTACGTGAAGGACCACGACCTGACGGTCGCGCAAGGCGGCGGCAAGGCGCGTCGCATCACGTTCGACGGCAGCGCCGACATCGTCTACGGCGGCGCGGCGCACCGCGCCGAGTTCGGCATCACGCAGGGACTGTTCTGGAGCGCCGACGGCCGCTACCTCGCGTTCTACCGCGAAGACCAGCGCCCGATCGACGTCTACCCCTACCAGGATCCGCTCGCGACGCCGCCGCGTCCGCGCCACGGCCGTTATCCGATGGCCGGCCGCGCCGACAGCGTGGTGACCGTCGGCATCTACGACGCGGAAGAAGAGGAACTGCATTGGCTCGAGCACGACGAAGCGCTCGACCTCTACTGGACCAACCTCACGTTCTCGCACGACGGCACGGAACTGTTCGTTGCGCTCGTCTCGCGCGGCCAGGACCAGATGGAACTCGCCCGTTTCGCGTGCAAGAACGGCAAGCGCCTGCAGACCGTGCTGCACGAGCACGACAAGGAGTGGGTCGAGCCCGAACACGGGCCGTGGCCGCTCGCCGACGGAAGGTTCCTGTGGTGGTCGCAGAAGGACGGACACCGCCACCTCTACCTGCACGACCGCGAAGGCAAGGAACTGCTGCAGGTGACGAAGGGCGCGTTCGACGTGCAGGAGCTGCTTGCCGTCGACGCGACGAAGGGACGCCTTTGGTTCTCGGCTTCGGGCGAGGACCCGCGGCAGAAGCACTTGTTCTGCGCCGGGCTCGACGGCGCGGAGGTCAAACAGCTCACGCGCGATCGCGGCACGCACCAATGCGCGCTCTCGCCGGACAACGCATTCGCGTTCGCATCGTGGTCCAACGTGGAGACGCCGCCGCAGCCGCGCTTCGTCGACCTCGAGAGCGGAGTCGCGGAGCCGCTGCCCTTCGTCGCGAGGCCGCTGTGCGACTACGAGCTGCCGCACAGCCGCATGTTCCAGGTGAAGGCCGACGACGACTCGGTCCTCTACGGCAACGTGTTGCTGCCGCGCGACGTGCCCGAAGGCCAGAAGCTGCCGGCGCTGCTCTACGTCTACGGTGGCCCCCACCTGCAGCAGGTCACCGACTCCTGGCTCACCGGCGCGTCGCCGTGGCTGCACGCGCTCGCCAACCACGGCTACGTCGTCTGCCGCCTCGACAACCGCGGCACGCCGCATCGAGGCATCGAGTTCGAGCAGTCGGTGCACCGGCGCCTCGGCACGATCGAAGTGAAGGACCAGCTGCGCGCCGTCGAATGGCTCGTGCAGCAGCCGTTCGTCGACGGCAAGCGGCTCGGCGTGCACGGCTGGTCTTACGGCGGCTACATGACGCTGCGCCTCCTCGGCCTCGCGCCGGGCACCTTCCGCTGCGGCATCAGCGGCGCGCCGGTCACCGACTGGGCGATGTACGAAACCGGCTACACCGAGCGCTACATGGACACGCCGGGCGAGAACCCGGATGGCTACGCGCAGAGCTCCTGCTTGCCGCTCGCAGAGAAGATCGACGCGCGCCTCTTGCTCGTGCACGGCACCGACGACCGCACGGTGATGTGGAGCCACTCGATCCAGTTCGTGGATCGCTGCGTCGATGCCGGCGTGCTGCTGGACACGATGCTCTACCCGAACCAGACGCATCGGCTCCTCGGCAAGGACCGCGTCCACTTCCAGCGTGTGCTCAAGGACCACCTCGACCGCTGGCTCGCGCCGGCGAAGTAGCGTCGGCCTGCGATGCGCTGCGATCCGCGAGGATCGCGAGTCCAGTGCGTCCTTCCCGCGCGGGCGTCGTCGCGGTAGGGTTCTCGCGTCGGGCCGTAGCGCAGTTTGGTAGCGCGACTGGTTTGGGACCAGTAGGTCGGAGGTTCAAATCCTCTCGGCCCGACCAGTTTGTCGCGCGCGAAGAAGGAGTCTCGCGACGAGCGCCAGTGCCGCAGCATCGTCATCGAAGCTCGCAGCCTGAGCTCCGGACACGGCCAAGCCCCATCCGAAGCGACAATGGCCCTGATTCCGGCCCGACAGCGTGTCGGGGGAGCGCGCCGGTCTCGTGAAGCCCCCGACAACGCCGCGCGCAGATTCGCCGCACCTTCCCGTCGCCTTCACAATCCCTTTATCTGGCGGCCTTCACTGCACACTCGCCAGTTCTTCGCAAAGCATCTTCCGGCCGCCGCGCACGGCGAGCCCATCCCCTCGCAAGGAACCTGCAGTGAACCACCGACTCGCAACGCTCCGCCTCGCCGCAAGCCTCGCCGCGGCCCTCCCCACCACGCTCGCAGCGCAGGACGCCGCGAAGGGCCAGCAACCGGCAACGCCGGCGCCGCAGGCATCGGTCGAGGAGCGACTCCGCGCGCTCGAGGCACGTCTCGACCAGAAGGAGACCGAGATGCAGGCCCTGGAGAAGAAGCTCGCGGCGAAGTCCGAGGGCGCTGCGAAGTGGTACGACAAGCTCAGCATCCGCGGCTACGGGCAGATCCGCTACACGACGCTCTACAACGAGGACAACGAGCCCAACATCAGCGTCCCGAACGACCGCAGTGTCAACGAAGCGGAGACCCTGCTTCTGCGCCGTGGACGCGTGATCCTGAGCGGCGACGTCACCGACCACCTGTTCGTCTACGCGCAGTCGGACTTCGCAGGCTCCACGGGCGTGACTGGCGCGGACTCGGCAGTGCAGATGCGCGACTTCTACGGCGACATCGCGGTCGACAAGGACAAGGAGCATCGCTTCCGCGTCGGCCAATCGAAGGTGCCGTTCGGCTGGGTCAACCTCCAGTCGAGCCAGAACCGCGCGGCGATCGAGCGCCCCGATGCGTTGAACTCCGCGTTCGAAGGCGAACGCGACATGGGCGCCTACTACTACTGGGCTCCCAAGCACATCCGCGACCTGTTCCGCGACCTCGTGCGCTCCGGCCGCAAGGGCTCGGGTGACTACGGCGTCATCGGCGTCGGCGCGTTCGCTGGCCAGGGCCCCAACCGCAGCGACCGCAACGGCGACGTGCACTGGGTCGCGCGCGCGGCCTATCCGTTCGAGTTCGAGAACAAGCAGGTCGTGGAACTCGGCGTGCAGGGCTACACGGGCCACTACGTCGTGGGCACCGCAGCAGTCGGTGGCGTCACGCCAACGGTCGAGGACGGCGGCGTCCGCGACGAACGCCTCGCGAGCACGTTCGTTCTCTACCCGCAACCGTTCGGCCTCGAAGCCGAATGGAACTGGGGCCGCGGCCCGCAACTCGCCGACGACCGCACCGCAATCGAGGCCGAGTACCTGCAGGGCGGCTACGTCCAGGCCAACTACATGCTGAAGACGGAGTCCGGCGTGTGGTTCCCGTTCGCGCGGTGGAACTTCTTCGACGGCGCGCGCAAGTTCGCGACCAACGCGCCGAAGGACGAAGTCAGCGAGTTCGACGTCGGCATCGAATACAGCCCGGTGCCCGAGGTCGAGATCACGGTGATGTACACGCACACCTTCTGGCGCACGGACACCACGGACACGTCGGCGCCGTTCTACGACGAAGCCCGCAGCGAAGACCGCATCGGCTTCCAGGTCCAGGTCAACTTCTGATCGATGACGGCCCGGGCCTCAACTGCGCACGCAGTTGCGGCCCGCCGCCTTCGCGCGGTAGAGCGCCTCGTCCGCGCGCCGCGTCAACGCCTCCAGCGAAGCGCCCGCTTCGGGGAAGCACGCGAAGCCGATCGACATCGTCGGCTGGACGCACAGGTCGCCGCAGCGCACGGGCTCGCAGCCGACGGCGCTGCGCATGCGCTCGCCAAGGACCATCGCCGCGTCATGCGCAAGGCCTGGAGCGCACGCCGAGAACTCGTCGCCGCCGAACCGGCTGACGACGCCACCGGCCTCGCGAACGATCGCGCCGAGTCGCTTGCCCGTCTCGGCGATGGAACGTTCGCCGACGAGATGCCCGTGCGTGTCGTTGAGCTTCTTCAGCCCGTCGAGGTCCATCATGAAGACCGCGACGGCGGAACGCTCGGCGGAGGCCCGCTGCAACAGATCGTGCACGCGTTGCTGGTAGACGCGCTGCACCGGCAGGCCCGTCAGCTCGTCGACGTTCATCAAGCGATCCACGCGCTGGTGGAACTCGGCTTCGAGCGCGTCGTGGAACGTGAACTCCAGGATCGTGGCCCCGAGCACGATGCGGTCGCGCTCGGAAAGTCGCGAGCGCTCGACGCGGCGATCGCCGAGGAACGTGCCGTTCGTGGACCGCAAGTCGACGATCTCCCACGAAGAGCCGTCCCGTTCCTGCTCGACGATGCAGTGGACGGAAGAGACCTGCGGGTCGCCGAAGACGACGAGCTGCGCGCGTTCGGGACTGCGGCCGATGACCAGCGACCGTTCGTTGAGCAGATACCTCCGCCCGACCTGTGCGCCGCGCAGGACCACGAGCACGGGCATGCGCTCCGCCTCGCGCACCGAAGGCGCATGCGAGCGGATCACGGTCGTGCGCTGGAGCAGCGGCTCGGTCTTGTCGGAGCGATCCGGGGACATTCGCGCGCATGCTCGCGGGCGAGGGTCGAGGCTGCAACCGGCCGCTGAAGGCGCAGTCGATCCGTGGGCGACGAGCGCCCGATGTCGGCTACCCCGTTGCGGTCGCGCGCGGTTGCGCGTCCCATGCGCACGTGCGCCTCTCCCACGCCGCATGCATCCTCTGCCTGGCGAGCCCAGCGCTCGCGCAGGGCGCGCTCCTCGACGTGCTCGACGGCGAGACGCTCTACGACGGCGGGTTCCTGTTCACGCTCGGGACCGAAGTGCAGCGTCGCGACACGCTGCTCGCAGGATCGCACCGCGTCGACGATCCGCTGTCCCCGCGCGAGCAGGAGCAGACGACCACGGCTGCGCTGCAGTGGGGACTGCGCCACGACCTGCAGATCGGCCTCGCGGCGAGCTACGTCGAGACGGAACGGCGCAGCGCGGCCCAGCCCCTGGACGCCGAGAGCTTCGGCGACGTGGAGCTGCTCGCGAAGTGGCGCTGGCTGCGACTCGACGGCCGCGGCTTCGCGACCAACTTCGCCGTGCTGTCGAGCGTCTCGCTGCCGACCGGGGAGGACGACGCGAGGAGCGGCGCAACCGAGCTTCCACCGGACCTCCAACCCGGCAGCGGCGGCATCGACCCGTCGCTCGGAACGGCGGTCACGCACGAGCCCGGGCGCTGGCGCTTCAACGCCGCGTGCAGCTACCAGTGGCGCAACGACACGGACGACAACGGCGACGTGATGGGCGACGAGTTCACGGCCGAAGCGGCGATCGGCAATCGATTCTGGCTCGAGCCGTATCCCGGCCCGTTCATGCGCCTCGATCTCGTGGCGCGCTTCTACCACCTCGGCCGCGACGAGCAGGACGGAGCCCTGCAGGACGGCACGGGCAGCGAACGCGTGACGCTCGGCCTCAACTACGCATTCCGCCCCCGCCCGTCGCTCGACATCCAGGTCTACTTCGAGGCTCCGGTCGCGCAGCACGTCAACGAACAACAGCTCGGCGTCGACTGGCAAGTCGACGTCACGTTCGGCTATCGCTTCTGAACTTCCGATAGGAACCCCATGAACATCCGCACCCTCGCGTTGCCGCTGCTGCTCGCCGCCTGCGCGGCGCCCGGCGTCGAGCTCGCGCCGCTCGACACGGACTTCGCGCTGCTCGAAGTCGACCTCCGAGGTTGAACATGAAATGAAGAGCTGCTGGGTCTCCAGCGGCTCTTCGAGGGCCAGTTCGGCCCTACCCCGCAGATCGACCTCGACCGCCAGATCGCACGCGCACGCGTGCCGCAGGCGCAACAACTCGACTTCGTCGCGCTGCGTGACGGCGTCATCCGCAACAACGTCGGCGTCGACCGCATCGTCGTGGCGCTGAAAGCGCGCATCGACGGAGGCACCGTGGTCGCGGACGGCACGCAGCAGACGTGGACGATCGACGACGCGCCGAAAGACGCCGCGCAAGGCGCGTGGGTCTGGGCGGAGGTCCGCGACCTCGACGCCACGCCGCGCTTGTCGTGGATCGGCGCGAGCCGCGGTCCGTCGGACCGGCCGCCTGCACTCCCTGTGCCCGGCGGATCGCGCTAGTCTCCACCGACCTCACCCCTTCATCGAACCATCGGCCGGCGACTTCGCGGCCGACGAGGAATGACGAACGTGCAGCGAGTCCGCCCCCGTATCGGTTCCGCTCGCGCCGCAATCGCGGCAGCTTCGGTCTCGATCGTCCTCTCCGCGCATCTCTGCGCGCAGCAAGAGACGATCGAACTGCCGAAGCCCTACGACGAGGCTTTGGCTCGCTACACGGAGTTGATGAAGCGCAAGCCGCTGCGCCATCACTACGCAGGACGCGAGTTGATGGCGTTCACGCGCAAGCCGGAAGCGTTCGCGATCCTCGTCGAGGACTTCAAGAAGGTGAAGGAGTACCGCGACATGTCGCGCTACCACCTCGCGACGTTGCTCGGCTCGTGGTTCGACTCGCCCGAGGCGGCGCAAGGCATGCGCCAGCTGCGGCTCGCGAACCCCAAGCCTCCGGACACGTGGCTGTGGGTGCAGGCGTTGCGCGTCGAGACCAAGCGCCTCGGCGCGAAGGACACGCTCGCGATCGTCGGCGAGGACAAGTCCGTCCACCACCAGGCCGCTGCGTTCGTCGCGCTCTCGATGTGCGGCAGCGACGAGATGTGGGACGCGATGTTCCACCTGGCGACGAACTTCCCGCAGAAGGAGTCGGACCGGAGCCTGTTGCTCGGAGCGATGTCCGGCGCCGTGCTGCGCAACAAGGGCAAGGTGCGCAGCGAGCGCGCGCGCCCCGGCATGACGGCCTACATCAACCTGTTGGCCGAGCCGGTGAAGCTCGACCACACGTCGAAGGTGCAGATGGCGCGCCACCTGCAGATCGCGCTCAACGGACCCGGCCTGCTCGTGCAACCGGAGCCGTGGCTGTTGTTGCTGCAGCAAGACGCACCGAAGCGGCCGAGCGGCGGCGGCACGACCGTCACGCGACCGCGGTTCTTCGGCATCGAGACCGAAGGCGAGCGCTTCTGCTACGTCGTCGACTTGTCCGACTCGATGCTGCAGCCGATCTCGCCGTCGGTGAAGCCGAAGGGCCCAGTCACGGGACCGAAGAAGAAGCCGAAGGGCGAACTGCTCGACGAGAGCGACCTTCCGTGGCACCAGATCAACACGCGCTTCGACCTCGCGCGCGAGCACCTCAAGCTGTCGCTGAACCGCCTGTCCGACGACAAGCACTTCAGCATCGTCTGGTTCGGCGACGCATCGGGGACGCTGCCGTCGTGCCCGGGCCTCATCCGCGCCACGAAGGCGAACGTCGCGAAGGTCTGCAAGGACCTCGATGACCTCAAGCCTGGGCCCGCACAGCCAGGCAGCTCGCCGCTCGGCAGCTTGAAGGGCGACACGAACATGCACGGCGGCCTGCGCCGCGCGTTCGCGCTGTCGGGCAAGGGATTCGTCGAGACCGACGCGTTCGTCGATCCAGGTCCTCTCACGGAAGGCTGCGACACGATCTTCTTGCTGTCCGACGGCGCGCCGTCGACCGACGACTTCAAGGTCCAGGACAAGGACTACGGCGAGGACGAGGCGGTCACCGACTACGAGACGGGCGCGCGCGGCGTCCGCTCGCCGATCATGGGCTACAACGGCCCCTACATCTTCGGCTTCACGATCGCCGCCGACGTCGAACGCATGAACACGTTCCGCCGCGTCCGCATCCATGCGATCGGCATCGGCGAGGCAGACGAAGGCATCCTGCGCCGCATCGCGGACATCGGCCACGGCCAGGTCTACATGGTCGGCAAGGGCGAGCAGAACCAAGGACAAGGCAACAGCAAGCCGGGCGGCGCAGGTGGTCCTGGCGGCGCTCGTGGTCCCGGTGGCGCTGGCGGTGCCGGTGGTCCTGGCGTTCCAGGCGGCCCAGTCCGCAAGTAACGCGCGGCCAGAGCCTCTGCGAGCCCACGCGCGCGACGCCGCGAGCCCGGCGTCGCGCGCACTTCGTGGACCAACTCGCTTGCGGCTTCGCTACTCTCCCGCGCCCCCATGAGCCGCCCCGACCTGCCAGCTCCCGTGCGCCGCGGCGATCGCGTGCGACTGCAGATCGAAACCTTGGCCGACGGCCCCGACGCGCTCGCGCACATCGAGGGCTACGTCGTGCTGGTGCCCGGCGCGTTGCCTGGCGAACGCATCCGTGCCGAGATCACGAGCGCGGCGCGCAAGTTCGGCCGCGCGCGCGTCGCCTACGTCGACGAGAGCGCACAAGAACGCGTCGAGCCGAAGTGTCGCCACTTCCTCGCGTGCGGTGGCTGCCATTGGCAACACATCGACTACGCGGCGCAATTGCGCTTCAAGCAGGCGCGCGTCGAGAAGGACCTTCGTTGGGCGCTCGGCGAACATGCGCCCGCGGTCTCGCCGACGGTGCGGAACCGCGAACCGTATGGAATGCGCCACAAGGTCGCGCTGCAGGTCTTGCCCGACAGCAGGCGCGGCATGGTCCCGGCGCTGCACGCGCTGCGCGAACTGGAGCTGGTCCCGCTCGTCGAATGCCCCGCAGCAGCGGACAAGCCGCTGCGGCTCGCGCGCCGCGCGATCGAGTTGCTCGCCGACCTGCGCGTCGACGCGTGGGATCCCGTCGAGGACCGCGGCCTGCTGCGCAGCGTGCTCGTGCGCACCGCCGAGGGCACTGGCCAGAGCCACGTCGTCGTCGTCGCGCGCTTCGACTTGCCCGAGGTCGAACGCATCGCGCAGGATCTCGTCGCCGCGGGAGCCACGACCGTCAGCTGCAACTACAACGACGGCCCCGAGAGTCGATTGCTCGGAACGCAGACGGTGCACATCGCGGGCCCCGACCGCATCGACGAACAGATCCGCGGCGTCCACTACTGCATCTCGCCGACCGCGTTCTTCCAGACCTCGCCGCATGCGGCTGGAGAACTGGTCCGGCTCGTGCAGGAGATGCTCGCGCCGAAGCCCTCCGACATCGTCGCCGACCTCTACTGCGGCGGCGGCCTGTTCTCGCTCGCGCTCGCAGCGCGCGCGCGCGAAGTGGTCGGCATCGAGGAGTCGCCGGTGAGCATCGCCGATGCGGAAGCAGGCCAACGCCGCAACCGCATCCGCAACGTCCGGTTCGTGCGCGGCCCCGTGGAAGCGCACGCGGCGAAGTTCGGCGCGTCGCTGCCGAAGCCCCAACTCGTCGTGCTCGACCCGCCGCGCGAAGGCGCGGGCGCCGAGGTCGTGCAACGCATCGCGTCGCTGCGCCCGAGCAAGATCGCCTACGTCGCCTGCGACCCTGGCGCGCTCGCGCGCGACCTGCGGCTGTTCCACGCACACGGCTATGCGGCAACGCGCGTCGTGCCCGTCGACATGTTCCCGCAGACGTGGCACATCGAGACCGTGGCGCTGCTCGAGCCCATCGCGGCGAACTGACCGTTCCGGCGCGACGGCAGGGCCGCTAGGTTCTGCGCCATGATCCGACGGCCCATGACTGCGCTTTGCCTGCTCTCGCTGCTGGCCTCGTGCGCGCTGTTCTCGCAACCCCAAATCGTGAAGACCAAGCCCTTCGGCGTCCGCAAGGACGGAGCTCCCGCGACCCTCTGGATCCTGCAGAACGGCGACGTCGAGGCAGCAGTGAGCGACCATGGCGCCACGCTCGTGTCGCTGTCGTTCGCGGACCGCATCGGCGAGAGCGCCGACGTGTTGCTCGGCTTCGACGACGTCTCGGGCTACGAGTCCGGCGACAACCAATACTTCGGCTGCACGACGGGCCGCGTCTGCAACCGCATCGCGAAGGGCCGCTTCACCCTCGAGGGCTACGACTACCAGCTCGCGACCAACAACGCGCCCAACCACCTGCACGGCGGCGGTCCGCGCAGCCTCGACAAGGTGCGCTGGCGCGCGGAGGCGACACACGTCGACGGCGTTCCTGCCGTGGCGTTCACCTACCGGTCACCGGACGGCGAAGAAGGCTATCCAGGCGTGCTCGACGTGAAGGTCACCTACTCGATGCCCGTGCCCGGCGAGTTGCGCATCGACTACGAAGCGACCGCGGACCGCACGACGCCGGTCAACCTGACGAACCACGCCTACTTCAATCTCGCAGGCCAAGGCGCGCCGACGATCCTCGACCACGAACTGCAGTTGTTCGCGAGCCGCTACACGCCGACCGACGCGACGTTGATCCCGACGGGCGCGATCGACGATGTCGCGCGCACCGCGCTCGACTTCCGGCAGCCGACGCGCATCGGCCTTCGCATCGACGAACTCACGCCGACGCCGGCGATGGGCTACGACCACAACTACGTGCTCGACCGCAGCGGCCAGAATGGGCTCGTCGAAGCCGCCGCGCTCTACCACCCTGCGTCGGGCCGCGAAGTGCGCATCGCGACGACGGAGCCGGGCATCCAGTTCTACACGGGCAACTTCCTGCACGGGCAGAAGGGCAAGGGCGGCAACACGTATGCGCACCGCAGCGGGCTGTGCCTGGAGACGCAGCACTTCCCGGATGCCGTCAACCAGAAGCACTTCCCGTCGATCCTGCTGCAGAAGGGCGCGACGTTCCGTTCGACGACGGTGTTGCGCGTCGGCACGCGCTGAGTCCGGACCACGGATCGCGCGAGGAGACGAAGGGTCGCGCGAGCCGTTGCGAAGCACGAGCCGCCGCCTATGCGTGCAGCGGCGCGCTCCGCGCGGACGAGACGACGATCAGAAATCCTCGTCGTCGTCGAATCGGCGCCCACCGCGCCGGCCGCCGTAGTCCTGGTCCTCGTCGCCGCGACGGCGTTGCGGCTTCTGCTTTTCGTACTTCTTGGGCTCGGCCGGAGCGTCCGACCAACCTGGCTTCTGGCGCGAGAAGCCGCCGCCGCCAGATCCACCGGAGAAGCCCCCGCCACCGCCGCCGCTGCCACCGCCACCACCGCCGGAGAATCCGCCAGTGCGCGGCGGGCCATCGGGACGCGGCCCACTCGGCGGGCGCGGACCGCTGGGGCCGCCTGGGCCACCAGGGCCAGCAGGACGAGGACCGCCGAAGCCGCCGCCGGGCCTAGGCCCACCCGCGGGACCGCGCCGGTCCTCGGCTTCGTTGACGCGCAGGTTGCGTCCGCAGAACACTGCGCCGTCCATCGCCGCAAGAGCCTTCTGGGCATCGCCCTCGGTGGCCATCTCGACGAATGCGAAGCCGCGCGGTCGACCTGTCTCGCGATCCATGACGACATGGACCGTCGCGACGGCGCGACCTTCCTGCCCGAACGCCTCCTTCAACAACGCCTCGTCCGTGTCATACGGGAGGTTGCCGACGTAGAGTCTCTTGCCCATTCCTGACGGACTTCCTCGTGTCACATGGGAACGTGGCCACACCGTCGAGAAAGTCGCTCCATTGCTGAGCTAGACACGGCGAGGACACGGGATCGGTGGGACAGCCGGAGAGGCAGCCGAACCCGGGCCGAATGATACGTCGGTCCCCGGACTCTGGAAGCACCCCGGGTCGAATCCACCCGACCGCATGCCGACGAACGGGCCGGATGGTGGCGCACTCGCGCCGCTTGGAGGATCCTCCCCAACCCATGAACCGTCGCCGTCTCGCGCCCGCTCGCGCGCTCCTGTTCTCCGTCCTTCTTGCTGTTGCGGCGGCATGCAGCGGCAACGCCAAGGTTCCCCAGCCCGAGCCAGCCCCCACGCCGGCCGCAGCCAACCCGACCCCCGAAGCCCCCGCGAACCCAACCGCCATGCCACAAGACCCGAAGGCCGACCTCGCTCCGAGCCCACGTGAAACCGCCTATGTCGGAGGAGGCTGCTTCTGGTGTGTCGAAGCAGTGCTCGAGCGCATCGACGGCGTGATCGACGTCGAGAGCGGCTACATGGGCGGCACAGTCGACAATCCGACCTATCGCGCAGTTTGCGACGGCGAG
>CAZEQF010000020.1:19469-21145 GCA_964514315.1 uncultured Singulisphaera sp. | reverse complement strand
CAGCGCGTGCAGCGCGGCCGCGACGAAGTGAAGGTGATGGTGCGCTACCCCGAGGCCCGGCGGCGATCGCTGCAGGACCTCGACGACCTTCGCATCCGCACGCCGGAGGGCGCGGAGGTGCCGCTGTCCGAAGTCGCGCATGCGTCGTTCGGCCGCGGCTTCGCGTCGATCACGCGCGTCGACCAGAAGCGCGTCGTGCGCGTCAGCGGCGACATCGACGAGAACGATCCCAGCTCGAGCCCCGAGGCCCTCAACCAGGATCTTCGCGACCACGTGCTGCCGGACCTCGTGCAGCGACACCCGGGACTCGCGTGGAGCTTCGAAGGCGACCAGAAGAACAAGGCGGACCTGCTCCGCTCGCTGTTCACCGGCTTCCTCTTCGCGCTCTTCCTCATCTACGCGCTGATCGCGATCCCGCTGAAGAGCTACACGCAGCCGCTGCTGATCATGACCGCGATCCCGTTCGGCTTCGGCGGCGCGATCCTCGGGCACATCGTCACCGGCCTCGACCTCAGCATCATGTCGATGTTCGGCGCGATCGCGCTCGCGGGCGTCGTGGTGAACGACAACATCGTGATGGTCGATGCCGTCAACCAACGCCGCGCCGAGGGAGCCTCGCTGCTCGACGCGGTGCACGACGCGGGCTCACGGCGCTTCCGCCCGATCCTGCTGACCTCGATCACGACGTTCGGCGGCCTCCTCCCGCTGCTGCTCGAGAAGAGCGTGCAGGCGAAGTTCTTGATCCCGATGGCGATGAGCCTCGGGTTCGGCGTGATGTTCGCGACGACGATCAGCCTGCTGATCGTGCCGTCGCTCTACCTCGTGCTGGACGACCTGCGCCGCGGCCTCGCATGGCTCTACGCGGGCAGGCAAGAGCCGGACGTGGCGCAGCCCGCGACGTCGGACGCCGGCACGGCACGCAACTGACGCAACGAACGGCGACGACGCGACGTCGCCGTTCCGGCCTGCTGCGCGGGCGGCTACTGTCGCCCCATGCTCCGCCCACTCGCCACCCTCGCGCTCGCTGCAGTCGCCGCGAGCCAAGGACCTCCTGCGAACGGCCCCGCGCCCGCAGACCTCCGCTTCGACGCGCTCGTCCACGCAACGGTCGTCGTGAAGCCCGGCCAACGCATCGAGCGCGCGACGCTCGTGCTGCAGAACGGCCGCGTCGTCTACGTCGCCGAGGATGCGCCTGCGCCGGCCGGCGCGCGCGTCACCGACTGCACGGGCCTCGTGATCTACCCGGGCTTCGTCGAGTCCTACCTGCCGGTCGACGCGCCCGCCCCCGACGCGGACGCAGCCGACGCGCATTGGCACCAGAGCGTCCTCGCGCAACGCAGCGCGCTCGACGGCGACGGCGCGACGAAGGAAGACCGCGAGACGCTTCGTTCGCTCGGCTTCTGCGCCGCGGCGATCGCGCCGATCGGCGGCAACTTCCGCGGCACGGGCGCCGTCGTGCTGCTCGACGAGCCGAAGCCGGGCATGCGAGCAGAAGTGCTCGGCGATCCCGTCTACCACGTCGCGAGCCTCGCGATGCGTTGGGGCGGCCACCCGAGCAGCGAGATGGGCGCGATCTCCCTCTGGTCTGCTGGTGCACAAAACATTACACGTTACCTCAACGCTGAAGAACATGAAGTTGACATCATCTCTGCCTATGGTCTGATTGACGAAGTGAC
>CAZEQF010000020.1:0-19459 GCA_964514315.1 uncultured Singulisphaera sp. | reverse complement strand
CCACCCGAGCAGCGAGATGGGCGCGATCTCCCTCGTGCGCCAGGTCCTCGCGGACGCGCAGTGGCGCGAACGCACCGCGGCGGCGCTGGCCAACGATCCCGCATTGCGCACGCCGACGAACGCAGCGAACGCGGCGCTCGCGACGTTGACGCAGTTCGCGGACCGTCCGCTCGCGTTCGACTGTGACGACGAGCTGCAGATCCTTCGCGTCGCGAAGCTCGCAGGCGAGTTCCAGCGGCCTGCGTTCGTCATCGGCAGCGGCATGGAGTTCCGTCGCGCGCAGGCGATCGCGGCCACCAGGCTGCCCGTCGTGTTGCCGCTCGCGTTCCCCGAGGCGCCGGACGTCTCGACGCTGGGCAAGCAGGAACGCGTCTCGCTGCGGCAACTGCAGACGTGGGAGCACGCGCCGTCCAACCTCGCGCGCCTGCGGAAGCTCGGAGTCGACGTCGCGCTCACGACCGCGCGGCTGCAGGACAAGAAGGACTTCCACAAGAACCTCGCCGAAGCGATGTCGTGGGGCGTCACGGCCGACGACGCGCTCGCGATGATGACGACGATCCCCGCGCGCCTGCTGCAGCGCGAACGCGACCTCGGCACGCTCGAAGCGGGCCGCGTCGCCAACCTGGTCGTCGTCGACGGCGACCTGTTCGACAAGAAGTCGCGCATCCGCGCGGTGTGGGTCGCGGGCGTCCGCCACGAGATCGAACAGAAGCAACCGCAAGGCCTCGACGGCGACTGGACGCTGCGCCTGCAGAAGGAGCCGGCGGCCGAGTTCTCGCTGCACGTCGAGAAGGGCGACGTCACCGCGAAGGCCGGCGATCGCAAGGCGAAGGTCGGCGGCGTCTCGGCACACGAGGACCGCATCGAGTTCTGGATCACCGACGAGTCGCTCGGCAAGGGCGCGGCTTGGATCCGGCTTCGCCGCTCGGGCGACGGGCTCGTGGGAACGGCGCAGACCGAGGCAGCGGACGTCGGCGCGAGCGCTTCCCGCGCAGAGCCCAAGAAGGACGAGCCCAAGGCCGACGCTGGAGCAGCGGACGCGCAGAAGGGCGATGCGAAGCAGCCAGATGCAGCGAAGGGCGACGTCGCGAAGACCGACGCGAAGAAGGACGAGCAGAAGAAGGACGACGAGCCGAAGACGCTTGTCGACCTGCCGACGCCGCTCGGCGGCTACGGCGCGCTCGCGCGTCCTGCGCAACAGAACGTCGTCTTCGTCGGCGCCACGCTGTGGACCAACGGCGGCGCCGGCATCGTCGAGAACGGCGCGCTGTGGATCGACCGCGGCGCGATCCGCTACGCCGGCCCGCGCGAAGGGCTGCCCGCCGACGCGAAGGGCGCGCAGCAGATCGACTGCGCAGGCAAGCACATCACGCCCGGCCTCATCGACTGCCACTCGCACACCGGCATCTCGCGCGGCGTCAACGAAGGCGGCGAGGCGATCACCGCCGAAGCGCGCGTGCAGGATGTCGTCGATCCCGACGACACGAACTGGTACCGCCAGCTCGCCGGCGGCGTCACCGCAGTGAGCCAGCTGCACGGCTCCGCCAACGCGATCGGCGGACAGAGCAGCACGGTCAAGATCCGCTGGGGCTCGCTGCATCCCGACGAGATGGCGTTCGCCGGCGCTGCGCCGGGCATCAAGTTCGCGCTCGGCGAGAACCCGCGCGGCGCCAATGGCGGCGGCGAAGATGCTCGCTACCCGGGCACGCGCATGGGCGTCGAGGCATTGCTGCGCGACCGCTTCCTCGCCGCGCAGGACTACGCGCGCCGCATGACCGCCTACGAGCAGCTCGCTCCTCGCGACCGCGCGAACGCGCTGCCGCCGCGGCGTGACCTCGAGCTCGAAGCGATCGCCGAGATCCTCGCGGGCAAGCGACGCGTCCACTGCCACAGCTACCGGCAGGACGAGATCTTCATGTTCTGCCGCATGGCGAAGGAGTTCGGCTTCCGCATCGGCACGTTCCAGCACGTGCTCGAGGGCTACAAGGTCGCGGAAGCGATCCGCGACTCGGCGATCGGGGCTTCGGCCTTCAGCGATTGGTGGGGCTACAAGTTCGAGGTCTACGACGCAGTGCCGGACAACGGCGCGATCCTGCGCGAAGTCGGCGTGTGCGTGAGCTTCAACAGCGACAGCGACGAACATGCGCGACGCCTCAACACCGAAGCCGGCAAGGCCGTGAAGTACGGCGGCGTGCCGCCGCAGGAGGCGCTCAAGTTCGTGACGCTCAATCCCGCGATCCAACTCGGGATCGAAGCGCAAACCGGATCGCTCGACGCCGGCAAGCACGCGGACTTCGCGGTGTGGAGCGCCGATCCGCTGAGCTACGACGCCGTGTGCGAACGCACGTGGGTCGACGGCGCGGAGCGCTTCTCGATCGAACGCGATCGCGAACTGCGCACCGCGGTGCGCGCCGACCGCGCGCGACTGCTGCGCAAAGCGCTCGCCGCGGCGGGAGCGAAGGGCCGCGTTGCGAAGGAAGACGAACGCGACGCCTACTGGCGCGCCGAGGACACGACCGAGGCCTACTGCTGCCGCGACTGCGAAGGAGCCAACCGATGATCCCTGCATCCCCCATCCGCTCGTTCCTGTTCGCCGCGCTCGCAACCGCGAGCGCGAACCTGTGCGCGCAGGACTTGCTGCCCAAGGCGCCGCCGCAATCGCGGCCCGTGGTCATCCGCAACGCGATCCTCCACACGCTCGACGCAGGCACGATCCTCGGCGGTTCGCTGTGGTTCGAAGGCGGCGTGATCCGCGGCATCGCGTCGCAAGGCGAAGAGCTGCAGCTGCCATCCGGCGCCGACCCGATCGTCGTCGACGCCGCGCAGAAGCACGTGTGGCCCGGGCTCGTGGCCGCGCATTCGCAGATCGGACTGATCGAGATCGGCATGGTGCGACAGACCGTCGACACCGACGAACGGAACGACCAGTCGCCCGAGGCGCTCGCGTCGGTCGCGTTCAACCCCGACTCGACCGCGATCCCCGTCGCGCGCAGCAACGGCGTGCTCACCGCGTGCGTGTTCCCGATCGGCGGCGAGATCCCGGGCCGCGCCTCGGTGATGCAGTTCGAAGGCTGGACCAACGAGGAGATGGCCGTGCTCGCGGACGCGGGCATGGTCGTCGATTGGCCGGCGATGCCCGATCCGCGCGGCCGTCGCGGACGCGGTCGTGGCCCTGGCATGGGAATGGGCGCTGCGAGCGAGAACCGCGATCCCGAGGCGGCGACGAAGAAGTCGCGCGAACGCATCGACGAGTCGTTCGTGCGCGCGCTCGCGTGGAGCCAACGCAAGGCGGCGGACGCGAACACGCCGTCCGACCTGCACGCGCAATCGCTTGCGCCCGCAGCGCGCGGCGAGCGAACGGTCTTCGTGCTCGCGGACGAACTCGAGGAGATCGAGTCCGCGGTCGCGTGGGCGCAGAAGCGTTCGCTGCGCATCGTCCTCGTCGGCGGCCGCGACGCGCTGCTGTGCGCGGACCTGCTCGTGGAGCGGCGCATTCCGGTCGTGCTGACCGGCGTGCACAAGCTGCCGCGCCGCGACGACAGCGACTACGACGCGCCGTTCCGCCTGCCCTCGCAACTCGCGGAACGCGGCGTCGAGTTCTGCATCGCGACCGGCGAGGAGTTCGCGCACGAACGCAACCTCCCCTACCACGCGGCGACTGCCGCCGCGCACGGACTCGATCGCGAGCGCGCGATGGCGGCGATCACGCGCGACGCAGCGAAGATCCTCGGCGTCGGCGACCGTCTCGGCACGATCACCGTCGGCAAGCGCGCGACGCTGCTGCTCACCAACGGCAACCCGCTCGACCTCACGACGCGCATCGAACGCGCCTGGATCGACGGCCGCGAGACCGACCTGCGCAACAAGCAGACGGAGCTCGCGAAGAAGTACCGGCAGAAGCACGCGCAGCAGCCGCAGGGGAAGTGAAGGCCTTTACGCTGCCTTCACACAAAACAGCGTCCGTCCATCGATTCGACATGCGCCGCCCCGCATGGGCCAACGACGCGACGCGGCAGCCGGATTGACGCAGGCGGGGAAGAACGGATAACGCGGTTCGCGATGGCTCACCGTCGCGAGCCGTAGTTCGTTCCGTGCAAAGCCCCATGATCCTCACTCGCCTGCTCACGGCCCTACCTGTCCTCACGTTGCTCGCAGCTGCCTCGTCCGTCCCCGCGCAAGCGTGGACCAACTCCGGCGGCAATGCGCAGCGCAACGGCCTCACCGATGCGTTCGGCCCCGTCAACGCGCAGCTCGCGTGGTCGTCTGGACCACAGTCGATCATCGCGTGGAACCCTGTCATCGCCGACGGCCTCCTGTTCGTCGTGCGACAGACCGGCGGCGCGCAACTCGGAGGGCCGCCCGCCGGCGCGCCGAACGACGCGCCGGTGTTCGCCATGGACCTCGCCAGTGGCGTGCAGCTGTGGCGCCGCGACATCCCTTACCTCACGGGACAGTGGACGACGTGGCTGCTCGGCCACAGCAACGGCCGCGTCTACGCGGCACGTTCCGGCAACGGCGCGACCTCTTCTGGCGTCGTGCACGCGCTCGACGCCATCACCGGCGCAACGCAGTGGACGTCCACGGCAACGATCGACGCCGGCGTCTACGACGGCTGCGTCTTCGCCGACAACGGCGACTTGATCGTCGCTTCGTTCCGCGACATCTGGCGCATCCGCGCGACCGACGGAACGACGGTCTGGCGCGCTCCGCGCCAGGGCTCGGTCAGCGGCCACTGTGGCGCCGCGCGATTCGGCGACGCGGTCTACATCGCCGACAGCGTGCCCGGCGGCCAGGTGATCAAGCGCTTCGATGCGGCAACCGGCGCGCTGCGATACCAAAGCCCGCTGATGCCAGGCTTCCTGAACCAGCACCAACCGATGTGCGGCCCCGACGGCACGGTCTACATCAACCGCGCGCAGAGCAACCCGAGCGTCGACTTCTTCTACGCGTTCACGGACACGGGCTCGTCGTTCTTGCAGCGCTGGGCGATCCCGTCGATCCCGGGCGTCGCGGGCGAATACGCATGCAGCGCCGACGGCAGCGTCTACATGGTGCAGCCCGGCGAGATCGTCACGCGCATCGACTCCACCACAGGCGCGATCCTCAACACGTATCCCGTGAGCCTCGGAACTGGCGGCTATGCGCCGCGGTTCGCGGTCGACGCCGACGGCCGTGTCTTCCTCGGCAACGGCGGATTCCCGAACGGGGAGATGCTGGTGTTCGAGCGCGACCTCACGCTGCGCTGGTCCGTCCCTGTGCCCAACATCAACATCGGGCCGGCCATCGCACCCGACGGAACGCTCGTCATCGCAGGAGTCGGCAACGACCTGCGCGCGTATCGAACCAGCGCATGGACCCAACTCGGGGGAGGGATCCTCGGAGCGTTCGGAGAACCCTCGCTCACGGGAACGGGCACACTCACCGGAGGGAACACCGTGACGCTGCGAGCAGCGAACGTGACGCCCAACAGCTTCGGCTGGCTCATCCTCGGAACGAGCCAGGTCAACACGCCGATCTTCGGCGGCACGCTCGTGCCGTCGCCTGACTTCACTCTCTTCGCAGGAATCGACCCACAGGGCTCGTGGTCGATCCAGTTCCCGTGGCCTTCTGGCTACGCGCCCGGCACAGGCTTCTGGTGGCAGTTCGCCGCCCTCGACACCAGCACGCCGTTCGGCTTCACCGCGAGCGATGCTGTTCGCAGCAACGTGCCTTGACCGCACAACGCGCCGAGAGCATCGGCCCCTGAATCCCTGAGCCCCAGCCAGCGATGCGGGTGTCGAGGTTCTCGACACTCGCGCGGCTACGGCGACCGCAACGCAGATCCACGCATCAAGTCCGCGACGCCATAGGTCCGATCCAAGGGCCGGTGGCAACGACGGAAGAGCAAGACGGACCGCTCGACTTCCGGGACCTCGGCGTCTCGAGGTCGCTGCTCGCGGGCGCAGCGGTGACGTTGGCGAGCGCGTCCTCGGCCGCGGCCTTGTTGCTCGGCAGCCCCGCCGAAGCAGCGATCGGAACTGCTGCCGCATCGCTTGCGATCGCGTTCGCGGTGGGCCGGTTGCTCACGCAGCGCATGCGTGAACCGTTGCGGGCGCCCGTCGCCGCGTTGTTGCGCACGATGGACGCACTGCGCCTTGGCGGATCGACAAGCGACCTGCCGCAGGACGGGGCCCCGCTGCTGCAACCGTTGCTGCGCCGCTTCCAGCTCGCGCAGTCCGCCATCGAGAACCGTTCGCAGAAGACGGTCGCCAACCTCATGCAGGCCGAGGCCGCGTTCGATCGCGTGCACGCCGTGCTGCAGTCGCTGCGCGAAGGCGTCGTCGTGGTCGACACGCAAGGCCGCGTCGTGTTGATGAACCGCAACGCGCGCCGCGCCCTCGGAGTCGGCGAACGCCGCGTCGAGGCGGAGCTGCTGCTCAACATGTGCGCAGGCGACCTGCGGACAGCGATCCAGTCAGGGCTCGGCCGCATCGACGCCGAACGCCGCGCCGACGTGCGCATCGGCGACGTGCAGCACGACGGTCGCATCTACGACCTCAGCGTCGTGCAGGTGCAGTCGAATCGGCCTGACCAAGACTACGGCAAGGTGCTCGTGCTCGCAGACGTCACGCAACGCCACGAGATCAACCGGCTGAAGGACGACCTGCTGTCGTCGATCAGCCACGAGTTGCGCACGCCGCTGACCAACATCATCAGCTCCAGCGAGATCCTGACGACGCTCGCACCCACGGATGAAGCGGACTGGCGAGAGTTCACCGACATGCTCAACGGCGAAGCGCGCCGCCTGAAGGCGCTCGTCGACGACATCATGGAGTATGGACTCCTGGAGACGGGCCGCGCCGAACTGCGGCCGGAGCACGTGAACGCTGCGGAACTGACGGAGACCGCCGTCGCCGTCCTGCGTCCCGCCGCGCAGCAGAAGCGGCAGACGATCACCGTCGGCACTGCGGCCACCGCAGCCGTCGACGTGGACGCGCGTCGCATGCGCGAGGCCCTGTGCCGCATCCTCGACAACGCCGTCAAGTTCACGCCCGAGGGCGGCCACATCCGCGCGACCGTCGCCGCAACGGGCGCGAGCGTGGAGATACACATCGAGGACGACGGACCGGGCATCCCGGTGGCGGACCGAGAGCGCGTGTTCGATCGCTTCCAACAACTCGGCGACGTGATGACGGGCAAGCCGCAGGGCACAGGGCTCGGGCTCGCGATCGTGCGCCGCATCGTCGAAGCCTCGGGCGGCGACGTGCGATGCGAAGGCGCGGACCTCGGCGGCGCGCGGTTTGTCGTGCGCATTCCGATCGCGAAGCCTGCGCCGTCGCGCGGCTGAGCGCGCAACGGATCGCGACGCGTCCGAGAACGCGTCCGCACGCCACGCGCGCAGCCGAACTCGTCAGTCGATGCGCAACAACGCGGCCGCATCGCGCAGCCACTTCCGCGCTTCGGCCGCATCGTCCGCAGCACCGCCGCTGCGCACGAGGAACCTGCGACTGCCACGCTGCAGGAACATCCACGACTCGCGCACCACCTTGCCGTCGCGAACGGACTCGCGGATCTCGACTCCGTCCCCTTCGCGGGCCAGCGGCGCGCCTTGCAGCACAGCTCCGCCCGACAGGCGGAACCGCACGACGTCCTCGCTCTCGCCGGGCGCAGCGAGCATGCCCGTGATGCGAGCCGTGCGCGCGCCCGCGCGAATCTCGACCTGCAACGGACACAGTGCGTCCTGCGTGCGCGCCAGAGTTGCGCCGTCCGCCCGCGCGACGTGCGCGCGAAGCCCTTCGTTGCGATAGCCGTCGTCGACGAAGCGACCTTCGTCCGCCTGCGGGAACGGCTGCATGCGCAGCGCGCGCATCACGCCGGCGTCCTCGCGCCACTGCACGAGGAACGGCGCAGCCTTCCACACGAACGCGCCACCGCCTTCGCCGCGCAGCGTCCAGTCGACGCGCACTTCGCACGACTCGCTCGAGCCGATGCGCACGACGTCTTCGATCGTCGGCATCGAGAAGGACCCACCGTCGCCAGCAACCGCGCGACGCAGCGCCTCGGCGCGGCCCGTTCCGTGCGGCTCGTGCACGAAGTCCTCGTCGAGCAGTTGCGCCAACTCCGCGCTGC
The DNA here is from genome assembly GCA_964514315.1 of uncultured Singulisphaera sp. Taxonomy (GTDB): domain Bacteria; phylum Planctomycetota; class UBA1135; order UBA1135; family UBA2386; genus SXPK01. Next base: position 11,350 of record CAZEQF010000020.1, on the reverse strand, counting down.
GCGAACTCCACGCGGCGAACAGGCTCGCGCAACGACGCTCGGCCTCCACGATGCTCGGAACGCTGCCGAGGCCGCCGTCGCGACGGAAGCGAACGGTCGCAGCCTCGATGCGCGCATCGGCAGTCTGGCGCCACGCGACGTGCACGCAGCCCTTCTCCGTCCACGTCTCCGCCTCGGGCGACACCGATTCGATGCGACAGCCGGCAGGCAACGTCAGCGTGTGCATCTGCGCGATCGCGAAACCACGTTCCATCGGCAATCGCAGACAGAACGCATCGCGCTCGGGCGCGAGGCCCGCGACCGGCAGCAGCGTCGCACGAACGCGGTGGCGGTAGCCCTGGCCCGAGCGGAGTCCCTGCGGGACCTCGGTCCGGATCGTCGCGCGTTCGCCGCCGGGCGTCGTCGCGCCGACGACCTCCAGGTCGCGGCCGTGGCCGTCGACGGCGCGCAGCGAGCCGCGCACCTGCGCGAAGCCAGGCGTGTCGAACGCAAAACTGCGTTCGCGCGCGCCACCGTCGTGGACGCCGAGCAGCAGCAGTTCGCAGGACATCGAACCGTCGTCGCGCAGTTCCCAGTCGTGGAACACGCACGACGGCGTCGAGCGCTCGAGTTCTTCGCGGCTGCGCCGCATCTCCAGGCTGCGCGCCGAGTCCTCGGGCGCCTCGACGAAGCGGAACGCGCGCACTCCAGCAGTCGGCGACGTCTCGAACGACGAGAGCATCGGGGCGACCGCCAGCGAAGCGTTGGCGCCGTCGAGCACGAGCGCCTTCGCGTCGTCCGCAAAGCTGCCCCCGCCGACGAACAGCGAACGTCGCTCGGCGGCGAGGACCTCGGCGACGTTGCCGAGCGCGTGGCGAACGCCGATCGGCGACTGGCCCTCTGCGAGGGAACGCGCGGGCATCGCCTCGTTGCGCGTGAACGGGTCCGCGACGACTCGCGTCGCATCGAATGCGCCACCCCACGGCCACGCGATCTGCGTGAGCCCGCCGCTCGCCGCGAGCCACTGCTCACGCCGCGTCGGCAGGTGCGCGCCGTGCGCATTCACGAACGCGCGCGCCTGGTGGAACGACAGCCCGCGCACGGGCAAGGCGTCGTCGCGTTCGTCGTCGCTCCACACCGAAGGCGTCATCTCCGCAGCCAGCGTCGGCGACAGCGAACGCAACCAACGACGCCATTCCGCGCGCGAGGCCTCGAACGCCGCGACGACCATGCGCCCGCCGTCCTCGGCGTCGACCGCCGGAACGAAGCCGTCCGGCACGTCGCGCGCCTCGATCCAACCGGGCTCGAAGCGCTCGGTCACGTCGTTGCGCACGAGCATGCGCGCTTGCGTCGTGCATCCGTCCTCGCGCACTGCGCGCACGAGGTGCTCGCCGACCGGCATCGGTTCGCCCGCACGCAACGGAGTCCAGTCCCCCGTGAACGCGCCGCCCTTCACCGTGCGAACCTCCAGCGTCGCTGCGCGCAGTTCCTCGACGCGCGAGGCGAACCGGATCGCGCCGCGGCCGTCGAGCCGCTCCAGCATCGACGCCATTTCCTTCTTCTCGCGATCGTCGAACACGGCGGAGAAACGGCGCAACGCAGCCATGCCCCCTTCCTTCGCGTAGAGCGACTCGAACGCCTCGGCGAAGTCGCGACGCCGTTGCTCGCCGACCTTCTCGCGCTGCTTCGTCAACGCGGCAGCTCGCTCGTAGAGATCGCGCGCGCGATCCGGGTCACCGGACTCGACGAGCGCAACGCGAGCCTCCCGCAGCGCGCGCTCGCCTTCGCGAACGTCCCCACGGTCGTCGACGACGCCCGCGAACACGGCGATGGCCACGGCCGCGGCCGATGCCGCAGCGCTCGCCAGCAACGCGTTGCGACGTCGCTGCACGAACGCGTGCGCGCGCGCGAACGTCGACGGCAGCTTCGCGGCGATGCGCTCGCCCGCGAGGAACGCGCGCAGATCCGCCTCCAATGCCTCCATCGCCGGATAGCGCGCGTCGGGCTCCTTCTGCAGGCAACGGTGCACGATCGCGGCCAGCGCGGGCGGCACGTTGGGATTGCGCTTCTGCACGAACGCAGGCTCGTCCGAGAGGATGCGCGCCGCGATCTCCGCGGCCGATCCACCGCGGAACGGCGGCTCGAGGGCGAGCAGTTCGTAGAGCACCGCGCCGAGGCCATAGACGTCGACGCGCGCGTCGACTCGCCGGCTGCCGCGCGCCTGCTCCGGCGCCATGTAGGACGGCGTTCCGAGCTGCTCGCCGCTGCGCGTGAGTTGCGCGCTCTGCTCGTCGCGCGCGAGGCCGAAGTCCACCACCACCGGTCGCCCCGACGGATGGATCATCACGTTGCCCGGCTTCACGTCTCGGTGCACGACGCCGGCGCGATGCGCGGCGGCGAGCGCCGAAGCGACGTCCGCGCACAGCCTCGCGCACGAACGCACGTAGCGATTGCCGCCGCTTGCAGCCTTCGGTTCGCGCAGCGACGGATAGCGCTGGCCCTGCTCCACTTCGTCGACGAGCGACGCGTCGAGGCGTTCGCTCTGGCGCGACGAGACCTGTTCGAGCCACGACGCGAGCGTCGGCCCGTCGACGAACTCCATCGCATACCAATGGATGCCGTCCGCATCGCCCGTGCCGTAGACCGGCACGACGCCAGGATGCGCGATGCGGCTCGTCGCCTCTGCCTCGCGGCGGAACCGCAGCACCGCCGCGGGATCCATCGTGGCGAAGTCAGGCAACGTCTTGAGCGCGACGCGACGGCCCAGCGACTTCTGCGTCGCGAGCCACACGACACCCATGCCGCCCCGTCCGAGCTCGCGTTCGATGACGAAGTCGCCGAGCGTGCGTTGGCGCGCGTCCTGGCTCTTCGAGTTGGAATCCTGCGGTTCTCCGTTCACCGTGCGGTGATCGGCACGGAGATGCGCCCGCATGGACTCGGATCTGCGCATCGTCTCGCGCCGTGTCCATCGGAACGAAGCACGCACACGTCGATCCCAGCACGGGACTGCAAACGCTCGATGCCATCGACAGATGGCCAACGCGGCAGGCGCGAAGAGCCGCTTCCTCAAGTCCCGATCTGCCCGGACCGACATCCACGAGATGACGCGATCCGTCGGGACTTTGTGCGCAGTGGCGCCGCCGTTCGTCAACGAACGCGCGATGCCATCGCGCGAATCCGAACGCGGCAGCTCTCTCGTCTGGGCGCTGTTCTTCGTCACGTTGACGGTCGGCATCCTCGTGGCGCACAGCCTCGAGATGTCCGCCAACCGCAAGACGATGGACACGCGCTACCGCCGCATCGACCTCGCGCAGTCGGTGGCCGAGTCAGGGCTCACCGACGCGGCGTCCTACCTGCGGCGTCAACCGTCGCAGCCGGTGGTCGCGTTCACGCCGCAACGCAACCTGCAGTCGGATCCTCCGGTCGACGACACGATGGAGCCCGAAGTCGGGCTCGTGCGCGAGTTCGAAGTGAACGGCAGCCTGTGGGGCCGCTACGAAGTCCGCACCGACGAAGCGATCGACGTCTCGGCCGCATACGGCGAAGCGCCGGGCACGGTGTGGGACCTCGGCGCGCGCGGCTATCTCTACGAGCGCGTGGACGCGAGTCGTCCGTTCGACAAGAAGCCGAACCGGCTGCTGTCGACGCAGACGCTGCGCACCGAGGTGCGTGGCATCACGCTGCGTTTGCCGAGCCTGTCGGCGCTCGTCGTCGGCGATCCGGACTCGTTGCAGATCCTGTCGAACGGCTCGATCGAAGGCGGCGGCAGCTCCGCCATCGCGCACCTCGCGAAGAACGACGACGACGATGACGACGACGACAAGGACAAGGATGACGACAAGGACGAAGACGACGACGAGAAGGACAACGACAACTCGTCGCGGCCAGCGCCTTCGTATGGCTCGTCGGTCACCGGCTCGCCTGCTTCCCTGCCGCTCGCGGCGACCAAGCTCGACGTGACGTCGGTCTTCGGCATGCGCGAAGAGCAACTTCGCAGCGTGGCCGACCTCGTCGTGTTCTCGCCCAAGCAACTCGCGGGTCGCGTGATGCAGGACCAGGCGGTCTACGTTCCGAACGGGCTCGAGATCGCATCCGACGACCACGCGCTGCGCGGCCGCATGCTGCTCGCGGTGAAGGGCGACTTCATCGCCAGCGAAGGCAACGACAGCGACTTCCGCGGCGTGCTCTACGTCAGCGGCAACGCGCAGATCGAAGGCCCCTTCCGGTTCGAGGGCACGATGATCGTCGCGGGCCGGGTGAAGATCGGTGGCTCCGACGAAGAGGTGCGCATCCGCGCGCGTCCCGATGTCGTGTCGCAACTGCAGAACTCGCTGTCGCAGTACCGCGCCGGCCGTGACCAGCGACCTGCTGGCGGCGGCGACTGGATGCAGGAGAGCAAGAAGAAGGACTGATGCGCCGCAACGGGCACAGCAGCGCGCCATGCGCAGGCTTCGGCCTGACCGAGGCCATGATTGCCGTGGGCATCGTCGCCACGGCTCTGCTCGTGCTCGTCCAGCAGTTGTCGATCGGCTTCCGCGAATCGGGGGCCAACGAGGACCGCGCCTTCGCCTACCAGAAGGCGTCGGCGATCCTCAGCGAGATCCAGAACGCGATCGCGCTGGGCCAGATCGAGCGCGGCGACCAGTTGCTCGCGCTCGCCGACGAGGGCCGCAACTTCACGCTCACCACGCGCATGGACCACGAGGGGCTTCCCTTCGTGCCCGGGCATCCGATGTCCGGCAACGTCACGCTCGGCAACGAGTGGCGTTGGTCGCGCACGGTGTCGGTCGAACCGCACGACCACGCAGGGCTCTACTACTGCCGCGTGCAGATCGGACTGCGCGACGGCGAGCGTTGGCAGGATGCGGCGAGCCACGCGCTGCTGTTCTCGCTGCTGCCGCCGTCCGACGCGCCCGAGCAGACGCACGACGTCTACGTGATCGCGTGCGCAGAGGCGGGCAGCCAACTCGGCGACCTCGCTGCGCTGCGCGACTCGGTGCGAAGCGCCGCAAGCGACCTTGCTGCCAGCTCGCAGGCGAACGTGCGACTGCACTGGATCACGCGACTCGGCTACGGCCGCGACGCGAGCTACGCGCCGTTCGTGAACGTCACGCGGCCCGCCGACGCCGCTGCGCCATGGGCCTACTGGATGCCGGGCCAGCTCGGCGGCGCGCACGCGGGCAAGTCGCTCTACCGCGCGGACCTGATCGCCGGCGTGCTGCGCACGGAAGACGGGTTGCTGCATGCGACATCGTCGCTGACCGCACAGCCCGTCGCGATCGCGGATCGCTTCAACCACTGCATGCGCACGCCGGCTGCGTGGAGCCTGTTCGAGAGCCGTGTCGCCGCGGGCCTCGAAGAGGAACACGAGCCGCCGCTGCAACTGCTGCTCGACGACCTGCAACGCAGGCCCGAGCGCTACCGCAACGCGGTGTTCCTCAACTTGCACGGCCGCGCGCTGCCCTTGCCGCCGCTGCGCAACGCCAGCGATGCAGCGAAGGACCCCGTCGGCCGCCCCGGCGTTCGCGTCGTCACGCATCCGGCGCGCCTCTGGACGCCGCGCGACCCGGACGGCAACGGCAACCAGTCCGACACGAAGGACCTCGAGCTGCGCGTCCACGCCTACCGTGCGAGCACGGCCGCGGACGTGCTGCAGGAACCGATCCTCGTGCAGATCTTCGGCGGCAACTTCACGGGCAACGTGAACGGCAAGGGAACCGGGCAGCCGACGTTGCTCGTGCATCGACTGCAGGGCGGCGTGTCGCTCGACACGGGGCTCGCATCGGGCGAAGGCCGCGACTACGCCGCGTTCGACAGCGCGACCGGCGTCGCGCCGAACACCGCGACGAAGCCGTTCGAGATGTGGTTCGAGACGGGCTACGTCGGCGGCGCCGATCCCTACACGTGGCTGCGCCTCCACAACACGCCGCTCACCGCGCCGCAAGTGGGAACGCAGGGTCTTCACCCAGACGCGAAGCTCTACGGACTCGAGCACTGCCCGTCGCCGGTTCGCGGCGAGTTCGAGCACGACCTCGCAACCACGAGCACGCCGCTCATCGCACGCAACACCGCTCGCTGGCGCATTCGCATGCCGGCTTCGGCATTCGCGGCTGGCTCGCTGCCTGCGCGCGACCACGTCGTGCGCGTGGTCACGCGCATCGGCGCCGATGCGACGACAGGCGTGCGGTGGCCGACAGCGAAGCAACCACAGAACCGCAGCGAGACGTTCGCCTGGTGGACGAGCGCAGCCGCGAACGTGCCCGCTCCCGAACGCGCGCAGTTCCTCGGCGACCCGCGGCTGTGCCCCTACACCGACCTCATGGCGACGGGGACGACGCTCGCGAACGGCTACAACGCGTGCTTCGACGACCTCGTGAACGGCTCCGTCGACGCGCGCGCGATGTGGCCGTGCCTGCAGTCCTCGTTCCTCGCCGAGGGCTTCGGCGGCGGCGTGCGCGCGGACGCGGGCCGGCTGCTGCAGCTGTGGCGCGACGGCATGCAGAAGGCCGGCGCGGTGTTCGTTGCGCCCGGCGACCGCCTGGCGGACGCGCTGCTGCTCGGCGGCGAGATCGCGATGCCGACGCAATCCGCAACCGAGCCGGTTGCGCTGCACGCAGACTTCTCGGGCGGCGCGATGCCGTCCGTGGACACGATCACGCGCGCGACGAACGGCGCCGGCGGCGCAGTCGGAGAACTCGCGCTCGCGCGCGGCGGATCGTCGCCGTGGCGCTGCGTTCCGTTCCTCGGCGAACTGTGCCCCGACGACCTCGGGGCCGAATGGCTGCAGAACGGCAACATCGCGTTCGGAACTGGCGCATCGCAGCTCGCGTGGACGCCACTGACCGGCACATCGTTCGCGGATGCGCCGCGCGGAACGGGATCCGCTGGCGCGCACTCGTCGACGCTCGGGGCCGCCGGCGCCGCGATGCTCGCGTGCTGCGGCCCTGCTTCGTCGACGCTGACGTTCGCCACGGCGATCGAGAATGCGATGACGCCGAGTTCGAACGGCGCCGTCGCGATCAACCACTCCGTGCAGTCGGAGCCGCCGCTCTCGTTGCGCAGCGCGCGCACGATCCGCACTCCGGGCAACAGCGGTGTCACGGTCCACGGCCTCGACTCGACCGCTTCCTATCCGCGCTCCACGCTCACCGAACTCGACGTGACGTGGAACCTCGGCGCAGAACGCGCAGGCGCCGCCTTCACGTGGTCGCGCGCGGCGCAAGGATCCGCGACGCTGGCGCTGTGGACCGCGATCGCGCACGAGCAGTCGTCGCGCGACCTCGCGCACCAGTCGTTGCTGCTCGGCCTCCGTGCGCTGCACACGGCTGGCAAGCCGAAGCTCGCGGCCCGCGTGCCGCAACTGCCTCGCCTCACGATCACCGACCCGGTCGCCGGCGCGCTCGCGGCCGATCCGTTGTCGATGACCGTGCGCTGGTCCACCGAGTGGTTGCGTTACGACGGCGACGCCTACACCGAAGCGCACGATGCGCCCTCGGACGGTGACGAGAGCGACCTCGTCTACCGCGTGCTGTGGTCGCGCGACCAAGGCCTGACGTGGCGTTCGGCAATCACCGGCAACACCGCGGTGCGCAGCGAACGACCGAGCGACGAAGACGACCGCCTCGTCGACGGTGGCGAAGGCGGCGAGTCGTTCACGTTCGCGCTGCCCGACGACTTGCAGGACACCGAACTGGTCCTCGCAGTCGAAGCGTGGCGCGCGTCGACCCACTGCCACTTCTCGTCGCACCAGACGCGCGTGTTCGTGCGCAGGAGCCGCAGATGAAGGACCGCTCCTCGCAAGCCGGCTTCTCGTCCATCGAGTTGATCTGCGTCGCCGCGGTGATGTCGATCCTCATGGTGATGGTCGCCGAGTCGATGCGCACGCTCGCCGGCGTGCGCGGCGAGCAGCGCGTGGGATTCCAGGTCGGCGACGTCTCGGATCGCGTCGCGCGCAAGCTGACCTCCGACGTCGAGTTCGCGTCGCGCGTGTTCTCCTCGGAAGCGGCGGACCTACAGACGTTCGCGACGCTCGACCTCGGCGTCGACCTCATCGCGAACGGATGCCGCCTGCCCAAGCTCACTTCGAACGGCGCGTTCGAGCCGGATCCGCCGGGCCTGCAGGAGACGGGCAACGTGCTGTTCGTCGCTCGTCGCGGCGACAAGTTGGAGGTCGGCGGCGACGAGGGCCCGTCCACGCGCGTGCAGACCTACGAGTTCTGCGTCACGGCGCCGATGACGCACGACGGGGCGCTCGACCTGCGTCGCTTCGTCAGCGAACCGCTGCTCGACTACGCGGCGCTCGCAGAGTTCGGCAACGAAGACGAACGCAAGGACGCGCTGCAATCGCTGCACGAAGACGGCGCGAACTTCGCATGGGACCCGACCGCAGCGCCGGGCTCCGCGTTCTACGTCGTGACCGAGGGCGGGGACCTGGAGCCGATGCCGACGGGCCGCCGCATTCCGTGCGCCGAGGACGATGCGTGGTCGCGGCCGTTCTCGACGCGTCGCATGCGCGTGGCCGCGAACGGCGACGCCAACAAGCACCCGACGCCGCTCTACGCGCGACCCGTCGGCGCGTTCCCTGGTGGCTTCGAGCTCAAGCTCGACGGCGCGCAACAGGGCAAGCTGCTGCTGCTGCGCATGGTGGTCGAGGCGGACTCGCCCCAGGGCCGCAGTGTTCGCGCCGAGATCCGCCGTCTGCTGCCGACGCAGGGATGAAGCGCGCAGGCTGCAGCGCAGCCTGCTTTCGGGATCACAGCGTGCGGAACCAGTGCCAGATCGCGTCGAACTGGCGCTTCGCGTCGCCGTCGAGCACATCCGCGAACGCAGTCTTGCCCTTCGCATCCGCGAACTTCGGCATGCGCGAATCGGGGTCGATGCGCAACGGATCGAGCATCCAGCGCATGTAGTAGTCGCGGCGCAACCGCTTCTGCGCGACCTTGAAGTTGATGCCTTGCCGCTCGAACACCTGCACCGGCGGCTTGTCGCCGACACCGTGGCACTGCACGCAGCCGAAGCCTTCGCCCATGTTCACGAGCTTGCCGCCGCTGGCCGCGAGCGCCGTGTCGACCTCGGGCTCCGGATCGTCTTGCGCGGGATAGCCGTGCGAACGCACGAGGCCCTGGATCACCGCGCTGCCGCGTGAACCGAACGACGGCATGCGCGCGTGCAACCACGGACGCGGCGACGGCTCGCGTCCGGTGACGAAGCGGTCCATCCACGCAGGCTGCAGCTTGCTGCCGACCCACGTCAGCGCGGGCACGCCTTGCGCAGTCGGATCCTGCTCGTGCGGCAACGGGTCCTGACGCCCCATCACACTCACGATCTGCGCCCACGCCGACGCGCGGCCGTCCATGCCGTGGCAGTTGGCGCAGCGAAGCTCGCCCACCATGCGCGCTGCATAGTCCATCGGCGCGTTGTGGCGGATCGCGTCGTTTGCGTGCGGCAAGAACGCGCGCAACGCAGCGCGTTCGTCGGCGGTCAGCTGGTAGTCCGGCGTCTTGTCGACGCGCTTCTCGGAGAGGCAGCCTTCGACGGGATGCAGCGTGCGCACCGCGCGGAACCTGCGGCCAGCATCGGGCAGGTCGAGGACGTGGCACCGATCGCACGCATGGCGCTGCGCGAGGTGCTTGCCGTGTTCGACGTTGCCCTTCGGCGGCGCAGTCACCGTGGCGTCCTTGAGCAAGTAGGCGGCGAGCGCCTTCGCATCGTCGGCCTCGAGCCGGAAGTTCGGCATCTTGGTGCCTGGATGCACGCGCGACGGATCCATCAAGAACGTCTGCAGCGCGAGCGCGCGCCACTTGCGCGGCACGTAGTCCAGCGAGAGGCGGCCGAGCACGAGCGCCGAGTCGGGCTTCTCGCCGGGCGCGATGTGGCATGCGACGCAACCGAGTTCGAGGAACCGCTCGGCGCCGCGCGCGGCCGCGCCGTCGGCGAACGGCACGGGCTCGATCGGCTGGCTCAGCGAGAGGATCCACGCCGCGACGTCGTCGTAGTCGCTCTCCTTCTCCATCACGATGCGCGGCATCGACGCGTCGGCGCGGACCTTCTTGGGGTCGCGGATCCACTCGGCGACGAAGCCTGGCTGCAAACGCGCGCCAGCGGTGCGAAGGTCCGGCGCGGACTCCTCGACGTCGCCGCGCGAGTATGCGCCCTGCGCCTCTTCGTTGCGGTGGCACTGCACGCAACGCTTCTCGGCGAACGTCTGGTGGCCGCGCCGCAGCAGTTCGCCCTTCTGGATCTCCGCGTCGTCGTCGGCCCACACCCACATCTCCGGCGCGATCGGCTCGAACGCGAAGTCCGCGCCCGACCACAGGAGCCGCGCTTCGCCGTCGCCGCCGAGCCCGCTCTCGAACTGCAGCACGATCGCGTTGTCGCCCTTCTTGAGCCGCACCGGCTCGGCGGTCTCGACGGGCTTGCCCGCGCGCAGCGAACCCTGCAGCGCCTTCTCGCCGTTCACGAGCAGCGTGAACGAGCCGCGGCCTTCGACGCGGAACCGATATCGATCGCGCAACGCCAGCTGCACCACGCCTTCGAACTTCGCCTGGAACATGCCCGGCGAGAGCAACGGCGTCGGCGTCTCACCGCGCTCGACGGCGAGCGACGCGACGCGCGCACGGAAGCTGTGCACGCCTTCGCGACCCTTGCGGTCCGCGTCGAGCGGCGCATAGGTCACCTTGAGCCCTTGCGAGCGCGGCGCGACAGGAGCCGCGGCGGCAGCGGGCTGTCCCTGCGACACGAGCGGCGCAGCGACGGACGAAGCCATGCAGATGGCGAGGAACGCGAGCGGGAGCGTTCGGAGCATGCGGAGGTTCTTGGAAGTGGTGTCGCAACAAGCCGGCGAGCAAGGCCGGACAACGAAGACCGAGGGCAAGGAGCGTGTTCGTCACTGGATCCGTGGACCCCGCTGCGATCCCGCGACGCGGCCATCGGGCTTGGGGGCCGGCCGCAGCCGCCGTTGTGTTGTGCGACCACTTCTAAGCCCGCGGCGTGCCATTGCCAGCGGCCGAAGCCCCGCTGCGCGCCGAGAATCTCGTGGCGACGCGCGGCCGAACCCCACTACCTTGCTGCGCCCCAACGAAAGGACAACACCATGGTTCGCGCCACCGCACGCCACATTCTCGTCAAGACCGAACAAGCCTGCCTCGACCTCAAGAACCAGATCGCCACGGGCGCCGACTTCGCAGCGCTCGCCAAGCAGCACTCGCAGTGCCCCTCGGGCCAGCGCGGCGGCGACCTCGGCACCTTCAGCCGCGGCCAGATGGTGAAGGAGTTCGACACCGCGTGCTTCGAAGGCGACGTCGGCGTCGTCCAGGGCCCGGTGAAGACGCAGTTCGGCTACCACCTGCTCGAAGTCACGAAGCGCGCGTGA
>CAZEQF010000019.1:0-21369 GCA_964514315.1 uncultured Singulisphaera sp. | reverse complement strand
CCGATCCCGTTCCACCTGCAGCCGTGCTTCGCCGACCTCGGCGGCAAGCCCGGCGACTTCCCCGTCGCGGAGAACGCGGCGGCGACGAGCCTCGCGCTGCCGATCTTCCAAGGCCTCACCGAGGCCGAGCAGATCGACGTGGTCGGCGCGATCGCGCAGTTCGCGCACCGCCGCTGACGTTCGCGCGAGCGCCGAGTGCGTCCGTCCAGCGCGCGACGGACGCACTCCGACGAACGACCTTCGCGAGAGCCGCCACGACGCCTCCGCGCCGCGCTCGACTTCGCGCAGCGGCCCACCTACCGTGCGCCGCATGACGCTCGAGCTCTACAAGGTCCTGCACATCGTCGGTCTCGCCCTGCTCATGATGTCCGCCGGTGTCGCGCTCGCGACGCCGAAGGATGCACCGCAGAAGACCTCGATGATCTTCCACGGACTCGGCCTCGTCCTGCTGCTCGTCGCGGGCTTCGGCATGCTCGCGCGCCTCAACCTCTCCGACCCGTCCCTGTGGCGGACGTGGATGTGGGCCAAGGTCGGCGTCTGGGTGGTCGCGGCCGTGCTGCCCGCGCTCGTGCGCCGCGGCTTCATTCCGCGCCCGTTCGGCTGGGTCGTTGCGTTGCTGCTCGCGAGCTTCGCCGCCTACGCCGGCCTCACCAAGCTCGGCTGAGCCTCAGCCGATGAGCGACGGCGCGCGCGACTGGATGCTCGACCGTCTGCTCGCGCTTTGCGCCGAGGACACGACGACGGGCCACGAAGACCGCGGCCTCGCTGCGCTGCACACGCTGCTGCGCGAACTCGGCGCCGACGTCGAACTGCAGCGCGTAGCCCCCGGCCGCAGCAACGTGCTCGCGCGCTGGTCGGGCGATCCGAAGGTGCTGTTCAGCACGCACCTCGACACCGTGCCGCCGTTCATCGCGCCGCGTTGGCACGGCGACTTGCTGCACGGCCGCGGCGCCTGCGACGCCAAGGGACAGATCGTCGCGCAGTTCGCCGCGATCCGTTCGCTGCTGTCGCACGGCGTCACCGACCTCGCATGGCTCGGCGTCGTCGGCGAAGAGACGGACAGCATCGGCGCGGACGCGGCGATCAGCCTGCGCGCGCGCTGCCCCAACGTGCTCGGCGTCGTCAACGGCGAACCGACCGACAACGTGCTCGCGACCGGCCAACGCGGCACGCTGCACTTGCGGCTGCGCACGCACGGCGTGCCCGCGCACAGCGGCACGCCGCAGCTCGGCAGATCGGCGCTGTGGGAGATGGTCGACTGGCTGCAGCGACTGCGTTCGTTCGAAGGCAAGCGCGACCCCGTTCTCGGCGAAGAGGTGTGGAACCTCGGCTCGGTGCACGGCGGCGCAGCGCCCAACGTGATCGCGCCGTCGGCCGAGGCCGAAGTGTTCGTGCGCACGCTGCCAGGCTGCGCGTTCGCGGCGAAGGCGCGTGAACTCGCGCCCGCGCACGGCGAAGTCGACACGCTGTCGTCGTGCGAGGCAGACCTCTACCCGCCGTTGCCAGGATTCGAACGCAAGGCCGTGCCGTTCGGCAGCGACGCGCCCAAGCTGCGGTCGTTCGCGAAGGACCGCGCGGTCGTGCTCGCAGGACCGGGCAGCATCGAGCTCGCGCATTCCGAGGACGAACGCATCACGGGAACCGAGCTCGCCGCGGGCAGCGAACTGCTACAGCGCATCGCGAGCGCGCTGCTGGCACGCGCCGAAGAAGACGACGGCGAAGACTGAGGGCGCAGTTCGCGGGCGACGCGCGTCAGCGCACGAACACGTATTCGCCGCCCGATTCGCGCGCGAGCCGCTCCAGGAACTTGGAGTTGGCGCCCACCGACACGCAGTGGATCACGACCTGACGGCCGTAGTTCCAGCGGCGCACGAGGTCCGCGATCTGCGTCGCGTCGGTGATGCGGCCAGCGGACGGCTCGCCGTCGCTGAGCAGGTAGACCGTGTCGATCTGCGCATCGCCGAACGCGCGCTCGAGCGAGTCGAAGATGTTCGTGCTGCCCTGCGTGAAGTTGGACGCCTTGATGCGGTCCAGCACCTGCTTGCGTTCCTCGCCCTTCGCCGAACGCAGCTCGGGCCACATCGGGTTCACGCCCGACGAGTAGAAGCAGATGTTGAAGAGCTGGTCGTCCGGCAGCTTCTCGACTGCGTTGTGGAGCTGCGTGCGGACCTCGTCGTAGCGCGTCCGCTTCTTGTCGGTGCCGATCTTGGCTGACATCGAGCCGGATGCGTCGACGAGGAACACACACTTGCGGCTCACGAGCGGGATGCCGAAGTAGCTCGCCGTCGAACCGCCGCCCTGGCTCTTCTTCTTCGTCGACGTGACCGTCTCGATGCGAGGCAGCGCGTGGCCTTCGCCGTTCTGCTTCCACCAGTCGGACCACTCGTCACGCGTCCAGCAGCGAACGCCGGCGTGCACGAACAGGGCGTCCGAAAGCTCGATCTCCAGCCGCCCCGTCTCCTTGCCGAAGCGCGCGACCAACAACGGGATCGACGACAGGTCGCGGAACTTCGCGAGGTAGCGATACGCGACCGAACGCAGCGCCCACTGCTCCGCGTCGATCTGCTTCTGCGCGATCGCGACCGCGTCGCCGATGCCGAGGTCCAGCAGCAGCGCAAGGCCGGTGGTGCGCAACTCGGGATCCGAAGTCTCCAGCAGACGACGCACGTCGTCCTTCCACTTCGGGTCCTTCGACAACGCCGGCATCGTCGCGAGCGCGAGTTCGACGGCGTCGCGCGTGGGCTTCTGCAAACCTGCGCGAATCGACGCGACGTGCGGCGCAAGCGCCTCGACCGTCGCCTTGCTGACGACCATGAGCGCCACCATGCGCTCGTTCGCGTCGTCGCGTTCGCGCGCGGCCGCGACGAGGAACGCGAGCAACCCCGCGTCCTTGGCGAGGCCTGCGGCGGCGTTCTGCACTGCAGCCTGCACCTGCCCCGCGGGCGAAGCCGCGAGCCGCAAGAACTCCTCCGGCGCGAGCCCGAACAGGCCGGCGGACATCCCTTGGACGAGTTCTGCGCGCGCTGCAGGCGGCGGCGACGAGCCCATGCGCGACACGAGGTCCTCGAGCGCGGCGCCCGCGCGCGCATAGCCTTCGGCTGCGAGCTGCCGCCACGCCGTCGCGGCGAGCACGTCGTCGCTCTCCTGCAACAACTTCACGCGCACCTGCGTGACGGCCTTCACGCCCTTCGCGGGCGCGAGCGACTGCAACACGGCAAGTTGTTCGACCTTGCTTCCCTTCAACGCGAGCGGGGCGAGGCCGCGCCACGCGCGATCCTCGTTGCACGCCGCGAGCCCCGCGCGGCTCGCCTGCCGCATCGCGTCGGTGATCGTGTCCAACTCGCTCTGCGCGACGTCGACGAGGAAGTCGATGCCGCGATTGCCTTGCTTGCCGAGCGCACGCGCCACGGCGTTCTGCAACTGCGGCGATGCGTCCTTGGACTTGAACGCGTCTTCGAGCGCAGGACACGCTTGCGGCCGCTGCTTCTGCCCGATCGCGTCGGCGATGCGCGCGCCGAACGGATCCTTCGCGAAGCGCTTCATCGCCGCGGCCAGCGCATCGGTCACGCGCGGATCGTCGAACGCGGCCAACGCGACGAGCGCAGCGGCGCGGTCCTTCTCGTCCTTCGCCAACGCCTGTTCCCATCGCTGCAGCGCTGCATCGACATTCGTGGCCTGCTGCTGCGACGGCAGCGGCGCGCCGAGCGCACACGCAACGAATGCGGCGAACCACGTTGCGTCACCGCGGAAGGTTGGGGGCACAGTTCGCACGAGAGGGAGGGAGCGCGTAGGAACGCGGCCGCGCATTCTGCAAGGCAGACCACGCTTCTGGAACCCCGTGCCCAAGCCTCATTCGATGCCCTTCCTCGCCTGTCCGTCGCAAATGCAGCCAACGCAGCGCGCGCGAGCAATCCGAAGGACCTGTCGCCTGCTCATGGCAAGCCTGTGCGCGCTCGCAGCCTGCGCAGCGCCCGAGGCCGCGCCCACCCGCCGCCTGCTCGTGCTCGCGAAGTCCGGCGCCGAGATGCTCGTGATCGATCCCGATCGCCGCGCCGAAGTCGCGCGCATCCCCGTCGGCGACGGCCCGCACGAAGTGGCCGTGTCGCCGGACGGTCGCACCGCGGTGGTCTGCAACTACGGCGGCCAGCAACCGGGCAGCACGCTGACGGTCGTCGACATCGAAGCTGCCGCGGCGACCGGCACGATCGAACTGCAAGGCGAAGACCTCGTCGGCGGAGTTGCTAGGCAGCGGACATGGCTGCGGCCGCACGGCATCCGCTTCTTGCCCGACGGCGCCCGCGTCGCGGTGACGAGCGAGTCGACGCGCAGGCTGCTCCTCGTCGACGTGGCCGCGCGCAAGGTCGAACGCGCGCTGCCGACGCCGCAGCAACTCATGCACATGGTCGAGCTGTCGCGCGACGGATCGATCGCATTCGGCGCGAGCATCCCGGACGGGACGCTCGCTTCGATCCCGCTCGACGGATCGAAGCCGTCCGTCGTGACGTCCGGCGACGGAGCCGAAGGCCTCGCAGTCAGCGGCGACGGCAACACCGTGTGGGTCGCCAATCGCGCAGCCGACGAAGTCGTGGTGTTCGACGCGCGCACGCTCGCGCGCCTCGCGACGATCGAGACCGCCGCGTTCCCGATCCGCGTCGCGATGACGCCCGACGGCTCGCGTGCGCTCGTGAGCTGCGCCGAAGCCGGCTGCGTGCAGGTCTTCGACACGACGACGCGCGCGCTGGTCTCCACGATCGACTTGCTCGGCGACAAGACCGAACTGAGCCCGCTCCCGATCGGCATCTGCATCGAGCCCGACGGCAAGCGCGCGTGGATCGCCTGCCAGCGTGGCGAGTTCCTCGCGCTCGTCGACCTCGCGACCCATGCCGTCGTCGATCGCATTCCAGGCGGCAGCGGCCCGGACGGAATGGCGTTCGCGCAGTGGCGGGCGAAGTGATGGCGCGGAGCAGCGGATGTCCGCAGGCGCAGCCGATCGCGTCCATTCACGCGTAAGACTGCGAGAAGCCGCGAAGCGCGCGACTCCGCATCCGACTATCCTGCGCTCGTGACCGACCCACGATCGAGCGAGACCGCATCCAAGCCTGCTGTCGTCTGGCACCGCGTGCCCGAGACGAAGTGGCCGACCGTGGACGAAGCGCGAACGTCGCGGTGGTTCTCGCCCGTGCAACTCGGCCCCGTGCGCGCGCGCACTCGCACGTGGGTCCCGGCGATGGTGCCGTGGCGCGCGACCGACGACGGGCTCGTCACGCAGAACGTGCTCGACTGGTACGGACGCTTCGCCGACGGCAGGCCAGGCGTGCTCGTGGTCGAAGCAACGGGCATCCGCGACGTGCCGAGCGGCCCGTTGCTGCGCATCGGCCACGACCGCTTCGTTCCGGGCCTGCGCGAACTGGCGCAGACGGTGAAGCGACGCAGCGACGGGCAGACGCTCGTCTTCCTGCAGATCCTCGACTTCCTGTCGATCCGTCGACGGCCCGAGCAAGCGAAGTTCTTCGCGCGGTTCCTGTCGCTGCGCGACGCGCACCGGCAACTCACATCGCAACGCGCGGGCCGCGAGCTGTCCGACCAGGAAGTGCGCGACGCGCTCGCTGCGATGCCGCGCGACCTCCTCGAACAGACGCTGTCGCCGCGCGAACTTCGCGACCTCGACTTCGGCCAGCGCGAAGAAGTCAGCGACCTGCATCTCCCCCACATCCGCGAACTGCCGCGCGCGCTGCCGTCGCTGTTCGCCGACGCGGCGCGCCGCGCGCAAGACGCAGGCTTCGACGGCGTGGAACTGCACTACGCGCACGCCTACACGATGGCGTCGTTCCTCTCGCGCACGAACACGCGGACCGATGGCTACGGCGGCTCCATCGAGGATCGCCAACGACTGCCGCTCGAAGTGTTCGCCGCGGTGCGCGCAGCGGTCGGCCGCGACTTCTGCGTCGGCGTGCGGTTCCTCGGCGACGAGGCGATCGCAGGCGGCAGCACGATCGAGGACGCGACTGCGCACGCAGCCGCGTTCGCGCGCGCGGGCTTCGACTACTTGTCGATCAGCAAGGGCGGCAAGTTCGACGACAGCAAGCAGCCCAACGTCGGCGAAGCGGCGTATCCCTACACCGGCCCGTCAGGCCACGAATGCATGCCCACGGTGCGCAGCGACGCGCGCGGGCCGTTCTCGCGCAACGCGCACCTCGCGCGCGACATCCGCAGCGCCGTTCGCGCAGCGGGCCACGACACGCCGATCGTCACGGCCGGCGGCATCGCGAGCTTCGAGCAAGCAGAAGCGATCCTGCGCGACGGCCACGCCGACGTCGTCGCTGCGGCGCGGCAGTCGCTCGCGGATCCCGATTGGTTCCGCAAGGTCGAACTCGGCCGCGGCGCGGAGGTGCGACGCTGCAAGTTCACGAACTACTGCGAAGGCCTCGACCAGAAGCACAAGGAAGTCACGTGCCAGCTGTGGGACCGCGACTTCGCCGGCGAAGACGGCGCAACGGCGCCGCGATCGCAAGACGGCAAACGGCGCCTGCTCGCGCCGAAGTGGAACGAAGGCACCAAGCCCAGTTAGGCAGCCCAGCGCGGGCCGCCGATGTTCTTGCGCACGAGCCAACGGCTCACGGCGACGATCGCCAACACGCCGAATGCCATCGCGACGAACTCACGCTGCAGCATCGGCAGCGACTTGGTGACGAGGTCGTACTGCACTGACAGGTCGAATCGGTACTGCGGCAGGATCAGCCGATGCCCTTCGTTCGCCATGACCATCGTCCCGGTCAGGTTGTCGAACAGCCATCCAGGCGACTGGAAGTCCCACGGGTCCTCGGACTCCGGCTGCCACACGAACTCGCGGTAGTTCCAGATCTGCAGCGCGATCAAGAACAGGTAGGCGACACGGCTGCGCAGGTCCGTGAGGAAGCGCGTCGAGGCGAACGCAATCGGCAGGAAGATCAGGTTGCTGTGCCGATGCACGTCGTAGGCGAAGCAGAACACGCCGCCCATGCCGAGCAGGATCAACGCCGTGCCGAGCCGTTCGCGCTCAGGCCTCGCCTGCCACGAGTGCCACAACAGCACCGTGAGCATCGGGCCGAACTGCAACAGGAGATGGCACGCCGCGAGGAACCAGATCCACACGAAGTGGAACGGCAGGAAGCAGTTCGCGAGGAAGTAGCCCTCGTCGTACTCCCACGACGCAGCGTGCTTGGCGACGTAGAGACGGAACAGGTAGTAGACGAACAACACGGCGCCTGCGCCGATCGCGTCCCAGCGTCGCAGCGCGCCCACTTCGCGCCGCAAGAACCACATCCACGGCAAGAAGAACGCCGCCATGTCGTGGTTGACGAGATTGAAGAAGAAGAGCGGCCAGAACACGAAGCCCCGGCGTCGCGCGAGCCAACCGAGCGCGAACAACGTGAAGCCCACGTTGTCGCAGTAGCCGATCATCCCGCGCTTGTAGATCTGGATCGCGCCGGTGAACGAGATCGCGAGCGTGATCAGCATCGCGTCGAGGCGCAGCGCGCCGCGCGCACGGCAGACGTAGAAGACCAGCGCGAGCATCACGGCGCCCGAGAGCCGCGTGAAGTCGGTGAAGCTGTCGCCGCTCAACCCGACGAGGTGCGCGAGCAACGGCGTGAGCATTCGGTGCGGCAGTTGTCCCAGGAACGCGAACGGCTGCTCCGACATGTCGCGCCACTGCAAACCGAACCCGTGCGGGTTCGACCTCGCAGGCTCGACCAGGCATGAGGCCAGGTACGCGACGATGCCCGCAGCGATCGCGAGCAGGATCTCCTCGACCCAACCCGGAGGCCGGAGTCGGGTCCAAGCACCGCGCCCCAAGGCATTTGCGTCGGGCCGTCTTTCGCTCAGGTTCGGCATCAGGTCAGGGGCGCACCGCCAAGGGCGGGACGGAGAATGGTATCCCCTCCACCGCATGCAGGGCATCCAGGGAAATCGGTCTGGCGAAATCTGCCCCGTGCCATCGGGGCGACCGCAAGTTCGTCAGTCGGATGTCCCAGCAACCTCGCCCTGCTTGACACAGTGGGGGTTGTCACCAGACTGACGTTCCTGCCCGCCCTGCGTCCGGTTCTCCCCCTGCCCAAGGAACCGGACGACACCACCTCGTCGGCGCACACCGACGAACCACCACATCTCAGGTCCCCCAAGAATGCGTTTCACCCCGCTTCTCAGCTTGCTGCTCGCGTCCGTCGCCATCGCGCAGGACGCCACGCAGGCGAATCTTCCCAAGAGCGTGCAGCCAAAGCCGTTCCCGGCACTCGAGCAGCGCCTCGGTGGCACGTGGCTCGCGCAGTGGTCGCTCGCGACGAACACGCCGCGCGTGATCTACGGCTCGGGCGCCCCGCTCGCCGATTGGCGCGGCAACTCGATCGAAGAAGCCCGCCGCCAGGCACTCATCGCCCTCGAGCAGCACGGTGACATCCTCGGCCTCGGCACGTCCGAGTTCCGTGAGATCATCGGCGCGCGCATGGGCCGCACGTGGTCGTTCACGTTCGACCAGTACTTCCGTGGCCTGCCGTGCATCGGTGGCCGCGCCGACGTCCGCATCAACATGAAGGGCGTGCTGGCGATGCTGGGCAGCGTCGCATGGCCGATCCCCGCGGACTTCGACACGATGCCGAAGATCGCCGAAGGCGAAGCGCATGCACGCGCCTGGATCGCCCTCGACCAGACGCCGACGGGCGTCTCGCAGCCGGGCAAGCCGCGCGACATCCGCCTCGTGATCTGGGGCGACGCGCACGCAGAGACGACCTCGGACTTCCGCCTCGCGTGGGAAGTGCCGGTCAGCAACGTGGACCAGAACGGCCAAGGCCCGATCGGTCGCTACTACGTCGACGCCAAGGACGGCTCGATCCTCAACTACACGACCGACAAGCACGAGTGCGGCTTTGCGGACTGCGGCCTCTCGGCCACGGCGAAGCTCGCGAAGGAAGCGAAGAGCGCCGACAACAGCGCCTTCGTCCCGACGACGGTGACGGTGCAGCGCTGGACGCGCACGGGCAACGACGCCTACGTGGCACTGTCGAACGCAGGCATCCCGGGCCTCACGCTCAGCGTGCCGGGCATCGGCAGCGTCACGACGGACAACAACGGCCAGTTCACGGTCGACATCGCAGCGCCCGTCAACATCACGATCGGCGCGCTCGACGGCCGCCACCACGGAGCCATCATCGGTGGCACGTCGCCAGGCGGCACGTTCACGATCACGCCGGGCGTCGCCAACGTGATCCAACTCGGCGCCTCGACCGACACGCCGGAACAGGCCTCGGACGTCACGACCAGCTACTGGGTCGACCGCACGAACGAGTTCTGCCGCAGCATCCTCGGCAACAGCACGCAGTTGAACACCGCGGACGCCATCGTCCCGACGGTCAACATCGCGTCGACGTGCAACGCCTACTACACGGGCAACACGATCAACTTCTATTCGGCCGGCGGCGGCTGCGCGAACACTGCGTTCTCGACCGTCATCGCGCACGAATGGGGCCACGGCCTCGACGAGCGCTACGGCGGCATCAGCAACACGGTCGCGGAGGGCAACAGCGAAGCGATCGGTGACTTCGTCGGCATGTATCTGGTCGACAGCCCGCTGCTCGGCAGCGGCTTCCAGACGGCCAACGTCGCGCTGCGTCGCGGCGACAACACGTTCACCTATCCGTACTCGACCACGTCGCCGCACGGCGCTGGCCAGGTGCTGATGGGCTTCGCGTGGCAGCTGCGCCAGAACCTGCGCACCGCGCTCGGCACGCCCGCCGCGCTGCAGATCAGCAACGACATCATGATCGGCGCGATCGTCGGCAACGCCTCGACGCGTCCAGACTACGTCACGCAGGTCTTCATCGCCGACGACGACGATGGCAACCTGCTGAACGGCGTCCCGCACTACGCGCAACTCAGCGCGGCGGCGATCACGAAGGCGCTGCCCTACCCGGTCTTCCAGCCGATCTCGTTCAGCCACAACACGCTGCAGAACACCGGCGACCGCTACAACTCGCGCGTCGTGCTCGCGACCGTGGCGCCGAATGACGGCGGCACGGTGACCGAGGCCCGCCTGGTCTACTCGGCCGCAGGTGGCGCGCCGGTCACGCGCGTCATGGTTCCGAGCGGCGGCCTCAACGGCTACCGCGCGATGCTCCCGGGCCTCGCTTCGGGCCAGGTCAGCTACCACTTCGAAGGCACGAGCACGACGGGCACGAGCCGTTATCCGCTCACCGGCGAGCTCACCTACACGGTGAACGCAGGGCTGGGTGGAACCTATGTCCCGCTGTTCACGCAGGGATTCGAAGGCACGGGCACGCCGACGGGCTGGACCACGGGTCGCACCTCGACCACCGGCACGGTCGATTGGCAGTTCGGAACGCCGAACGGCAAGTCGGGCACGTCGGTTGGCGTCGCGTGGGCGGACCCGCTGGGCGCGCCAACGGGCACGCGCGCGGTGGCGACGGACCTCGGCACGGGCACGGCGAACGGCGCCTACCCGAACAACATCGTCGAGTTCTGCCGCTCGCCGTCCTTCAACCTCAGCGGACAGACGGGCGTGGTCTTGCGCTTCAAGCGTTGGCTCACGGTCGAGGAAGGCCAGTACGACAAGGCGCAGATCTACGCGAACGGCATCCTCGTGTGGGAGAACGACGCGGTCGGCAATCTCATCGACACGTCGTGGCAGACGTTCGAATACGCGCTGCCGATGGCGGACAACAACCCGACGGTGCAGATCGAGTTCCGCCTTACGACGGACACGAGCCTCGCGCTCGGCGGTTGGACGATCGATGACTTCGAGATCGGCACGCGCACGATCCCTGGTCTTCCCGCGGTCGTGCAGATGACCCCGGAGCAGAGCAGCGCGAACCAGACGGTCACGCTGAACGTCAACACGAACGGAGCTCCCAAGCTCTTCATGCTCGTGCTCGGCGACACGGCGGGCCCGACCTCGGTGCCCGGCTTCCCGACCGCGTCGGTCGGTGGCACGCTCGACTTCTACGCGTTCTTCTCGGACGCGACGGGCAACTTCAGCCTGAGCTACCCGTCGTTCGCGGGAATGCCGGCCCAGGGCATCCTGGTCTACTCGCAGGTGCTGGTCTTCGAACCGGACGGCAGCTACTCGCTGTCGAACCAGTTCAAGAACCTGTTCGTGCAGTGATGCACTGCTGCCGCGCGCGGATCCGTCCGCGCGCGACCGCAGCAGACACGACCAACGAGGCGCGGTAGAAACCGCGCCTCGTTTCGTTTCTGGACCGCCTCTTCGACCATGCGCCACGCAGTCGTGCTGTTCGCAGTGAGCCTCGCGCTGCGCATGGCGCACTGGCTGCTGTCGCCGGAACGCGCAGACGCGTTCGTCGCCGACTACCAAGGCGACGCCCCGTATTGGCAGCAGATCTGCAACGGCACGGCTGGCCTCGAGGCCGCGTTGCCGTTCCGGCCACCGGGAATGCGATGGCTCGCGCAAGCGCTGTGGGACGGCAGCGGCTCGGCCTACGCGATGCGCGCCGTGATGACGCTGCTCGGCGCGCTGATCCCGCCAGCGCTCTACCTCGGGCTCGCGCGCTCACTCGAACCGCGCGTCGCCCTGCTCGCGGCATGGATCTGCGCGTGCAGCAACGCGCTCATCGTGCTCGGCAGCGGCCTGCACGTGGAGATCCCGCATTTGCTGCTCTGCGTGCTGTCGATCGGCGACTTCGAACGCATGCGCAAACCGGGCGCAACGTTCGCAGCAGCACGATGGGGAGCACTCAACGCCGCGGCATGCCTCTTCCGCGCCGAGCATCTCGCGTTCGTCGCGATGTCCCTCGCATGGTTTGCGTGGCGCGCATGGCGGATGCGCGAAGGCCGCTCGCGCGACGTCGCGTTCGCCTTGTTCGCGTTCGCGATCACGCTGCTGCCGTGGCAACTCCACGTTGCCCGTTCGATCGCCGACTTCAACGAAGGCCGCATCGACGGAACGCAACGGCTTCCCGACATGCCGCCGCGAGGCTCGCTGCCGTGGAACGACGATGCGATGAAAGCAGTGCGCGCGATGCCTGCGTTCGCGCAGTTGCCGACCGCAGGGCTCGTCAGCGACACCGTGCGCGTGCGCGGCGGCTCGCGCGTGACACTCGAAGACCTCGCCATCCTCGACGAGGCGTATGGCTACAGGCCCGAGCCGTTGCACACGCCGATCCTCGCGCTCTACGGCCCGCTCAACTTCTTTCTCGCGAACAACAGCGAGAGCGACGGCGGTTTCTCGCGCGCAGCGCTCGACCGACGGCCTCGACTCGAAGGCGGCCTCGCGCGCTATCCACGCGGCTTGCTCGATGTGTTGCCGCGCGAACTGTCGCTTGGATATCCGCCGCATCTCGACGCGGTGAACCACGGCTATGCGAAAGGCATGCAGTGGATCGTCGATCATCCGAACGACGCAGCGACGCTGTTCACGAACAAGCTCGCGCTCGCGTGGCGCGGCGCAGCTGCAGGCTTCGGGTTGTGCAACGCGCCGATGGGCCGCAGTGGCACGCGCATGCCGGTCGATCTCGTCACGCCCGAATCGACGATTGCCATCGTGTGGCGATGGTTGTTGCTCGCGCTCGCGCTGATCGGCCTCCGAGGGCTCCGACGCTCTGAGGGCTCGACGCAGGTCGTTTTCTGGGCCGTTGCGAGATTGTTGCTGACGCTGCCGTTCTTCGGCTACGCACGGCTCGGCGCATTGGCGATCCCAGCGTTGGCCGTGCTGTGGGCCGCGGCGCTTGCACGACCATTCGCCCCGAAGCAAACGAACGCGCGCCCTCGCTTCCTCGTTGCCGCCGCGTTCCTCGCGCTGATCGCTGCAGCGGATGCAATCGCATGCCACGCGACGACACGGCCCACCGTCACGGGGCCGAATGGCACGCACGCCCGTAAATCGGTCGATCGCTGATCATTCCCGGATCCCGCACGGCACAAACGAAGTGGACCGCGCGTCGGAGCGGGGCTACCGACGAAGGCGCGCCCACTCTAGGGTGATCTAGTCTTCTCGCGCGAATGCAGGTCGCATCCGCGCACAGTCCCCCCCACATCCCTGATCCCCCCATGCTTCGCAAAGTCACTGCCACCATCCTGGCGTTGAGCGTCGCCGCCACCGTCAGCGCACAAAGCCCGTGCTTCGACCTGTCGCTCGGCACGAACCTCGGCCTGACCGACGACTCGAACTCGCCGGCCCAGAACCTCGGCTTCACGTTCACCTACAACGGCGTTGCCTACACCCAGATCTGCGTCTGCTCGAACGGCTACCTGTGGCTGGGCGGCGTCGCGGGCGCGGCGGACTTCTCGCCGACGGAAGCAGAGCTGCTCGCGCAAGCGCCGCGCATCTGCCCGATGTGGTGCGACTTCAACCCGGGTGCTGTCGGCAGCGGCCAGGTCTACTTCGACAACTCGGTCCCCGGCATCGCGAAGATCACGTGGGCCGGCGTCTACGCCTACGGCACGACGCGCCAGAACAGCTTCCAGGTGATCCTCGACGCCAGCAACAGCGTCACGGTGACCTACGGCGCGACCCAGCCCACCGCCACGACGATCGTCGGCGCGAGCACGGGCCCGGGCGCGGTGTCCAACCCGGTGTCGTTCGCCACGCGTCCCGTCGTCATCACGTCGAACACGTTCAGCGAGACGATCACGACCGCCGCTGGCGCGAACTTCGCCTACGCGAACTCGAAGTTCCTCTTCTCGCCGACGGCTCCTGGCTACGTCGTCACGGACCTCTCCTGCACGCCGAACTCGCTGCCAGTCCCCGCGACGTCGCAAGTCGTCGGCGCCGGCTGCCCGGCCCCGGCCGGTCCCTCGCTCTACCAGCTCTTCGGTGGCGCGAACTCGGCGCCGGACCTCAGCGGCCTCAACCTGACGCTGCTGCCGTCGGGTGGCACGGACTACATCGCGGTCCCGAACATCAGCCCCGCGTTCTACACCGGCTTCACGACCAACCTGCTCGCGGGCGACGACACGACGCACCTCGTCACGCTGCCCTTCCCGTTCCCCTACAACGGCGCGACGGAGACGCAGATCTACGTCTCGTCGAACGGCTTCCTCACGCTCGGCGCGACCAACCCGGGCAGCGGCTGCTGCACGGGCAACGTCGGCACGATGCTCGCGGGTAGCCCGCGCCTCAGCGGCTGGTGGGAAGACCTCGACGCCAGCGCTGGCGGCGGTGTTTTCGCCGATCTCGACGCGGCGACGGGTGAGTTCGTCGTGACGTGGAACTCGGTGCCCGAGTGGAACGCGACGGCCAACGTGAACACGTTCCAGATCGCGCTCTCCCCGAGCGGCTCGATGTCGTGGCGCTGGCAGACGGTCGGCGGCACGGGCGGCCCCTACCTCGCCGGCTACTCGCGCGGTGGCAACTCGGCCGATCCGGGCGCCGCAGACCTGTCCGTCGTCAACGGCGCGACGGTCAGCAGCACGGTCGTCCGGCCGCTGACGATCGCGGCAGCAGCGGGTTCGCGCCCGGGTGTCGGCACGACGTTCACGGTCAATGCGAGCAACGTGCAGACCCTGCCGAACGGCGTGTTCTGCATCCTGCTGATCAGCACGGAGATCCCCGGCGGCCTGCCGCTCGACGTGCTCGGCCTCAC
The DNA here is from genome assembly GCA_964514315.1 of uncultured Singulisphaera sp. Lineage (GTDB taxonomy): Bacteria > Planctomycetota > UBA1135 > UBA1135 > UBA2386 > SXPK01. The sequence goes on along the minus strand of CAZEQF010000019.1, from coordinate 6,781 downwards.
GGGTTGCACGGCCTACGTGCAGCTGCCGGAGCTCGCGTCGTTCTTCAACCTGACGCTCGGCGCGGCGACGACGACGTTCCCGGTTGCGATCCCGGCCGACAACTCGATCCTCGGCGTCAGCCTGATGTCGCAGGCCGTCAGCGATGACGTGACTGCGAACGCCTTCGGCTACCGCGTGTCGAACGGTCTGCGCTGGACCTTCGGCCTGTGAGCTGAACAGGACCTCACGGTCCGACGAGGACGCCCGGGTTGCCGCGAGTCGGCAGCCCGGGCGTCTTCGTTTGTGGAACGACCTCTGCGCACGAAGAACGAGCGTGGTCACCCAGCACACCGACACGTCTCCCGCGACCACAGAGTCGATCGATTCCCGGTCGGGCCGCGCGCGGAATCCCAGCCACTCGAGGCCAAGGACGACCAGCAAGGCGCTGGGCCGCAGGCAGTAGTGCAACCGTTCGACCGCTGACCAATTCCCTATGCGGCAGGGCACAAAGCGCATTGCCGTTGCGTCCGACCCTCGGCTACACAAGTCGAGTCACCCGCTCCTGGGTGCCTCCGTCCTCTCGCGCCGACGTTGGTTGCGTCCGCGCACAGTCCCCCCCACATCCCTGATCCCCCCATGCTTCGCAAAGTCACTGCCACCATCCTGGCGTTGAGCGTCGCCGCCACCGTCAGCGCACAAAGCCCGTGCTTCGACCTGTCGCTCGGCACGAACCTCGGCCTGACCGACGACTCGAACTCGCCGGCCCAGAACCTCGGCTTCACGTTCACCTACAACGGCGTTGCCTACACCCAGATCTGCGTCTGCTCGAACGGCTACCTGTGGCTGGGCGGCGTCGCGGGCGCGGCGGACTTCTCGCCGACGGAAGCAGAGCTGCTCGCGCAAGCGCCGCGCATCTGCCCGATGTGGTGCGACTTCAACCCGGGTGCTGTCGGCAGCGGCCAGGTCTACTTCGACAACTCGGTCCCCGGCATCGCGAAGATCACGTGGGCCGGCGTCTACGCCTACGGCACGACGCGCCAGAACAGCTTCCAGGTGATCCTCGACGCCAGCAACAGCGTCACGGTGACCTACGGCGCGACCCAGCCCACCGCCACGACGATCGTCGGCGCGAGCACGGGCCCGGGCGCGGTGTCCAACCCGGTGTCGTTCGCCACGCGTCCCGTCGTCATCACGTCGAACACGTTCAGCGAGACGATCACGACCGCCGCTGGCGCGAACTTCGCCTACGCGAACTCGAAGTTCCTCTTCTCGCCGACGGCTCCTGGCTACGTCGTCACGGACCTCTCCTGCACGCCGAACTCGCTGCCAGTCCCCGCGACGTCGCAAGTCGTCGGCGCCGGCTGCCCGGCCCCGGCCGGTCCCTCGCTCTACCAGCTCTTCGGTGGCGCGAACTCGGCGCCGGACCTCAGCGGCCTCAACCTGACGCTGCTGCCGTCGGGTGGCACGGACTACATCGCGGTCCCGAACATCAGCCCCGCGTTCTACACCGGCTTCACGACCAACCTGCTCGCGGGCGACGACACGACGCACCTCGTCACGCTGCCCTTCCCGTTCCCCTACAACGGCGCGACGGAGACGCAGATCTACGTCTCGTCGAACGGCTTCCTCACGCTCGGCGCGACCAACCCGGGCAGCGGCTGCTGCACGGGCAACGTCGGCACGATGCTCGCGGGTAGCCCGCGCCTCAGCGGCTGGTGGGAAGACCTCGACGCCAGCGCTGGCGGCGGTGTTTTCGCCGATCTCGACGCGGCGACGGGTGAGTTCGTCGTGACGTGGAACTCGGTGCCCGAGTGGAACGCGACGGCCAACGTGAACACGTTCCAGATCGCGCTCTCCCCGAGCGGCTCGATGTCGTGGCGCTGGCAGACGGTCGGCGGCACGGGCGGCCCCTACCTCGCCGGCTACTCGCGCGGTGGCAACTCGGCCGATCCGGGCGCCGCAGACCTGTCCGTCGTCAACGGCGCGACGGTCAGCAGCACGGTCGTCCGGCCGCTGACGATCGCGGCAGCAGCGGGTTCGCGCCCGGGTGTCGGCACGACGTTCACGGTCAATGCGAGCAACGTGCAGACCCTGCCGAACGGCGTGTTCTGCATCCTGCTGATCAGCACGGAGATCCCCGGCGGCCTGCCGCTCGACGTGCTCGGCCTCACGGGTTGCACGGCCTACGTGCAGCTGCCGGAGCTCGCGTCGTTCTTCAACCTGACGCTCGGCGCGGCGACGACGACGTTCCCGGTTGCGATCCCGGCCGACAACTCGATCCTCGGCGTCAGCCTGATGTCGCAGGCCGTCAGCGATGACGTGACTGCGAACGCCTTCGGCTACCGCGTGTCGAACGGTCTGCGCTGGACCTTCGGCCTGTGAGCTGAACAGGACCTCACGGTCCGACGAGGACGCCCGGGTTGCCGCGAGTCGGCAGCCCGGGCGTCTTCGTTTGCGGGCCCTTGTCGCGCACGAAGACGCCCGCGGAACGCAGTGCGGTCCAGCGCATGCGCACGGGCTTGCGCAACGGAGGATGTCTGCGATCCTCGGAGGTGCGCGCCGGGAACCCCATCTCTCCAGGGAACCTCGCCCGCTTGCGATTCGTCGCAATCATCCCTGGGCGCAGGCCATTGCCTGCACGCCCCGTCCCAATAGGAACCCCATGATCCGCAACGTCCTCTCGCTTGCCGTCGCAGCCGGCATGGCCGCGACCCTCGCAGCCCAAGGCCCGTGCTTCGACACGAACTTCGGCACCAACCTCGCCCTCGGTGACGACCAGATCTCGGCCCCGCTGCCGCTCGGTTTCTCGTTCACCTACGCCGGCACTGCCTACACGGACATCTCCGTCTGCGCGAACGGCTACATCCTGCTCGGCTCGACCAACGTCGCGACCGCGACGGGCGGCGACTACTCGCCGACCAACGCCGAACTGCTCGCGAGCGCGCAGCCGCGCATCTGCCCGCTCTGGGCCGACTTCAACCCGACTCTGCCGGGTAGCGGACAGATCTACATGGACACCTCCACGCCTGGCGTTGCGACGCTGACGTGGTTCCGCGTCTACACCTACGGCACGACGATCCCGAGCACGTTCCAGATCCGCTTCGACACGTCGAACGCGGTGACGGTCACCTACGGCGAGATGGGCAGGCCGTCGACGTTCCAAGCGAACACGTCGATCATCGGCATGAGCCCCGGCGCCGGTGCCGCGTCCAACGTGATCTCGCTGGCCACGCGCCCGCAGGTCATTGCCTCGAACACGTGGGCGGACGTCATCCTCCGCACGCCGTCCCAGCAACTGCCCTACTCGAACACGAAGATGCAGTTCACGCCGACGAACCCCGGGTTCGTCGTCACGGACGTCACCTGCACGCCGAACGTCGCGTCCTCGCAGGTCGTCGGCGCTGGCTGCCCTGGCCTCCTGTCGCCGACTCTCTACGAGTTGTTCGACGCGGCCAACACGGTCGACCTCAGCGGCCGCGACCTGACGTTCCTGCCTTCGGGCACGGACTACGTCGCGCTCACGGGCCTGTCGCCCGCCTTCTCTGCCGCGGCGACGAGCGTCATCGCAGCTGGCGACGACACCTCGCACCTGATCGCGCTGCCGTTCTCGTTCCCCTACAACGGCGGCATCGAGACCTCGATCTACGTCTCGTCGAACGGCTTCTTGACGATCGGCGGCACGGATCCGGGCGCGCTCTGCTGCGCCGGTGACCCTGTCGACCTCGTCGCCGGCCCGGCCATGATCGCCGGCTGGTGGGAAGACCTGAACCCGGCAGCGGGCGGCTCGGTTGCGAGCGGCCTCGATGCCACGACGGGCGAGTTCGTCGTCACGTGGAACGCGGTGCCTGAATACGGCACGACCAACGCGAACACGTTCCAGATCGCGCTCTCCCCGAGCGGCCAGTTCACGATCCGCTGGCAGACGCTCGTCCAGGGCACCGGCTTCTTCCTCGCTGGCTACTCGGCCGGCAACGGCGCGCCGGACAACGGCTCGCAGGACCTCTCGGCGATCAACGGCGCGACGGTTCCTGGCCAGGTCCGCCGCCCGCTCACGCTGAGCGTCCCGACCGGCTCGACGCCGAGCCTCGGCACCAACTTCACGCTCGACGCCAACAACGTCGCCTCGCTGCCGAACGGCGTGTTCTCGATCCTGCTGATCAGCAACGAGATCCCCGGCGGCCTGCCGCTCGATGCGCTGGGCCTCACGGGCTGCACGGCCTACGTGCAGCTGCCGGAGATCATGTCGCTGTTCAACCTCACGCTCGGCGCTCCGACGACGAGCTACCTGCTCAGCATCCCGAACGCCGCGGTCTTCGCCGGCCTCACGCTGATGTCGCAGGCTGTGAGCGATGACGTGTCGGCGAACGCGTTCGGCTACCGCGTGTCGAACGGCGTGCGCTGGACGATCGGCCTCTGATCGAACGCCACGCTGAGTGACGGGCGCAAAGCCCGACGCGCCGCCGAGGCCGCCCGCACGGGCTGCCTCGGCGGTTTCGTTTGTAGAGGGTCGCCTGCGGGTCGGTTTCGGCTGACCGCACTCGATGAGGATTCATGGCGAAGGGCCACCTTCGCTCTTTTCGTGGGAGCGCACATCGCTACCGTCCCGACCCTCACGCGCCGCAGGAGGTGGGTCGCCGAATGGCATCGAATCCTGAGACGCAGCACTTCACGACTCAGGACTCATGATTCGCACACTCACCCTCACCTTGCTTGCCGCAGCATTGGCTGCACCGCTTTCATCACAAAACCCCTGCTTCAACACTGAACTCGGCACCAGCCTCGGACTGGGTGACGACCAGACGGCACAGGGTCTCTCGCTCGGCTTCCCCTTCACCTACGCCGGCGTCGCCTACACGCAGATCTGCGTGTGCTCGAACGGCTACGTCTGGCTCGGCGGCACGAGCGACACCGGCGGCGATCCGACGCCGACGGAAGCAGAACTGCGCAATGGTGCGCCGCGCATCTGCCCGCTGTGGAGCGACTTCAATCCCAGCGCCACGGGCAGCGGACAGGTCTACTTCGACAACGCGACGCCTGGCTTCGCGAAGGTGACGTGGGCCGGCGTGTTCCCGACTGGATCCACGACGTCGAACGACATCCAACTCGTCCTCGACGCGTCCAACAACATCACGGTCGTCTACGGACAGCTCAACGCGCCCGCAGTCGGCGGCAACGTCCTCATCGGCGCGAGCAACGGTGGCGGCGCTGCGACGACGGCGGTTTCGTTCGCGGCTCGCCCGTTCCTCGTGGGCAGCGACAGCTTCGCCGAAGAATTCACGCTGGGCGGCAACGCGCCTGTTGCCTACAGCAACATGCGCATGCAGTGGACGTCTGCTGGCCCCGGCTATGCGATCACGGATGTCGCGTGCGTGCCGAACCAACTGCCGCACCCGGCGCGCGCCGAGTCCTTCGGCCTGGGCTGCCCGATTGCAGCTCCGTCGCTCTACGAGCAGTTCTCCGCGACCAACCCGGCAGACCTGTCGGGCCGCTCGCTGAGCTTCACTCCGGCAGGCGCGCAGACCTTCGTTGCGCGTCCCGACGTGTCGCCGACGTGGTTCTCCGGCTTCACCAACAACCTCGCGCTCGGTGACGACCAGACGGTGCCCGTCAACCTGCCGTTCTCGTTCCCGTTCAACAACGTGCAGGTGAACCGCATCCAGGTCTGCTCGAACGGCTTCCTCACGTTGGGCAACGCCAACCCGGGCGCTCCGTTCAACCCGACGGTTGCTGCATTGCTTGCAGGCCCCACGCGCATCGCGGGCTTCTGGGAAGACCTCAACCCGCCCGCGGCGGGCCCCGGCGGCGGCGTGTTCGCGGACCTCGACGCAGCCACGGGCGACTTCGTCGTGACGTGGAACGCGGTCCCTGAGTGGGAAGCCCTCGCGCCGGAGACGTTCCAGATCGCGCTGAGCCCGAGCGGCCGCTTCACGATCCGCTGGCAGACCGTCCAGGTCACCAACGGTTCGTTCCTCGCTGGCTACTCGCGTGGCCTCGGTTCGCCGCTGACGGATGCGACCGACCTTTCGGCGGTGACGTTCGCCACGCTGAGCAACACGATCATGATGCCGATGACGCTCGACGCAGTCCCGGGCTCGGTCCCGAGCCTCGGCGCCGTGTTCACGCAGGATGCCAACGGCATCCCGCCGTACCCGAACGGCGTGCTCACGATCCACTTCACGGGTCTCGAGGCTGCGACGCCGACGCCCCTGGACCCGCCCGGCCTGCCTGGCTGCACGGCCTACATGTACACGCCGGAGCTGACCACCACGATGCACCTGACGGTCGGCACGAACACCAAGCGGCTGAGCTACACGATCCCGAACGAGCCGATCCTCCTCGGCGAGAAGCTCGTCTCGCAGGCGATCACGGACGACTTGAACGCGAACGCCTACGGCTTCCGCGTGTCGAACGGCGTGCGCTGGACGGTCGGCCTCTGATCCGCTGAGTCCCTGAGCGCCCGCGCGCTGCGCGGTACACGACGACGCCCGCGGCCTCCGTTCCGGAGATCGCGGGCGTCGTCGTTTGCAGGCAGCGCTGCGCGAGCCAGCAGGCTCAGATCGTCGGGTTCGTCACGCTGACGTTGAAGTACTTCGCCGCGGGGTGATGGCAGATCACCGCCGACGTGCTCTGCTCGGGAACGAGCTGGAACTCCTCGCTCAACGTCACGCCGATGCGCGACGCGTCGAGCAAGTGCAGCAGCTTGTCCTGGTCCTCGATGTTGGGGCACGCGGGATATCCGAACGAGTAGCGGCTGCCCTGGTAGCGCTGCTTGAACAGCTCGTCGATGACCGGCGAGTCCTG
>CAZEQF010000018.1:0-21414 GCA_964514315.1 uncultured Singulisphaera sp. | reverse complement strand
ACTGGAAGAAGCACCTCGATGACGCGACCATCGCCAAGTTCCAACGCGAACTCGGCGCGATGGGCTACCGGTTCCAGTTCGTGACGCTGGCCGGCTTCCACGCGCTCAACCACTCGATGTTCGAACTGGCGCACGGCTACGCGCGCCGCGGCATGGCGGCCTACGTCGAGCTGCAGCAAGCCGAGTTCGGCTCCGAGAACAAGGGCTACACGGCGACCAAGCACCAACGCGAAGTCGGCACCGGCTACTTCGACGCGGTCACGCACGCCGTCAGCCAGGGCCAGTCGTCGACCACGGCGCTGCACGGCTCCACGGAGACCGAGCAGTTCGCCGACGCGGCGAAGAAGGCGCACTGATCCGCGCCAGCGCGGATCAGCGAGGCACGGATCCGCGCGAACGCGGGTCAGCGGAGGCACGCATCCGCGCGAGTGCGGAGCAGCGGAGTAACGTACCCGCACGAGCGCAGATCAGCAGGAACTCGGTTCCGCGCGAACGCGGATCCGCAACGGCTTTGGTCCGCGGCGACGCGGACCACTCACAGCACCTGTGCAGAGCCCCGACGGCTCATGCCAACGCGCGCCGCATCGCACTCGAGCGTGCGGCGCGTGCGTTGCCAGCCGATCACTTCGCGGCTTGCGGCTTCGCGAGCGCGACGCCCGACGCCATGAACGTGACCTCGAGCTTCGGCTTGGTCACCTTCGCGGCTTCGTCCTTCTTGCCCTCGTCTTCGAGGTAGTGGCGCTGCTCGGCGACGGAGATCTCCTTCACCTTGAGCTCGCCTTCGAACACCACGTCGCGGCCCGCGGCGTCCTTCGGCACGAAGAACGCGTAGTCCTTGAACTTCACGAAGACGCTCGGCTCCGCGGAGCCGACCTTCATCCAGCAGCCCTTGGTCTGGCACACCGAATCGACGGGACCGGTGAGGCGCACGGAGCGGCCCGTGAAGTTCTCAGGCGCCTTGAGCACCTCGGCGACGGAGACGGCGCCTTCGAGCTCGATCGGCGCGCCGAACGTGTCGTAGTTGGCGCGGTCGAGCTTCGGCGCGCTCTGGCAGGAGGCCAGCAGGAGGAGGGAAACGGCAAGAAGGGTCTGCTTCATGGCGGCGAAGATTGACGCGTCTTCGAGGCCTCCGCGCAAGCCTCCCGAGTGCGGCACGTGGCCTGGGCCGGATGGCGACGGCCCGGACGCTCCTCAGCGCACAGCCAGGACGAACAGGCCGTGCCGCGCGCGCGTGCAGCCGACGTGCAGGAGCACGCGCGCCGTCGCATCCGCTGGATCGACGTCGCACAGCACGACGACCTCGCGTTCGAGGCCCTTGAAGCGGTGGACGGTCGAGTGCCGCACCTCGTGCTGGCCGAGCGTCTCGGCGTCCAATTCGACCAGCGAAAACCTGCCGGCGCGGCCCTGGCTCAGCGCGCTGCGTTCGCGCGAATGCGGCGTGAGCACGACGATGCGGTCGGGATCGACGCGCTCCTGGTCGACGAGCTTCTGCAGCAGCGAGCCGAGTTCTTGCGCGACCGCATCGCGCGACGCGCACTCGATCACGACGACCTCGTCGCCGTCCGGAGTCTGCGGCCGGAACTTGGGAACGATCGACGCATAGCGCGCGGCATGCTCGCCGATGCGGCGCGTGTTGCGGCAGTTGTAGTCGAGCCGCATCGGGAACAAGCCGAGGCTCGCGACGGGCCCGCCGCCGTGGAGATCCTGGTCCGGGTCCCAGAACACGTGCAGCGCCGAGCGCTCCGCGTCCCGCAACGCACGTTCGATCGGGGCCCACCACGCGGTGCGAAAGTCCTGCCCTTCGTCGACGAGCACCGCGTCGTAGCGCTCGTCGGGGATCGCGCGCAGCGCGTCGTCGAGCAACTTGGGCGCGTCTTCCTCGTAGTAGGACTGCTGTGGCTTCTCGGGAATGCGCACGCCGAAGCCCGCCTTGTGCGCGACGTCCCACACGAACGAGTGGAACGTGCGCACGAGCGGCCCCGGCAGCGCGCCGGCGACGCGACGCGCGAGCGGCGAGTTGAAGCACAGGAACAGCACGCGCTGGCCTTCGGCATGGAGACGCTGCGCCAACTCCATCGCGACGTAGGTCTTGCCCGAGCCTGCGACGCCGCGCACCGACAGCCGCGGATGGTGCCAGCATGCCTCCAGCACGCGCACCTGTTCGTCCGTCATCGCGACGAACGCAGGCTCCTGCTGCTCGATGCGGGATGCGAGCGAACGCAACAACAGGAAGCACGGGCGCAGCGCGTCGAGCACGAACCGCTGCGCGGAGTCGCCGAGCGGCCGACGTTCCATCGCGTGCGCGTCGAACAACCGTTCGATCGCGGCGCGCGGTTCGTCGAGGTCCTTCTTGTCGAGCAACATCGCGCGCGGCAAGCCGGCGTCCGGGCTGTCCGCGACCTCGAAGTCCGGGAACACCACGCCCCAGCCCATGCGCCGTTCCCACGCAGCGAGCGGGTTGCCGCGCAACCTCGACACGTAGGCCAGCATCGTGTGCATCACGCGCTGCGCCTGCGCCGCGGGCTCCTTGATCGCCTTGCGGTTGCCGCGCGAGTCCACCGAGAACCAACCGTCGGCGTCGGCGCCGACGTCGGATCCGCCCTTCACCTCGAGCACGACGAAGCCGCGCGCAGGATCGAGCACCAGGAAGTCCGCTTCGCTCTCCACCGGCGGCTTGCGGTCCGCGGACGGCACCACGACGCGACGGCCGTGCAGCACGACCCAATCGTCGGGCAACCCCGCTGCAAGGCGCTCGAACACGCGCCGCTCGGCGAGCGAGACGTCGTTCCCAGGTGTCGACGGATGGATACGGGCCATGCAGATATGCGCCGCACGCCTCTTGGGATCGGACGACCCTTCCCCCTGCGCAGCAGCGAGCGCGCACTATGCACAGGCGGGATCGCCGCCGCAATGCACCGCTTGCGCGCCGCGTGTCATCGCAACAGCGCTCGCTCAGCGTCCGTCGCCGAACGCGCGCGACGCTTCGATCGCGCGCGCCCAGCCGCGGCGGACGGCGTCGAGCGAACCGTCGTCGGCGCGCGGCGCGATGCGCGTCGCGGACTGCTGCAGGCCCGCGAGCTTGCCGCGCGAGAAGAACCCGACGCCGAGCCCGGCGAGCATCGCGGCGCCGCGCGCGGTCGACTCGACGTCCGCAGGCCGCGCGACCGGCACGCCCAACAAGTCCGCCTGCATCTGCATCAGCACATCGCTGCGGCATGCGCCGCCGTCGACGCGCAGTTCGCGCAAGCGGAGGCCCGAGTCCTTCTGCATGCACGCGACGAGGTCCGCGACCTGCAGCGCGATGCCTTGCAGCGCCGCGCGGCAAACGTGCGCCCGTGAACTGCCGCGCGTGAGGCCGAGCAACGCCCCGCGCGCATGCGGGTCCCAGTGCGGGGCTCCGAGTCCTGCGAACGCGGGCACGAGGAACACGCCGCCGGTGTCGGCAACGCTCTGCGCGAGTTCGTCGCACTCGCGCGCGGAAGCGACGATGCGCAGCTCGTCGCGCAGCCACTGCACCACCGCGCCGCCCGTGAACACCGCGCCTTCGAGCGCGTATTCGAGTTGCCCGCCGATGCGCCACGCGACGGTGGTCAGCAACCGGTTCGACGACGGCACCGGCTGCTTGCCGGTGTGCAACAACAGGAAGCAACCCGTTCCGTAGGTGCTTTTCGCGAGTCCCGGCTCGTGGCACAGCTGGCCGAACAACGCCGCCTGCTGGTCGCCCGCGATGCCGGCGATCGGCGCGCCCGCGCCAGGGAGCCCGTCGGCGACGACGGCGATGCGGCCGCTGCTGTCGCGGACCTCCGGCAGCATGCGGCGCGGCACGGCGAACAGTTCGAGCAGTTCGTCGTCCCAGTCGCCGCGATGGATGTCGAACAGCATCGTGCGCGAAGCGTTGCTCGCATCGGTCGCGTGCACCGCGCCCTTGGTGAGCTGGAACAGGAGCCACGAGTCGATCGTCCCTGCGCACAGCTCGCCGCGCGCCGCGCGTTCGCGCGCGCCGTCCGTCGCGTCGAGGATCCACTTCAGCTTGGTCGCGGTGAAGTAGGGATCGACGACGAGCCCGGTCTTCTTCGCGATCATTGCTGCGTGGCCTTGCTGCCGCAGCTCTTCGCACATCGCGGCGGTGCGACGATCCTGCCAGACGATCGCGTTGCCGATCGGGCGGCCCGTCGCGCGTTCCCACACCACCACGGTCTCGCGCTGGTTCGTGATGCCGACCGCAGCGACCTGGCTGTCGCGCACGCGCGCGTCGGCGAGGACCTTGTGCATGACGGCGCGCTGCGATTCCCAGATCTCGTCCGCGTCGTGCTCGACTTCGCCGGGGCGCGGATAGCGCTGCGCGAACTCGCGCTGCGCCATGCCGACGACGCGGCAATCCGGGTCGTAGAGCACGGCGCGCGAACTCGTGGTGCCTTGGTCGAGCGCGAGGACGAACTGCTTCTCCATGCGCGCATCATGGCAAACGCGATCGCCGCGCGCCCTTTCCTGCACGGCGGGAACCCGATCGGCCGCGGAGCCGGCTGCCAGCCGGGGCCGCGCGGCCCTTCGCGCACCGGGATGCCGATCCGGGGCCGCGTCCACGACGGGAGCCCGAGCGGCGCCGCCGGATGGCTACGACGATCTGCGCAGGGCCTTTGCCGCGATCCGTGGAAGCGCGCGGTCCCGCGTTCACTGCGTGCGCTCCGGATGCCGATCCACGCAAGGTGGAGCGCATCCGAGCAGCCGTGGCCAAGGACCAGAGGACCGTGGAGCTCCACGCGGTCGCGGGCCCGGCTGCGGACCTCGCCACCGTGAACACGATCCTCGCCGGCGCCTCGGTGACGCACGGCATCGACGCCGACGCGGTGCGCGCGTTCGCCGAACGGCTGCACGATCCGGCGTTCGCGGGTTCGTGCGTCGCCGCGCGCGCGACGCTGCCGGTCCCCGGCCGCGACGGCTCGCTGGAACTGTGCTTCCTCCCGGGGCTGCTGCCGGGCCAACGCATCGCGCACGACGCGATCGACTACCGCGAGCGGTCGTTCCTGCATCCCGCAGCGGAAGGGGAACGCATCGCGATCGTGCACGCAGCGGTCGCCGGGACTCCAGGGCGCGACTGCCTCGGGCGCGCGATCGCTGCGCCGCCGGTGCGCGAACTCACGCTGCGCGCGGGCGCAGGAGTTCGCCGCGACGCAGACGGGACGATCACTTCCGTGCGCGACGGCTGCGTGACGTGGACCAGGGACGCGATCGACGTCGTGCCGCTGTTCGTGCTCAAGGGCGACGTCAACCTGCGCACGGGCAACCTGCGCACGCATGGCTCGCTGCAGGTCGCGGGCGACGTGACCGAGGGCTTCGCCGTCGAAGTCGAGAACGACGTCGACGTGCAAGGCGGCACGTTCGGCGGCGCGATCACCGCGGGCGGCAACGTGCGCATCGCGCTCGGCGCGCAGCAAGGCAGCCGCGTCGACGCCGGCGGCGACATCCGTTGCCGCCACGCGACGGCATCGACGCTGTCCGCGGCCGGCGCAGTCGTGGCGCTCGACGAACTCGTCCGCTGCGACGTCACCGCCGATCGCATCGAGGTCGCGCAAGGCCGCGGCCACGTGCTCGGCGGCACTCTGCGCGCGCGCACGACAATCGAAGCGATCCAAGCCGGCGCCGAGTCGGGAACGCCGACGCTGCTGTCGGCCGCGGACCTCGCGAGCGAACGAGCCGAAGTGGCGCGACGCACCACCGCGCTGGAACGCGCCGAACGCCAGGCGCAGAAAGCCGCGCCGCGCGCGTCAGGCCCTGCGCGCGGCGGCAAGTTCGGTCGCGAGCAGACGGCCGCGCAGGACGCGGAGCTGCGCGAGAAGGTCGAACTCGGCAAGCGACAGCGCGAACTGCTGCCGTCGGCCTCGATCACCATTCGCGGCGCGATCCACCCCGGCGTGCGCATCCGCATCGGCACAGCCGAATGCGCCGTCGACGCGACGACGCGTTTCGTCCGATACCGTTGGGATTGCGCGAATGGCGCAATCGTCATGGAACCGACATGAGCACCGACCTTCGTTCCGTCCGCGCCGAACAGGCGATGGCCACCGACCTCTGCTGGGCCGAACCGCACGAGACCGCGCGGGAAGCAGCGCATCGCATGCGCGATCGCAAGGTGCGCGCACTGCTCGTGCGCGGCGCGAGCGACCGCGACCTGCCCGGCATCCTCACGAGCAAGGACATCGTGAACCTGCTCGGCTCGCAGGACGTGTCGGCGCTCGACGTCGTCACCGTCGCAGACGTGATGACGCGGCCCGCGATCTGCGTCGGCAAGGACACGAACCTCGTCGACTGCCTCAACCTGATGCGCATGAGCGGCGTGCGCCGCATGCCGGTCCTCGACGGCTTGCGCGTGGTCGGCATCCTGTCGAGCAGCGACGTGTTCGCGCGCGCGCTCGCCGCCATCGACTGAGCCGCGGGAACCGCGGGAGTTCCTCGCGACACGCGCGGCGCCCCTCGTCTCCAGCGAGCACGAAGGGCACGGCGACGGCGATCGCGAGCCTCCACCACCGCGCATGACGCCTCTGCGCAGCGCGTGTTCGCAGCACAGCAGTCAATTTTTCTTCGCGCGCAAACGCCGACGACGATCCGGCGCGCCGCATATGCGCCGAGGTCCTGCGCGGCCCCGTTGCCATCGGCAGTGCGCGTCCTGCGAAGGGACGGCTGCGACCCCCATGGGCGCTGGGCGACTCGCCGCGGAGCATGCCAAAGACGTTCGCGAGCAAGCGCGTTCGCCCGTCCCCGATGTCTCCGTGTGGGACAATCTCCTGTCGGACTCACTCAAGGACAGGACTCCATGCAATCGCCCCGTTATCTGGTCTGGGGTTTCCTCTGCGCATCCTCACTCGTTGCGCAACAAGCCCCGCTCGCTCTTCCGCAGGTTCGCGCTTATGCCGGCGACCCGCGCCTCGAACCCATTCCGTCGTCGCCGATCCATCTCGGTTCGGTCACTGCGTTCGGCGAAGACCGCCAGCTCAAGCTGCGCTTCCCGCCGCGCGTGAACGGCCAGCAACATTCGAACGGCGACGGCCACGCGGACCTCTACGTCTTCGTCGACCTCTACACCGGCTTGCCGATTCCCGGCCAGTTGCCGGTGCTCGAAGCCGTGCCGATGGGCGCCGCGCCCGGCGTCACCGAGCTCGTCGCGCGCAACTTCAGCGCGATCTGGGAGATCGGCATCGTCACGATCGGCCCCGGCTACGACCCGAGCAACCTCGACCAGCGCATCGATTCGTTCGTCGAACTCGCGAACAACCCGTTCGTCGACGCGATCTACGAAACGAACATCCACGTGAACTGCCCCGTCGTGCCCGCGGGCTCGACGGTGGAGCCGGGCACGCGCGCGCCGGAGCTGGCGTGGTTCAACGGCACCGAGGTCTCGATCGTCTCCTACGACATCGAAGACGGCATCTCGCACCCGCAGGTGATGTTCAAGTTCGAGAACCAGGCGGGCCAGACGCTGCCGAGCGAGGACGCGCCGCATCTCGTGCTGTCGCGCATCCCGGGCATGCCGTTCTATTCGTCGATCTGGGAAGTGTGGACCGTCGTCGTTCCCAACGGCGTCCCGTACCAGAACCTGAAGTCGACGGCCGCCATCGAGGCATCCAACCTGCCGATCCGCTCGGCGAAGGTGCGCCTCAACTGCCCGGTCGTCCAAGTCGAGACCGCGCAGGGCTCGGGCCAGTTCGATTCGATCCCGTTCGAGAACTGGCACGACCTGATCCGCGCGAACTACACGAGCGGCGTCGGCCGCTTCGATCCAAGTGCTCTGCTCGTCGACGTGCCCGCAGGCCAACGCATCGAGTTCACGCGCAATGCGCAAGGGGAACCGACGGGCCGCACGCTCGTGCCGTCGCCGTTCCACATGCAGCGCGGCTTCCGCGTCACGGCCGCGGACATCGGTGGAGCGCTGGCGGCCGAGCCCGTGCCCGTCGGCCTCGGCACGCGCTTCCCGGTCGTCGCAGGCATCGCCGGCAACTTCGTGCCGATCATCCAGCGCTTCCCGTTCGCAACGACGGGCCCGTCGATGTGGCCCCGCGTCTCCGGCCCGGACGACACCGGTGAGCGCATCCGCATCACGCAGCGCGACCTCGACAAGGCCTACCTGAGCAGCAATCCGCCGCGTCTGCCCGCCGCCATCGAGGCGAACATCGCGCGCTTCATCCAGAACGGGCTCATGGGCCCGGAATGGGCGCCGGGCGGCAAGCCCTACGTCGAGCGTCTCGCGCTCGTCGGCCGCGCGCTGCACGAGTTCATCTGGCAGCCCGAGCACGGCGTGAAGACCATCGACACGACGAGCTGCGTCGCGTGCCACCAGACCCCGATCGCCGGCGCCGGCGGCCGCTCGCTCTACAACGTCGTCAACCGCAGCGGCTCGCGCGTCGACGGCCCGATCCTCGACACCGTCAACTCGGGCTCGATGTGGGGCTCGGCGGCAGCGGAACTGATCGTCGCGGATCGCCGCGCTCGCGGCCTCGCGGCAACGCATCCGCATGCGGCGACTGGCGATCGCGACTCGATCCGCCACTTCACGAGCAAGGCGCAGTTCGCGCACTTCGGCATCCAGAGCCCCGAGAGCGCCGCGGAGCAGTCCAACCAGCCGGTGCGCAACGTGGTGCGCCTGGACCAGGACGCCGATGGCGTGATCGAAGAGACGCCGACGGGCGAGATCACGGCGCAGGCCGCCTACCTGCTCAGCCTCCAGGCCCCGAGCGAGTTCATGGAGCCGCACCTGCAGGCGATCAACGGCATCACGGAGACGTCGGTCGAGAACGGCCGTCGCTTGTTCCGCAACTCGATCACGCGCGGCGGCGTGGGTTGCGCCTCGTGCCACACGCCGTTCCTGCCGCTCAACTCGGTGACGCTGGGCCTCCCGAACCCCGAGTCGACGAACACGTTCCCGATCCCGGTCGGGCATCACACGGCAACGCAGCTCGACGTCACGGACGGCTACGCGTTCGCGGTCGGCCAGCCCGGCGCGCGCATCTACGGCGACTTCAAGTTCCACAAGATGGGCCGCCTGATGCGCAGCATCGGCTCGAACTCGCCGGACGTGCTGAAGACTGCGGAACTGTGGGACGTCGGCAGCACCGCGCCCTACCTCCGCGACGGCTCCGCGGGCATGGACCTGAAGCAGGCGATCGAGCGCCACGCCGGCGTCGCACGCACGGACCTCCAGGTCACGCGCGGCACGCAGACGCTGCGCAACGCGACGCAACGCCAGCAGACGATCACCGTGACGAACACGGGCACGCAGACGATCGCGGCATCGGCGACGCAGCCGATCCGCATCGTCATCACCGGCACGATGCTGCCGGCGACCGCCACGGCGCTCAACGCCGACGGTGTCGCGCCGGACGGCAGCCGTCGCCAGGGTGCGTTCTGGAACCTGACGCAGCCGCTCGCGCCCGGCCAGTCCGCGACGATCACGGCGGTCTTCACGTCGGCGACGAACGTGACCTACACGGTGATCGCGCAGGACTGGGACGGCTTCAGCGAAGCGGCCCACTCGGCGCGTGCGTTCTCGAGCCTGCGCGCAGTCGACCAGAAGGCGGTGCTCGACTTCCTCAAGATGCAGACGATCCAAGGCATCGTCGGCGAGGGCGGCATCGGCATCGCGGCGCCGGAGATCGAGCTCCCGAACCTCGGCGGCTGAGCCTCGAGCTGAGTCCAAACGCAGTCGGCCCTCTCGGTTCGTGATCCACGAGCCGAGGGGGCCGCGTCGTTATCGGCGCGTCGTTGCAGCCGCGTCGTTGCGACCGTCGTCACAGCCGCGTCGTCTGGGCCGTGTGAGATCAGGGCAGGATCGGCGCGAGAGCGAGACGGAAGCCGACGTTGCCCAGGTCCGCGACCACGGCTCCTGCGCGATACGACGACCGCGCGACCACCGACGACGACCACCACGAACCGCCGCGCACCATGCGCAACGGGCCACTGCGTTCGACAGGGTCCGTCACAGCCTGCGGCGAGTAGGGCTGGATGCCGTTTGCGGGGAATCCGTCGAGCACCCACTCGGCGACGTTGCCGTGCATCGAGTGGAGCCCGAATGCGTTCGCCGCGAAGAACGAAGACACCCACGTCTGGCCATTGCCGGTGGACGGATCGCCGACGCACGGAGCGGGCTGGGCGCCGCCGTTCGCGTTCTCGTTGTAGATGTTGGCCTGCGAGCAATCGACCTGAGATCCAAACGCGAACGCCGTCGTCGTCCCGGCGCGGCAGCAGTATTCCCACTCCGCTTCGGTCGGCAGCCGATACGCGTAGCCAGCGGGCACGCGTCCGGCAGCGCGCTCGATCGCATCGACGCGCGCGCAGTAGTCGGCCGCGTCCTCGAAGCTCACGTTGTCGACCGGCCGCAGGCTCGCCTGCAACGCCGCCGTGCCTTGGAAGCGCGATGGGTTGTGGCCCATGGTCGCGACGAACTGCGCCTGCGTGACCTCGGTGCGCCCGATCCAGAACGGCCGCGAGATCGTGACCGTGTGCACGGGCTGGTCGATGTTCGAACCCTGCGCCGAACCCATCGAGAACGTGCCCGCCGGGACCGCGACGAGGTCGAGCTGCGCGACCGGTGCGGCCGCGAGCACTTCCACCTGCAGGTCGTTGCGCGAGAACGACAGCGTGTCGCTCGCGACGTGGAGGTCGATCGCCTGCACGTCGAAGCCGATGCCCGCGAACCACGGATCGTTCGGCACCGCGAGGCTCAGGACGCTCGAGCCAGAAGCGTCCAGCACGACTCCGAACGTCGCGAAGATCTGCGCGACGTCGAGCCGGGCGGATCCGATCCATGTGAACGGCAGCAGTTGGATGCCTTGGGAACCGACGTAGCGCGGCGCGAGCAGGAACCAACACGGGTTGCCCGCGGCCAGGACCGGGTGCTCGAGTTGGACCAGCAGCGCCCCGCCCACCGACGCAGGAACCGGCAACGACAGCGCACGGTCGGACTGCGCGCACAGGGCCGCGGCCGACGCGAATGCGAATCCGAGACCACGGGCCCGCGCCATGCCCACGAACATCACCGCTTCTGCTCCGACGGCAAAGCCCCGCTCTGCGACGGTCCGCCGCCGTTCCCTTGGACCGACATCGCCGCGCTGCCGCGGAGCGCGGCTTCGACTGCGGCCGCGACCACAGCATGGCCAGCCGCGTTCCAATGGCCGTCCCGAGCGAATCGCGTCGGCTCCCCGGCCCGACCGAGCGCATCGCGGACCTCGACATGCGTGATGCATGGCTCGCGTGCGGCGAACAAGCCGAGCCGAGGCTGCTCGGAGACGAGGAACAGGAGCCGTCCGGACAGGTCGTCGCGCATCGCGCAGTAGAGGCGTTCGACCATCCGCCACTCGGCGGCGAGGTCCCGCGTCTGCGCGGCAAACCGACGCTCCCAGAGCTTCTTCTGCAGCGCGCCGAAGAGGGCGGAATGCTCCTCCAACCACGAGATGCGCAGATGCGCGGACCGCAGCGCAAGGTCCTCGCGCACGGGCAGGAACTGCGGCTTGCTGCGGCCGTAGGCCTCGTCGCAACTCGACTCCCAGAGATCGTTGTCGCAGAACACGCAGACGACCGCGTCCGGCCGAACGCTCGGCAGCAGCCGGCGCATCGTCAGCAACTGCTGGTCGGCGCCGTAGCCGGCGACCGCGGCGTTGCACACGTCCCAGTCAGGCAATGCCGCCGCAAGCCGGGCCGACATCGTCTCGGGCCACGACACGCCCCAGCCGAAGGCCTGCGAGTCGCCGAGCACAAGCAGCCGCCGACGCGAAGACGGCGCGGGCCATTCCGGGCCGCGGTAGCCCGCGGAGTGCATCTCGACCTCGACGTCGAACTCGTCGCTGCGGTGCCGTTCCTTCGCGAGCGGGCGGTAGCTCCAGCCGAGTTCCGGATCGAAGACGACGTAGCTCGGGTTCGTGGTCGGCGACAACCAAGGCTGGCGCAGCAACCGGTAGGCGAATTCGCCGAGCACGGCTGCGATGCAGGCACCGACGACGAGGGCGGCGCAGCGGTTGGCGAAGGATCCAGGGCGCACGAAGGACGTCGTCGGGGTCGAGGCTCTGCGCGCACGGCAACGGGCCGACACACGCTCCACAGAACCCGTGGCACCGGGCCTGCATCCCTCTTGTCCCGGCCGGGCATTTCCTCACGAGGAAAGCCCTTCACCGCGGCGGGATTCCGTCCGCCAACACGTTCCGGACACGTTCGAGACAACCCGCGCTCGCGCCGCCGAAGCCGTCGAACTGCGGCCGCGGACGGTTGAGGAGCGGCACGCCACCGCCAGGAGCCCACACGGCGCCGCCGCTCGCGCGCACCAACGCCATGCCCGCGGCGACATCCCATTCGCTCTTGGGCCACACGGTCCACGTCGCGTCGGCGAAGCCGGCGGCGACCAGCGCGAGTTTGTAGGCGACCGAACTGATCGGCAGCACGTCGACTTCGCCCGACGCGAGCCAGCGGTCCCATTCGCCCGAGCGGCACTCCGAACGGCTTGCGAGCACGCGCAGCGCTCCGTCGCGAGCGCGACCGGGGAACGTGAGCTGCGGCGCGCCTTCGACCGTGAGGCCGACCTCGGGCCCGCCCACCACCGTGACGCCGCTCGCCGGATTGCACACGCCGCCGAGCACCGGCTCGCCGTCCTCGACCAGCGCGATCGAGATCGAATACTCGGGCCTGCCGGCGACGAGGCTGCGCGTGCCGTCGATCGGATCGACGATCCACACGCGGCGGCACGACAGGCGCGCCGCGTCGTCGACGGTCTCCTCCGACAACCAGCCTTCGCCAGCCTCGGGCAGCGTCGTGCGCAGCAGCGCGTCGAGTTCGTGGTCCGCCGCGGTGACGGGACCGTGGCCGTGCTTGATCGTGTATTCGATCGGCGCGCCGAGGTGGCGCTGCAACGCCTTCGACGCAGCGTGCAGCGCGTCGCGAATGCGCGCGAGGTCGCGTTCGCGCGAGCTCATCCGGCGCCGCCGCCCGGCTTGTCGGCGAGGCTCGCGTGCCACGGCGCGGGGTTCCACGGCTTCTGGTTCACGATCTGCTCGATCGCTTCCTGCGGCGTCTTCGCGACCGTGTAGACGCCGCGGTAGTGCTCCTGGATGAAGCCCTCGGCGAAGCCGCGCTCGAGCATCGTGATCAGCGGGTCCCAGTAGCCCTTCGTGTTGAGCAGCACGACGGGCTTGTGATGGAAGCCCAGCTGCTTGAACGACAGGATCTCCATCGCCTCTTCGAGCGTGCCGAGACCGCCAGGCAACACGACGTAGGCGTCGCCCGCCTCGTCGAGGCCGCGCTTGCGCGTGCGCATGTCGGTGACCGACTCCATCTCCTGCGTGTGCGGGCAGTGCACGTTCTTGTCGACGAACATCTGCAGGATGACGCCGCGCATCGCGCCGCCGCGACGCCGCGCGCCGCGCGACACCGCGCCCATGAGCCCGAAGCGGCCGCCGCCCCACACGAGCTCGAAGCCGCGGTCGGCGATCAGCCAGCCGAGTTCTTCCGCCGGCGCGAAGTAGTCCGCGTGGATCCGTTCGCTCGACGAGGCGTAGACGGTGACGCGGAACGGGCGCTCGGCGGGGTGCATGGACGCATCGCACCCTGTCCGATCGAGGCGCGCAAGGCGCGATGCTCGCCATGCGCGAAGCGGAGGCGGCGCAGCGCTACTTCTTCGCTTCGGCGGCGAGCCAGCGGTCGAGCAGCACGAGTCCGCACCACGACATGCCGTCGCCGCACGCCTGCTCGACGAGCAGCTTGCGCGCTTCGTGCAGCGGCATGCGGTGCACGGTGATCTGCTCGCTCGGCTCCAGTTCCTGGTGGTCCGTCGTCAGGTCCTTGGCGACGAAGTAGTGGCAGAGTTCGGTCGACAGGCCCTTGTAGGGCGCGAACGTGCCGATCGGGATCCAGGTCTTCGCGAACAGGCCCGCCTCTTCGTGCAGTTCCTTCTGCGCGACTTGCAGCGCCGTCTCGCCCGCCTTCATGCCGCCGATCGGGAACTCCCAGTAGTCGCCGCCGAGCAGGTAGCGGTACTCGCGCACCAGCACCGTCGTGCCGTCGTCGAACAGCGGGATGACGCCGCACGACCCGGGCATGTCGATGTAGTAGTAGACCCCCTCGCTGCCGTCCGCCTGCGTGTAGCGGTCCTTGCAGTAGAGGTGCCACGGGTTGTCGACGAGCACCTCGCGATGCAGGCGTTGGAACGGTCGGCGGGTCATCGCGGCATCCTTGGCGGTCACGCAGACCGGATCGGCACGCGCTGGCGGCGAGCCTGACGGCGGAAGCTCCCAGTCGAAACGAAAACGGCCCGATCGCGTGAGCGACCGAGCCGTAAGTGGTTACCCCGCAAGGATTTGAACCTTGACAAACAGAATCAGAATCTGTTGTGCTACCGTTACACCACGGGGCAGCAAGTAGGGACGGAGAAGCGAAAAGAGCGATCCAAACCACCGTGGCGCGCAGGTTCGCGTCGTCGGGGACTGGTTACCCCGGCTGGACTCGAACCAGCAACCAACAGGACCAAAACCTGCTGTGCTACCAATTACACCACGGGGTAGAGGGCGGGGAAGATAGCAACTCGCCGCGCGTTGTCCACCGTGAGCATGCCCAGGTTTGGGGCGGGAAGAAGCCGCGCCGGCGAGCCCAACCAGGCCCACGCGCCGCGACGACCGGGCACCCACCGGGACCACGCGGTGCCATCGGCCGGACGACGCGATGCACCCCGCCGCCGGCCGGCCTCGCCCGGACAGGAGTCAGCGAACGTGGCGCAGGATCGCCGCGAGCAGTTCGATCGCGGCGCGCTCGCGCAAGAACTCGCGGCCGAGGTCCGGGAACCGCAGCGTCCAGGTCGTCACCGCCCCGTCGAGGCACAGGCCGAAGCAGATCGTGCCGACCGGCTTCTCCGGCGTGCCGCCGCCCGGCCCCGCGACGCCGCTCACCGACAGGCCGAGGCGCGCGCCGAGCCGCGCGCACGCGCCTTGCGCCATCGCCGCGGTGACCTGCTCCGACACTGCGCCGTGCTGCTGCAGCAACTGGGGATCGACGCCCAACGCCGCGACCTTCACGTCGTTCGCGTAGCTGACGACCGAGCCGAGGAACACGGCCGACACGCCGGGCACTTCGGCGAGCTTCGCCGAGAACAGCCCGCCGGTGCACGACTCGGCGGCGGCCACGGTGACGTTGCGCGCGACGAGCCGGCGCGCTGCGAGTTCTTGGAGCGTCGCTTCGCCTTCCGCCAGCAGCCACTCGCCGAGCAACGGCCGGATCTGCGCCGACGTCGCTTCGCACGCTGCGCGCGCGGCATCGAGGTCCGCGCCGCGCGCGACGACGCGGATCGTCAGCAGGCCGCCGCTAGCAGTCACGCCGACTGCGGGTTCACGGCCCGCGACCATGAACGGCTCGATGCGTTCGCCGAGCAGCGCCTCGCTCGGCCCGAGCACGACGAGGCACTGCTGCGCGATCGGCTGCACGCCGGGCAGCTTTTCGAGCCACGGCGCGAGGTGGTCTTCGGCGAGCTTCTTCATCTCGCGCGGCACGCCCGGGAACGCGAACAACTCGGCGCGGTGGATCCGCACGCGGAACGCAGGCGCGGTGCCGACCGGGTTCTCCAACACGACGGCGCCCGGCGGGAACTCGGCTTGCCTGCGGTTGCTGTCGGGGATCGGCCGGTTGCGCGCGCGCAGGTAGTCGAGGATCGCCTGCCACGACGCGGGATCGAACCACAGCGGACCGCCCGCGAGCTGCGCGGCGACGTCGCGCGTGCGGTCGTCGAGCGTCGGCCCGAGGCCGCCGGTCGCGACGACGACGTCGACGCGCCGGCACGCCTCGTCCATCGCGCGCTGCAGCAGCGCGGGATCGTCGCCGACGACGGTGAAGCGCTCGACCGCGAGCCCGTGCCGTTCGAGCAACTGCGCGAGCCAGCGCGCGTTCGTGTCGAGGTTGGAGCCGTGGATCAGCTCGTCGCCGATCGACAGGATCTCCGCAGTGCGCATCGCGCCGCTCATGCGGACTCGCCGGCTGGCGGCGCGAACGACGCCTCGTGCCGCTGGCCGCGCGCGGTCATCACGAGGCCCAGGAGGTAGAGCAGCAGCGTCGGCCCCGCCATCAGCAGCATGCTGAACGGGTCCGGCGGCGTGATCACCGCGGAGATCACGAAGATCGCGAGCACGATGCCGCGCCAGTTCTTGGCGAGCGTCGCGTGGCGCACGAGCCCGACGCGCTGCAACGCGACCATCACCATCGGCAGCTGGAACACCGCGCCGAGCGCCGCGGTCATCGTGAACAGCAGCGTGAAGTATTGGCTGACGCCGAGCAGCGCGGAGACCTGGTCGGTCTTCATCATGCGC
Organism: uncultured Singulisphaera sp.; assembly: GCA_964514315.1. Classification (GTDB taxonomy): domain Bacteria; phylum Planctomycetota; class UBA1135; order UBA1135; family UBA2386; genus SXPK01. The sequence goes on along the minus strand of CAZEQF010000018.1, from coordinate 5,092 downwards.
ACGAGCCAGCCGAGGCCGTAGGGCACCGCGTAGAAGTAGCCGAACAACACGCCGGAGGTCAGCAGGACCATCGCGAACGGGAAGTAGCGGTAGAAGATCTTCCGCTCGCGTTGGTAGAGGCCCGCCGCGACGAACGCCCACACCTGCCAGATCACCACCGGCGAGGCCATCACGAAGGCGAACACGAAGGACGCCATCATGAACGTCCAGAAGTCGTCGAGGCCGCCGATCGCCACGAGCGTGTAGGGCACGGGGAACCCCGTCTTGTCCGGCAGCAGCGCGGGCCACGGGAACTCGCCCGCGAGGATCTGTTCCCCGTAGTTGCGGCAGTTCGCGAGGAACCCGACGCCGAAGTCCTTGTCGAGCACGCCAGCGGCCTCGCGGGTCTCGAGCATCGCGACGTGGTCGAGGAACGCCTGCCGCCACAGGATGCGGTAAGGCTCGGTGATGATGCCCTGCACCTCGTCGTGGAACGGCAGCATCGCGGCGACGGCGATTACGAGCGCCAACACCGAGCGGAAGAGGCGCTTGCGCAGCTCGTCGAGATGGTCGCCGAAGGCCATGCGCGGGAGCTCTTCGGGCTCTGCGTAGGACTCGCGGATTCTGGGATCGTCGAGCGCGACCATCGGGACGGCGCACCATAGCTGCGCGGCGGTCGTTCGCCATCGGCGAGCAGGTTCGCAACGCGGTGCCGCCACGAATCCCGGCGCCGGAAGGAACCCTGTCCCGGAAACGACGCGGGCCTCGTCCACCATCGTGGACGAGGCCCGCGCAGGATCGAGTCGCGGCCAGCAGCCGCGTCACGTCACGGCTTGACGATGTCGCGGATCTTGCGCATCGGCACGAACTCGACGCCGAGCATCGTGGCCGCCTTGTACTCCTCCGACTCCTCGACCTTCGTGAAGCCGTCGCCGGCCTCGTTGATCGCATCGTCGCCGAGGATCACCGTGTCGACTCCCGGGCCCATCTTTGCGACGACGCGGTTGCCGAGGTTCTCCAGCAGCTGCGTGAGCTGCGGCTTGTGGTACGGGTAGCTGAAGCGGCCCAGCAGGAAGATCGTGCGCTTGCTGCTCTGGCCGGGGCTGTAGAGATCGTTGTAGATCGCGTCGCCGTCGCGGACGGGGTCGCCGACCGGATCGACGATGCCCGACAGCGTGACTTCGGCGCGGGTGTCCTCGACGCGCGTGACCGTGGCGTAGGCCTTCACGGACGTGCTGTTGAGGTTCTTGATCTGGAAGATCGTGCCCGGCTGCAGCATGTCCTTCTTGCCGAGGTTGATGAAGGCGCTGTTCAGGCCGCTCTTCGCGACGAGGACCGAGCCGTCCGCGACGCTCGGCGGAACGCGCATCTTGTCCTTGTCGACGAGCGCCGTGTTGTGCATCTGCAGCTTGCCGATCTGGTTCTGCATGCCCTTGCGCTCGGAAGCGCGGCTCTCCTTCTCTTCCGCGATCTGCGTGTCGCGGTCGCGGACGTTCTGCTGCAGCAGGCCGATGCGGTTCTGCAGGTCCGTCTTGCCGCTCTCGAAGTCGGCGCGGGTCTGCTCCAGCGTCTGGCGCATCTCGTTGCTCGCGCGCGAGTGCGACGTCGTCGCCTCGGTGAACTTCGAGTCCGTCGCGTTCTTGGCCGCGAGGGCCGCGTCACGCTCCGTCGACAGGTCGGCGATGCGCTTGTCGAGGCCGGTCTTCTGGTTGACCGCGGCCGCGAACAGGTCCTCGAGACCGCGCGTCGAGCTGAGGCCGAGGCTCGAACCGAACGTGTCGAGCTTGGTCTTCAGTTCCTTCGGGTCCGCGACGCCGGTGATGCCGTCGAGCGTGCCGCCCTCGTAGACCTCCGGGGAGACCTCCGGACGGATCGTGTACTTGCCGGGCAGCTGGAGCACCGCGCCGAGGTCCTCGATGTAGTGGCTCAGCAGCAGCTGCTTGCCTTGGGCCGCCTTCAGGTCGGCGCGCAGCTTCGCGTTGTCGCTGCGCAGGTTCGTGTTCGAGTCCGTGCTGACGTACGCGAACGCCAAGGCGCCCAGGAACATCACGAGCAGGATCAGGAAGAACATGATCGGGACGTGCGCGGCGCCGTTCTGACGGGTTTGCATTTGCCGAAGCTCCAGAGGGGTCTGTCGAGGGTCTGCCGTTCGCTTGGCGCGGCAGACCAGGGCGTGGGAGTGGAGTGGGAGGTAAGGACTGCCGCAGAGGGCACGGCGAGTCGGAGAGCGCTCACGACGAGGGGACCAGGGCAGGTCCTTGCCGGAAGCAGTCCGTGCGGAGGGGTTTCCGCGACGAAGCCAAATCCGGTCGGTGCGAGGGCGGCGGATTCTAGGAAGGCTGCGAAGGGAAGGTCAAGCAGTCGGCGCACGCGCTTGCGCCGATGCCATCGGCCGCGGCAGGATGCGCGCGTGCCGGCCCCCACCGAGAACCCGCCGCCTCCGTTCCGATTCCGGCCCGTCCCGCCGGTCGTCCTCGGGATCCTCGGCGGCATCGCAGCGGGCAAGTCCGCCGTCGCGGCCGCATTTGCGGCGCACGGTCTGGTCCACCTCGACGCCGACCGGATCGCGCGCGAAGTGACCGCGCAGCCGGACGTCGTGGCGGCGATCGGTCGCGCGCTCGGGGCCGAGGTCCTGGCGGCGGACGGATCCCTCGACCGCGCGAAAGTCGCAGCCCGCGTGTTCCAGGACCCGGAGGCGCGCCGGGAACTCGAAGCCCTCACCCACCCGCCGGTCCGCCGCGCGATCCTCGACGCGCTGGCCGCGGCCAAGGCGAACGGCGACTCCGTGCTGCTCGACGTCCCGCTGCTGCTCGAACGCGGGCTCATCGAAGAATGCGACGCCGTGGCGTTCGTGCACGCCAGCGACGCGACGCGACGCGCGCGGGCCGCGGGCCGCGGCTGGGCGCCGGACGAGCTCGACCGACGCGAGCGCGCGCAGGCGAGCCTCGCCGAGAAGCGCGCGCGCGCCGACGTGGCGATCGACAACGACGGAACGCTCGACGCGATGCGCCGGCAAGTCGCGGAGTTCCTGCAGCGCTGGAGCCCGCGCGGATGAACCAGGACCGCACGTCGCGCGACCGCACTGCCGCGCAACTCGACGCGATGTCGGAGCCGGACCGTCGCGAGTTGTATGAGCGTGCGCGCGCGTTCGGCGCGGACACGACGCAGTTGCAGGCGGCCGCAGCCGAGGATCTGCGCGCGGCGGCCGAACGCGAGGGCATCGCGCTGCCGCCGCTCTGCGACCCGGAACGGCTGCGCGCCGCATTGCTGTTCGCGCGTTCGCGCAAGCTCGGCATCGGCATGTGCCGCGGCGTGCTCGAGATCTCGCCCGACGGCTTCGGTTTCTTGCGGTCCTTCGCGACCTCGTTCGCGCCGTGCGCCGACGACGTCTACGTGAGCGGCGGGCAACTGAGCCACCTCGGCCTGCGCAACGGCAGCCTCGTCGAGGGCCCGATGCGGCCGCCGCGCGCAACCGAGCAGTTCGCAGCGCTCGTGCGCGTCGAATCGGTCAACGGACGATCGCAGGCGGAGCGGCGCGAACTCGTGCCGTTCGAGTCGCAGGCGCCGGTGCTCCCCACGGAGGCCCTGCGGCTGCAGCCCGATGCGGACGACCTCGCGTTGCGCGCGATCGCGCGCCTTGCGCCCGTTGCGCACGGCCACCGCGTGCTCGTCTCGGCGCAGGAAGGCAACGCGCGCAGTTCGTTGCTCGCGCGCATCGCCGCCGCAGTTCGCCGCGCCGACGAACGCACCGACGTCACGTTGTGCCTGCTCGATGCAGAACCGTCCGCGGTGCGCGAACTGCGCGCAGTCGCAGACGGCTGCAACGTGGTCGCCGCGACGTTCGACGAACCGCCCGCGCGTCAGATCCAGGTGGCCGAACTCGCGCTCGCCGCCGCCGAACGCCAGGCCGAGGCAGGCGCACGCTGTGTCATCGTGCTCGATTCGCTGACGGCGCTCGCGCGCGCAGGGCAACGCGAGAGGCCGCGGCCCGGCAAGCTCGGCCCGGCCGACATCGCGACGCACGCGCTGGTTCGCTGCAAGCGCGTGTTCGCGGCGGCGCGGCAACTCGACCGCGGCGGCTCGCTCTCGCTGGTCGCGGCGATGGATCCCGCGAGCCAGTTCCCGATCGAACACGAAGCGGCGGCGACGTTCGCCAACAAGGGCAACGCGACGTTCGTGTTCGAATCGCTCGACGAAGGCTCGCTGCCGTGCCCGACGCGCACCGCGACGCGCAACGAAGACCTGCCGCCCGACCGCGGCGCACGCGAACGGCTGGCCGCGTTCCGCGCGCAGTTCCAAGCCGCGTCACAGCAGCAGCGCGTCGCGATGCTGCGAAGCTGAGGCAGGCAGCGTTCGCAGCGAGACGCGTTCCGTCAGGCCTTGCGCCAACGCGCGACGTCGTCGGCAGTCGACGCCTCGCCGCGCAGGCCGGCGAACAGGCCCTTGGCCTTCGCCGCGAACGACGGCGAACCACGCAGCAACAGCAGCGGCAACGTGAGCACGTCGGCGACGACGAGCGAAAGCCAGCCGCGCAGCGAGCCGTGCTCGCGCAGGTAGCGGACCGAGTTCTTCGCCATCAAGAACTTGCGCAACTGCGAACGCCCGCCGCCTGCAGACGCGCCGCCGAGATGCGTCACGCGCACCCAGGGCAGCCAGACGATGCGCTTGCCGAGCGCGCGCAGGCGCCGGCAGATCTCGACGTCTTCCCAATACATGAAGTAGCGATCGTCGAAGCCGCCGAGCGCGGCGACGTCCTCGGTGCGGAACAACACGCACGCGCCCGGCGCGAAGTCGACGGCCTGCGGCCCTTGGTCGATCGGCGCGGGGCGTTCCCCGTGGCCGCACAGCCGCAGCCCGTTGGCGCAGAACGCGAGCTGCCCGCCCTGCGCCCACACGCGGCCGTCGGGATAGACGACCGTCGGCGTGACCGCGCCGATGCGTTCGTCGTTTCGCATCGTCTCGACGAGCGGCTCCAAGAAGCCCTTGTCGAGTCGCATGTCGTTGTTGAGCACGAGCGAGAACGCGCAACCCGCCTGCTCCGCGCGGCGGAACCCGGCATTCATGCCGCCGGTGAAGCCGAGGTTCTCGGGCAACTCGAGCAGCTCCGCCTGCA
>CAZEQF010000017.1:0-21810 GCA_964514315.1 uncultured Singulisphaera sp. | reverse complement strand
GAGCTCGCGATGAAGTCGTTGGAGTGGTTCTTGATCCACGCCGAGGCCGATCGTCGCCGTGGCGTCGCGCACGTGATGCTCGCCGATGCCTACCTGCGCCTCGGCCGCTACGTCGAGGCTCGCGCGTCCGCCGTCGCGGCAAAGCAGCAGTTCATGGCCGATCTCGACGCCGAGCATCGCACCGAGGCCTTGCGCCTCTATGCGCGCACCGCGTTGGCGCTCGGCGACAAGGAGGCCGCGTTCGAGGAGCTCGAAGTGCTCGTGCACCGCGAGGACGACCCCGAACTCGTGCTGTTCCTCGTCGACGAACTGGTCGCGGACCGTCAATGGCAGCGCGCGATCTCCGTCGCGCGCATCCTGCACAAGCGCGAGAACGCGTTCGGCGACCAGGCGAGGTTCAAGACCGTGCAGGCGCTGTTCGAGCAGGCTCGCGCGAGCAAGACGCTGCCTGAGTTCCCCGCGTTGGCGCGCGAGATCGCGCCGCGCATCAAGGACCGTGAACTTCGCGCGCAGGCCGCCGAGCTGATCGGCGACGCCTACACGCAGATGGGGCAGCTCGAAGCCGCCGCCGACGCCTATCGGGGGATCCTGCGATGATGCATTCCGTCGTGTTCTCGGTCGCCGCGCTCGTCTGCGCGAGTCCGTTGCTCGCGCAGGGCAAGGACCAGGACGCGCTGCGCGCCGAGTTGGAGCGCTGCAAGCGCGAGCTGCAGGACCGTCAAGCCGAGGCCGACGCACTCGTCGATGCGCGCATGCGCTACGACATGGGGCTCGGCGGCGAAGCCGTTCCGATGCCGGGCGGCGAGATCGCTGCGAATGCCGCGACTGCGCCGTCGATCGAGCGCGCGCAGCTGCAGCTGTCGCAGGAAGAGGCGGTGACCGCCAACCTGCACAACCGTCTCGCAAAGCTGCAGAAGGAGGCGGAGCGTCGTCGCGTCGAGATCGCGAGCGCGCGCCGCACCGCAGGCAACGAGCCCGAATGGGTCGTGGTTCCTGTCGCCGGTTCGCAGCCTTCCCACAAGGACGTTCCGCAAGCGCATGCTGCCCCGCTCGGCGAGTCGTCGGCCACGACGAAGCGCGTCGAGGACGCGGCAGCGCCCGCGCCCGAGGTCCGCATCGCCCCCAATCTGCAGCCGATCCGCGCGCAGATCGACGGCAGCGACAACCACGGCCTCGTCGCCACTTCGTTGCTGAAGGCGAGCCAGTCGCTCGTCGACCGCGCCGACCAGTTGCGCGCGCAAGGCTTCGACAAGGCCGCTGACGAAGCGCTCGACGAAGCGAAGCAGCGCCTGCAGCTCGCCGTCGAGGAGCTGCAGCGCGACGAGAAGAACAAGGACTCGTTCCCGCACCTGTTCCATCTCGGCCGCAGCCGAGAGCTGTTGTTCCGCATCGCCGAGCGCCGCGAAGGCCTCGACGCGAAGACGCAGCCGAAGGAATACCAACGCCGCGAACAGGAAGTGCGCGACGCCTACGTCGCCATCACCGCGAAGGATGCCGTGCGCAAGGACGGCCAGGACGAACTCGGACCGTGGGGCCGCGCCGCGCAGTCGGCGATGGACCACTTCCGTTGGATCAACCTCCGCGGTGGCTACCGCCCCAAGACCGACCCGCTTTCGATCACATGGCCGGGCGAGAAGCAGTAGACGCGCGCGCGCTGAGCGAAGGCGATCTGCGGGCCGGGTTCGACGCGTTCATCGAGGCGTCGCACCGGCTGGAGCAGCGCTATGCCGAGCTGAAGGCGCGCGCAGCGGCCGTCGACGAGCAGCTGCAGACGACGAATCGTCGCTTGCAGCAAGCGCTCCTCGAACGCGATGCGATCTTCGCGGCGTTGCCGCTCGGCGTCGTCGCGCGGCATCGTGACGGGAGCACGACGTTCACGAACGGCGAGGCGCAGCGGCTCTGCGCGCTGGCCGACCGTGTGCGCGTCGACTTGCTCGCCGCTGGCTCTGGCGACCATGCGATCGGCGACGGCGGCGTCCGCGTGCGCATCGCGCCGATGCCGGACGGCGACCTGCTGTTGCTGGAGGACCGTTCGCGCATCAAGGAGCTCGAACGCGAAGTGCATCGACTCGACAAGCTCGCGGGACTCTCGGAGCTCGCGCTCGGCGTCGCGCACGAGATCAAGAACCCGCTCAACGGAGCGATGGGGTTTGCCGAGTTGCTCGAGCGCGCGCCCGATGGCGACGCCGCGCGTCGCTACGCGCAGCGCATTCGCGAAGGGCTGCAGCAAGTCGACGAGATCGTGCGTTCGCTGCTCGCGTTCGCGCGGCCGCAGTCCGCGAGAGGCCCGCTGTCGACCGTCGCCGCCGTCGTGGCCGAGGCCGCCGCGCACGCTGGCGTGTCGCCGTCGCGCATCGAACTGTCGGGCGAACCGCAACTCCGCGTCGACGGCGCCGCGCTCACGCGCGCGCTCGCGGTGCTGTTCCGCAACGCCCTGGAGGCAGGCAGCGCAGACGGCATCGTCAAGGTCGTCGCACGCGCAGCGGGCAGCCGACTGGAGATCACCGTCGAGGACGACGGCCCCGGCGTGCCGAAGGAACTCGCGACGCGCGTGTTCGAACCGTTCGTGTCGACGAAGGATCGCGGCACGGGGCTCGGGCTCCCGCTCGCATCGCGCGTGCTGTCGTTCTTCGGCGGCGAGCTGTCGCTGGCGAACCCCGGCGAGAAGGGCGCGCGCTTCTGCGTGCGCTTGCCGCTCGTCGCATCGCAGGCCGAAGGCAAGGTCGCGTCGCAGTCGTTGCGCACGGAGGTCCACGCATGAGCCGCGAAGCGCTCCTGCTCGCGGACGACGAGCCGCTGTCGCGCGACTTCCTCGCCGAAGCGCTCGCGACGCTCGGCTTCGAGGTGCACGCCGTCGTCGACGGGCAACAGGCGATCGACGCGATGCGCAAGCAAGCGTTCGACTTCGTCGTGACCGACCTGCGCATGCCGAACCAGGACGGCCACGCGGTGCTGGCCGCGAGCAAGGCGCAGGATCCCGATCGTCCGGTCGTGCTCGTCACGGCGCACGGCACGATGGGCACTGCGATCGAGGCGTTGCGCGGCGGCGCCGACGACATCCTGGAGAAGCCTGCGTCGCTCCACGACCTGGAGTTGATGACCGCGCGCATCCGCGAACGTCGCAGGCTGCTGCGCGAGAACCGCTACTTCCGCGCCGAGAGCGTCGGCGACGACATGGTGGTCGCCGGGCCCAAGACGCAAGCCGTCGTCGCGCTCGTCGAACGCATCGCGCGCAGCAAGGCGACCGTGTTGATCCGCGGCGAGAGCGGCACCGGCAAGGAGCGAGTCGCCGCGCTGCTGCATCGCTGCAGCGATCGACGCGAGAAGCCGTTCGTGAAGGTCAACTGCGCCGCGCTGCCCGAGGCGCTGATGGAGAGCGAGCTGTTCGGCCACGAACAGGGCGCGTTCACCGGCGCAGGTCGCAGGCGCGAAGGCCGCTTCGAGCTCGCGGACGGCGGCACGCTGTTCCTCGACGAGATCGGCGAGACCACGCCCGCGATGCAGAGCAAGCTGCTGCGCGTGCTGCAGGAGGGCGAGTTCCAGCGCGTCGGCGGAACGAAGACCGTGAAGGTCGACGTCCGCGTCGTCGCCGCGACCAACCGCGACCTGTGGAAGGACGTGCAGCAAGGCCGCTTCCGCGAGGACCTCTACTACCGGCTCGACGTCGTGCCGATCACGCTGCCGCCGTTGCGCGAACGCCCCGAGGAGATCGTGCCGTTGGCAAAGCGCTTCCTGCGCAAGGGCCTCGCGCTGACGCGCGCCGCGGAGAACGCGCTGCGCGAATGGCGTTGGCCCGGCAACGTGCGCGAACTGCAGAACGTGCTGCAGCGCGCGTCGCTGCTCGCCGAAGGCGAAGTCGTCGACGCGCCGCAGCTCCGTTCCTGGCTGCGCCACGACGGCGCGGATGCGCCGCAGGCAAGTGCGAGCGACTCGCGTGTCGGGATCTCCGGCGTCGAAGCCGGCGACGCAGATGCTGGCGACCCGATCGGAACGCTCGTCGGGCGCAGGCTCGACGAAGTGACGGACGAGCTCGTGCTGCGCACGTTGCAGCGTCACAACGGCAACCGCACGAAGACGGCCGAAGTCCTCGGCATCGGCGTGCGCACGCTCTTCAACCGGCTCCGCGAGCTGCAGCAGGAGACGCCGTCGTGAAGGACGCGATCCCGGAGATGGTGACCGCGGGCCGCCGCGTGCCGATGCCCGTCGGCCTGCTGACGGGCCGCCGCACGCACCTTCGCCGCCTCGTGTCGTGGACGACCGCGGCGGTCAATCGCGCGATCGACATGCTGCCGATCGGCCGTTGGCTGCACATGCGCATCCAGCGCGCGCTCGTGTTCACGCCGCTCGAACTGCCGCTCGCACAGCGTTCGCGCGGACTGCACGGCTTGCGCATCGCGTTCTTGTCCGACTTGCACGCGGGCAGCTTCATGAACGAGAGCGACCTTCGCCGCATCTTCGCGCGCGTCGCGAGCGAGAAGCCAGACCTCGTGCTGTTCGGCGGCGACCTGATCAACACGCGCGAACGCGAACTGCTGCTGCTGCGCGCCGGCTTGCGCGAACTGTCGCCGCCGCTCGGCATGTTCGCGGTGCCGGGCAACCACGACTTGTTCTGGGGCTCCGACATCGGCCTGTGGCGCTCGTTCCTCGTGGAGCACGGCGTGCAGGTGCTGTGCAACGAAGGCGTGCGCCTGTCGTGGAACGGCTCGACGTTCTGGCTGTGCGGCGTCGACGACCTGACGGAGGGCGAGCCCGACCTCCGGCTCGCGCTCGCGGGCCGCGCCGATGGCGAGCCGACGATCCTGCTGTCGCACCACCCGGACTACTTCTTCGAAGCGGCCGCGAGCGACGTGGACCTCACGTTGTCGGGGCACACGCACGGCGGCCAGATCCGCGTGAACGGCAAGGCGCCGCTGCACCACAGCAAGTTCGGCTACGAGCAAGGCTGGTTCGTCGAAGGCGAATCGCGTCTCTACGTGAGCCGCGGCGTCGGCGTGACCTTCTTGCCGATCCGCATCGACGCGCCGCCGGAGATCCCGCTCGTCACGATGGTGGCGAAGGGCGAGGACGCGCAACGCGCCGCAGGCATGCGCCGCGAGTTGTCGCTCGCCGGCAACAGCGACGACGCGGACTGAAGCGTCGGGTGCGCGTCGCGCCCGATGCGGGCATGATGCGACGCGCATGCTCCAGTTCTCGAATGCGATCTCTGCGATCGACTCCCACACCGCCGGCGAACCGACTCGCATCGTGACCGGCGGGATCCCGGTCGTGCGCGGCGCATCGATGGCGGAGAAGCGCGCGGCGATGGAACGCGAGTGCGACTGGCTGCGGCGCGCAGTGATCCTGGAGCCGCGCGGACACGATGCGATCGTCGCCGCGTTCTTGCTGCCGCCGTGCGATCCCGAGGCCGACCTCGGCGTCGTCTTCGCCAACGACGTCGGCTACCTCGGCATGTGCGGCCACGGCGCGATCGGCGTGGCGACAGTCGCGGTGCAGACGGGAATGGTCGCGATGCAGGAGCCCGAGACGCTCGTGCGCCTCGACACGCCGGTCGGCACGGTCGCGTGCCGTGTTCGCGTCGAGAACGGCAAGGTCCGTTCGGTCGTGATCTCCAACGTGCCTTCGTTCCTCTATCGCCAGCGCGCGATCGTCGAGGTCGAGCACTTCGGCAAGGTCGCGGTGGACGTCGCGTGGGGCGGCAACTGGTTCGCGTTCGTCGAAGCGGGGCAGTTCGGCTTGTGCGTCGACCGCGACCATCTGCCCGTGCTCATGCCTGCTGCAACCGCGGTGCGCGTCGCGTTGCAGGAGAACGGCATCTACGGCGTGCACCCCGATCGCGGCGTCGAAGAAGTGATCGACCACGTGAAGTTGTTCGTCGACCTCGACGAGTCCGAGACCGGCGGCCTGCAGGGTTCGCGCGCGCTGACGTTGTGCCCAGGCTCTGCCTACGACCGTTCGCCGTGCGGGACGGGAACGTCGGCGAAGCTCGCCGTGCTGTGCGCGAAGGGCGATCTCGCGGTCGGCGAGCCGTTCGTGTCGGAGAGCGTGATCGGCACGCGCTTCCTCGCGAGCGCGGTGCGCACGGCCAAGGTCGGTCCCTACGAAGCGATCGTCCCCGAGGTCGAAGGCAGCGCGTGGATCACGGCGTTCCAGAACTTCGTGATCGATCCCGACGACCCGTGCCGCTTCGGGTTCGCCTGAAGCGCGCAGCTCCCGTTCAGAGCACGCGGTCGTCGCGGCCGCCGAACGCCCAGCCGAGCCGCGCGGACGCGGTGGCGAACGCGGCGAGCAGCAGCAACGAGCGCATTTCCGGGTCCGTGGGCCAGCCCACCTGGGTCGCGCCGACGACGGTGAACGCGAGCAGCAGCGCGAGTTCTGCGACTGCGGCCACGGGCGCTGCTTGCAGCCTCGACTTCACTTGCGTGAGCGAGCCGACGAGGTCGCCGACCAACGCGCCGAACAAGAAGCTCGGCCCGAACGGCGCGGCGTGGATCGCGGCGGTCGCGCAACCGTAGAACGCGACGCGGGCCAGCAGCGCGCCCGCGTGGACCGTGCGGTCGACCGCGAGGTCGATCGCTGCGTAGGCGGCGTTGCGCGTCGCGGGGGTCGGAGCGTTCGCGATGGGCTTCGACGGCGGCGGCAACAGCGTGGTCATGTCCCTGGATCGGAAGGAAGGAAGGCGCGGGTGCAGCGCGTTATCCTGCGGCGCATGCGTCGCCTCCGTTTCGGCCTCGTCATGGCGCTTTCGCTGCTCGTCGGCTGCTTCCCGACCTACTCGGAGAAGCGGCGCGCCGCTGCTTTGGCGAACGCAGGCGCTGCGCCTTCGGCCGAGTCGACGAAGGGCGTGGAGTTGCCGTGGCGCGTGATCGGCCACAGCGTGAAGGGGCGTCCGATCCGCGCCGCGACGCTCGGCACGGGTCCGCGCCGCGTGCTGTGGATCGGCGGCATCCACGGCGACGAACGCGAAGGCCGCGTCGCCACGCGCGAGCTGCCCGCGGCGTTCCTTGCAACGCCGGGCGCGAAGGAGCGCGTCTCGTTGACGATCCTCGAAGACGTCAATCCCGATGGCTCGGCTGCGAACACGCGCAGCAACGCCAACGGCGTCGACCTCAACCGCAACTATCCGTCGAAGAACTTCCAGGCCGAGCGTCGCTACGGCATGAAGCCGCTGAGCCAGCCCGAGGCGCGCGCGCTGCACGACTTCTTGCTGCAGAAGCAGTTCGACCTCGTGATCGTCGCGCACAGCTGGCACGGCGACCACTTCATCAACTTCGACGGGCCGGCGCGCGGCGCGGCGGAACTGTTCGCCAAGCACAGCGGCTACCGCGTGCGCGACTCGGGCGACATGAACCCGACGCCTGGCTCGCTCGGGTCGTGGGTCGGGCGCACGCTCGGCAAGGGCATCCTCACGTTGGAGTACCTGCGCGGCCGCGAGCCGTGGGCTGCGTGGGAGGAGACGAAGGGCAGCATCCTGGCAGCGGTCCTCGACGGCGTCGCCGACGCGCGCGAAGCCGCGGCCGAGGACGAGACGCGCTGACCATGCTGCGCTGGCTGCTGCGGCGGCTGCTGTGGGCGGCGGTGACGCTGCTCGGCATCACGTTCGTCACGTTCTGCGTGCTCGATCTCGCGCCCAGCGACCGTGCGTCGTTGGAGCTCGCGCGCCGCAGCGAAGAGCCCGGCGCGCCGGATCTCTCGCTCGTGAGCCGCGACGTTGCGCTCGCGAAGTTGCGCATCCGCCACGGGCTCGTCGACGAGAAGACGCTGCAGCCGTTGCCCGTGCACGAGCGCTACGCGAAGTGGCTCGCCGCGGCAGTGACGTTCCGGATGTGCGGGCCCGGCGACGATCCGGCCGAGTTCCGCGCGCGGCTCGCGCGCGCCGTGCCGGTGTCGTTGTTGCTCGGCGCGCTGTCGCTGTGCGTCGCGCTCGCAGCGGGCATCCCGCTCGGCGCTCGACTCGGCATGCGCGCGGGCTCGCGCGAAGACCGCGCGCTCGGCGGCGCGATGCTCGCGCTCGCCGCGGCGCCGGATGCGCTGGTCGCCACGCTCGCGCTGCTGCTGTTCTGCGGCCCGGTGTTCGACTGGCTGCCGACGGGTGGCCTCGAGTCCGTCGCGCACTTCGTGCTGCCAGTCGGCGTCATGGCGATCGGTCCTGCGATCCTCGTCGCGCGGTTCTTGCGCGAATCCGTCGCGCGCACCGCGAAGTCGCCGTTCGCGGACAACCTCGTCGCGTGGGGCTTCACGCCGCAGGAGCGCGCGCGTCGCATCGTGCGCGTGGCGTCGGCGCCGCTCGCGACCCTGGCGGGCAGCTTGCTGCCGATGCTCGTCGCTGGCTCGGTCGTCGTGGAGACAGTGTTCTCCATCGACGGCATGGGACGGCTCGCGTTCGAGGCCGTGCGCGGCAACGACCACGCGATGGTGATGGCGACGACGTTGCTCACCGCGACGGCGACGTTGCTCGGCTTCGTCGCCTCCGACCTGCTGCATCGCGTGCTCGATCCGCGCGTGAGGCTCGACGCATGAACGCGCGTCGCGGCGGATGGGCGGTGTGGTTCGCGCTCGTGACGCTGTTCGTCACGGTGTTCGGCCCCGCGCTCGCCAACGATGCGCCGGTCGTGTTGCTCGACGACGGCTGGAGGTTTCCGGCGCTCGCCGAGATCGCAGGCGGGCCACAGCGCGCGCGCGATGGCTCCACGTGGACCGAATGGTCGCGCACGCAGAAGGACGCGAACTTCGCGATGTGGCCGTTGTGGCGGCAGGACGCCGACGCGACGGACCTCGAACGGGTCTGCGCGTCGCCGTCGCTGTCGCATCCGTTCGGTTGCGACGACACGGGACGCGACGTGCTCGCGCGCATGGTGCGCGGCGCGCGCGCCACGATCGGCGCAAGCCTCGTCGGCGTGCTGCTCGCCGCCGTGGTCGGCTCGCTGCTGGGCGCGATCGCGGGTTCGATGCGCGGCGTTTGCGATGCGATCGTGCTGCGCGCGATCGAAGTGTTCGTCTGCTTCCCCACGTTGCTCTTGTTGCTCGCGGTCGGCGCGTGCTTCGGCAACTCGCCGGCGGGAGTCGTCGTCGCGTTCGCGCTCGCGATGTGGCCGTCGTTCGCGCGCGTGGTGCGCGGCGAGTTGCTGTCGCTGCGCGAACGCGAATACGTGCAGAACGCGCGCGAGCTCGGCGTGCGCGGGGCTCGGTTGTTCTTCGGGCACGTGTTGCCGCAGTTGCGCGGCCAGGTCGCGGTCGTCGCCGCATTCTGCATGGGCGGCGCGATCGTCGCGGAGTCGACGTTGTCGTTCCTCGGCGTCGGGCCGGGGCCGCAGAGCGGTTCGTGGGGCAGCGTGCTCGCGCAGGGCAAGGCCAACCTCCACCTCGGGGTGTGGCACCTGTGGGCGATCCCGGGCGCGTGGATCGTGCTCAGCGTGTTGTGCTGCCACGCGCTCGCGGACCGCTTGCGCGCGAACGGAGACGACGCGCGCGCGTGACGGCAGCGTCAGCCGCCGCGCGTGTGCATCTCGAGGTGCGGCGTCTTCTTCAGTTCGTCGCGCGCGACGAGCGGTTGGCGGTCGGGCATCGCCGCGCGCAGTTCTGCGCCGCGATCCTGGCGCGAAGACCACTCCTCGCAGATGCGCGCAGCGATCGCCGCATCGGAGGCGCCGCTGCGCAACACGTCGCGCAGGCTCGTGCCCGTCGTCGCGTAGAGGCACTTGAGCCACATGCCGTCTGCGGTGAGGCGGCTGCGGTCGCAGGTCTTGCAGAACGGTTGCGTCACCGACGCGATCACTCCGAACGTCGCGCCGTCCTTCAGGCGGAAGCGCTCCGCGGGCGCGCTGTCGCGCGCAAGCGGCTCGGCCTTGCCGAACTCGCGCTCGATCGTCGCGAGGATCTGCGCGCGTGAGACCACCGCGTCCTTGCGCCAGTGCGTCGCGCCGCCGACGTCCATGTACTCGATGAAGCGGATCTCGGCGCCGATGCCGAGCGCGTAGCGCAGCAACGAAGTCACTTCGCCGTCGTTGACGCCCGCGATGACGACGGTGTCGAGCTTGAGGTCCTCGAAGCCCTCGCGCCGCGCTGCATCGATGCCGACGAGCACGCGATGCAGGTCGTCGCGCCGCGACACCATGCGGAACGTCGCCGGATCGAGCGTGTCGAGGCTGACGGTCAGCCTCTGCAGTCCGTTCTCCTTCAGCGCCGCAGCCTTGTCCGCGAGCAGCACGCCGTTCGTCGTCATCGCGAGTTCGCGCAGGCCGGGCAGCTTCGCGACCATGCCGACGAACTGCTCCACGTCGCGGCGCAGCAGCGGTTCGCCGCCGGTGAGCCGCACCTTGTCGACGCCGAGCATCGTGAACACCGAGAGCAGGCGCACGGCCTCCTCGAACGTCAGCACGCCGGATTGCGGCAGCCACGAGTACTCGTCCTCGGGCATGCAGTACTGGCAACGGAGGTTGCAGCGGTCCGTGACGGACAGTCGCAGGTTGCGCAGCGGGCGTTGGAACGCGTCGAACACAGGCACGCGCGCACAGTAGCGGCGGCGGCTCGTGATGGCAGCGGCGCGAAGCGGCGATTGCGCGCCGCCGCACGCGCGGCGACGGCCTCGCCGTCGCAAGGCCGCTATTCGGGCAACGCGAGCACGCGCTGGCGCAGCGCCGCGGCGGCCGACGAAGAGATCGGACGCGGGTTCTCGGGCTCGATGGGGCATGCGCGCAGTTCGAGCTTCTGCTGCAGGACGTGCGCCGCGGCCTGCCTCTGTGCGTTGCCCGGTGCAGGCGCGGCCAGCGTCGCGACGAGCTCCAGCAACGCCGCGCGCGACGGGCGCCGCAGCAGCGCATGGACCAGCGCCGACGGGACCGGGTTCTGCGCCAGCGCTGCCGTGAGTTCCGGGCCGCCGCGCCGGGCGAGGTCGCGCGCCCACGTCGGCGGCGACGACTGTTCTGCGGCGAGTCGCTGCTGCACCGCGTCGAGATCGTTCTCGTAGTTCGTGCCGAACGCGAGCGTGAGCACCTGGCGCAGCAGGCGGTCGTGGTCCTCGATCGGCAGGCAGAGTCCGCGGCCGGCCTTTGCGATCTCGGCGAACGCGTCCTTCGCGTTGCTGTTGGTGTTGGCGGTCAGCAGCGTGTGCACGGCGGAGTTGGGTTCTGCGGCAAAGCGTCGCACCACTTCGCGCAACGACTGCCGGTCGCGGTCGTGCGGCGGCGCATCGCCGGCGACGACGACCACGCGTCGCGCGCCGCGGCGGAAGTCCTGGCGGAACGACTCGCGCAGGCCCGCGAGCACGGCTTCTGGCGTGTCGCCGCCGCCTCCGGCCTCGACGCTCTGCATCCAGTTCACCGCGGCGTAGAAGTCGCGGTCGAGCGGCAGCGAGCGCACGAGGTAGTCCTCGCCCGGGCCCTTGTCGCGGTAGGTGACGAGCGAGAAGCGCGCATCGGGCACCAGCGCGCGCAGCACGTCGAGCATCTGCGCGATGCCGTCCTTGGTGGCGCGGATGCTGGAGCCCATCGAGCCCGTGCTGTCGAACACGAACACGATCTCGAGGCCCGTCTTGCGCAGTTCGGTGACCGTCTTGCGGAACGCGGCTGTGCCGGCGCCGCCGCCGAGCACGTCGCCGTTGCCGTCGCCGATTCCCGATCCGGATCCTGTTCCTGCGCCGACTCCTGCGCCGTCCGCGCGCCGCAGCGTGGGCACGCGCGCGCTGCCGATGCGCACCAGCAGGTCGGGCTGCGGCTCGCGCGCGCCGTCGTCGGCAGCAGTGTCGTTCGGCTCCGTTCCGCCGGGCTTCTCGATCGCCGGCTCGGGGTCCGTTTCGTCGATGGTCTCGGGCACGACGGGGATTTCCGCGGGCGGCGGGGGCGCCGATTCCTCGGGCGCGATCGCGATCTCGAAGCTGTAGCGCGGCGGCGGTTCCTTGGGCTTCGGCAATGCGTCGAGCACGACCCACGCGATCGCGAATGCGACGCCGTGCAGCACGAGCGAGATCGCGAACCACGGCGCGCGGCGCAGTTCTTCGGCGACCATGTCGGCGAACGTCGCTTCCGGCGCGAGGCCGCGGACGTTCGTCGGAATGGCGACGGCGACGGTGCCTGCGACCGCGGCAGGCGCCGCGTGCTGCGTCGCGCGGACCGCAGCGGTCTTGCGCAGCAGGGGGTCGGGCAACAGCACCGCCGCGCCATCGTCGGCCACGACTGCGCATTCGATGCCCGAGAGGCGCGCTGCGCCGCTGCGCCGCAAGACCGTCAGCGCGCCGCTCGCAGGCTGTGCGATGCGCGCGTGGTCCGAGAACGCCTCGACCACGAGCGCGACCTCGTCGGCGCAGTCGACGAGCACGTCGCAGTGCTCCGCGTTGCCGATGCGGTAGGTCCTGCCCGGCTCGAGGGCGAACGTGAGCTCGCCGATGCGCAGGGCCAGGAGTGGTTCGCGTGGAGGCACGGGAAAGGGGAGATCGGCGGCGGCGACGGCCGTTCTGGCGCATTCCGCGTTGTTGCGCCGTTCGAGCCTGGGCGACAGGATACTGCGCCATCGCGGCGTGTCGCTGCGCGGAGCCCTTCATGAGCCTCAGGATCATCGCCGGCGTCTACGGCAGTCGCGTCCTCAAGAGCGTGCGCGGACTCGGCACCCGGCCGCTGCTGGGCCAAGTCAAGGCGGCGATCTTCAACATCCTCGGCGAGCAGATCGAGGATGCCGTGGTGTGGGACCACTTCGCCGGAACGGGCGCCACGGGCATCGAGTCGCTGTCGCGCGGCGCGCGGCAGGTCGTGTTCCTCGAGAAGAACAACAAGGCGCTCGAGATCCTGCGCGGCAACCTGCAGATGCTCGGCGACGACGCGGTCAGCCGCAGCGTGGTCTCGCGCGGCGACGCGTGGGAGCCGCCGGCTCTCGGCGACGGGCAGCCTGCGCCCAACGTGATCTTCCTCGACCCGCCCTACGCGCTCGTCGAAGAGGACCCGGTCAAGTCGATCTACCGCGCGCGGCAGCTCGCGCACCGGCTCGCTCCCGGCGGTTGCCTCGTGTTCCACTTCGAAGCCGGCGTGCTCGAAGAAGACGACTTCGACGACGACCTTGCGGTCGACCTGCGCCAATGGGGCGGCAGCGCGATTGCGTTCGTCTGGCGCAAGGGCGAGGTGCCTGAGCGCGTGCTGCGCCGGCGCGAGCGCGCTGCGCTGCGCGAGGGCGGTGGCGAGACCGAAGTCGGCGATGCGCAGGTCAGTGACGCGCAGGTCGGCAGCGACGACGGTGGTGGCGGCGACGCCGCCGAGTGACCGTCAGTTGCCGATCGTGATGTCGAGCGCGTTGGTCAGGCCCTTGTAGGGCGGCCACGCGTTGGGGCTGAGGTCGAGCACGATCGCTTGCAGCGAGAACGACTGGCCTGCGAGGCCCGCAGGCATGCCCTGCAGCGGCATCGGCATCGTGGTGCGCATCATGCCGGTGCGCGACCACATCGTGCCGAACATCGTGAAGGGGTCGACGAGCACGAAGCACGAGTCGGCGCCGGCGGTGGGCGGCAGCAGGTCGGACCTTCCGAATGGCATCGTGTTGGCCGCCATCGCGAGGATGCACCACTCCGCGTAGACGCCCGTGGTGTTGTCGATCGTCACGCCGAACGACGTGTTGCCGAGCACCGGCATCGACGTCGCAGCGAGCGTCGGCGCGCCGAGCAACGAGTGGCCGAACGGCGCGCACGCGCCGCCGACGGTGACGACCGAAGCGCTGCCCACGTTGGCGCCACCGGGAGTCGGCGTGTCGTCGAGGAACCACGCGAGTTCCGGCTGTGTGCTCCAGGAAGTGCCCGGATGCCGCGCGAGCGAATGGCCAGGAGCGCGCGCCGGTGCCGTTGCTCCCGTGCGCCACACGCCGTTCTGGATCGCGAGGTTCTCGCGCGAGAGTCCCGTTCCGCCCCAGCTGACCCAGTCGGCGATCACCGCCGCATTGCTCACGAGAGAACTGGTCTGCGTGCGGAACAGCGCGAGCGCGCCTTGGGTCTCGGGCACAGCTTCTGCGCCGAGGCCGAACAAGAAGTAGGGCACCGTGTTGCCGGTCGCGACTTCGCCCGCGACGGGCGTCGAAGGGATCGGCTGCATCCAACGCACGATCAGATAGCCGCCCGGCGCGATCACCGTGTTGGGGCGGAAGCCCCACCAATAGGTCCGCGGCGCGTTGGGCGTCGGTGTCGCGAGATAGATGGACCACGGCGAGATGTCCGCTGGCGTGGCGCCGCGATTGTGCACCTCGATCCAGCTGCCGTTCGCGTCCTGCCCGAACTCGCTGAGGATCACGTTCTGGCCTGCAGCGGTGTCGACAAAGGCGGCAGTGAGGGCGAGCGCAACCAGGGAAGTCGTACGAATCGTCGGCATGTGCAGCGTCGGCGTTGGATTGCGCAACACATCGAGCGCGAACGCAGCATTGCTTGACGGCAGCCCGCATCCGGCCATGCCGTCGGGCGCACGCGGCGCAGTTGCGCGAACGGCGCTGGCGAGGATTCGGACGGAGGCGTGCCGAACGCAGTCAAGGCGCGCGGCAGCAAACGCCGAAGAAGGCTCGTCGGGGGCTCAGCCCCCATCGCTCTGTCGCAACCGGGTCCATACAGCTTTGTCCAAGCAACCTTCTGCCTCTGTCGAGCAGGTCGTGCAGGAATTGATGAACCGCAATGTTCCGAAGCCGGAACGCATGCGGCTCCTGCGAGAACTCGTTCGATCGGGCGAGGAGGTGCCGGACGAGTTGCTGGAAAAGGCCCTGCGTCGACTGATGGAGCGACTAACAGACTGAGCTCTGACACGAACCCGAAACCGAGTCAAAACCCATGAAGACGTCGCTGCTCGCCACGCTCGTCCTTTGCGCCGTTCTGCCGGCCCAGGACCACGAAACCCAGGTCGATACTCCTGTCGTCACCACGCTGACGAACATCCGCAAGACGCCCGATGCCTACACGAACGTGACGGTGCAGTTCACCGTGCAGTTCGCGTCGCTCGGCAAGATCAGCAACCCGTTCTTCACGCGGTTCACCCCTGTGGAGTTCGCGAACTTCTACGCGTGGGCTGACGAGCAGCCGCTGTGGCAGCGCACGTCGTACGAAGACGTGTTCGGCAACCTCTTCTACGCGAAGGCGGGTGAGCAGCTGCAGCAGGTCTACAGCCTGTCGACCTACGACCGCCTGTCGGTCACGGGCGTCGTGCGCAACACGTTCCAGTCGATGCCCTTCATCGAGGTCACGACGTTCACGAAGCTGAGCGACCAGGTCAACTCGGCGAGCCTCGCGCACATGTATCGCGGCGAGCAGCTCATGACCGAGCGCCGCTGGCAGCGCGCGATCGCCGAGCTCACGCTCGCGCCGAACGGCTCGGTGCCCGCGACCCTGAAGACCGCGGCCTACAAGAACCTCGGCGTCTGCCACCTGCGCATCGGCGAGACCCAGCAGGCCCAGACCTACCTCGAGATGGCGAAGAGCCTGACGACCACGAACGACCTCGAGCTCAACGACCTGCTCGCCAACGCGACCGCGAGCCCGAGCGTCGAGCTCGACCGCGTGGTCAACAACGGCGGCCTGAAGGACTCGGAGCGCCCGATGTGGGAAGCGTTCGACAACACGACGCCGAACACGACGACGACGCCGACGAACACCACGACGACGCCGACGAACACCACGACGGACACGACGGGCCAGACCGTCCGCTGATCCTTCGGGTCGGACCAGCTTCAAGGAGCGCCGCCGCCGGATTCCGGCAGCAGGCGCTCTTTGCGTTTCCGGACCACCGCGGGAATGCGTGGCTGTCGCGGCCGGAGGGACGCCGGGTTCGGGGGTCGTTCCCGCTTCCTGCCCCTCCTCGGTGAAAAAGCCGGACGCGGACGGCATTCTGTTCGGCCCGCTGCGTCGCCGTGGGCCCCACGGAAGCCGTTGCATCCGCCCCTGGGTGCCGGCGAAGTCGCCGCGTGCGCCCCCGCACCCTGATGACCGCGACCAGCGTCCATTCGTCCCCAGCCGATCCTGCTCGCCTTGCCGCCGCGCCGGGCCGTGGACCCTTCGTGCTCGCCGTCGCGCTCGTCTGCTGGACGATCGTCGTGATCCTGAAGGGCGCCATGGTCACGAGCACGGGCTCGGGCATGGCCTATGCCGATTGGCCGAAAGCGGACGGCCAGTGGCTGCCCGAAAGCAGCTACACGACGCTGCCGGGCTTCTTCGAGCACTTCCATCGCATCGCGGGCGCGATCGCCGGCCTGTTGTCGCTGACGCTCGTCGTCCACCTGTGGCGGTGCAAGTCGCTGTCGTCGCCGGGCGGGCGCATGGCGCTGCTCGGGCTCGCGTTGATCATCGTTCAAGGCGTGATCGGTGGCATCGGCGTCCTCAACAACACGCCCGTGCCGATCTCGAGTCTGCACGGAACGCTGGCGCAGATCACGATCGCGACCTTCGCGATCGCGGCCTACCGGCTCTCGGCTCGCTGGGCCGCAACGGTCCCGACGCCGCATCCCTCGGCTGGTTCGGCGCGCAAGATGACGGTCGTCGCGGCCGTCGCGCTCGTGCTGCAGACCTACATCGGCGCGATCGCGCGCCATTCCGGCAGCGCGCACGCGTTGTGGGGGCACGTCGGCAACGCGTTGGTCGTGTTCCTGATCGTGCTCGTCGCTTCCGGCCTCGCCGCCGGCAAGCTGGGCTCTGTGCCAGGCATCCAGACTCTCGCGAAGGTCCTGTTGTGGCTGCTCGTCGTGCAGCTCGTGCTGGGCTTCGTCGCGTTGCTCGTGCGCACGGGCAAGGACCCCAAGAACGTCGAGCACCTCTGGCGCGCGGCGCTCATCAGCTCGCACGTGCTCACCGGCTCGCTGCTCACCGTGACCGCGACGTTGCTCGCGGCGCACGTCTTCCGTGGCGCGGTGCGACCCGAGGCTGCGCGTGTCTGATCCCGTTGTGTTGACGCAGGGCCAGGACGCGCCGCAAGGCAGCGGCTTCCGCGCCTATCTCGAACTCGGCAAGCCGCGGCTGTCGGCGATGGCGGTCTTCGCCGTGGTGGCCGGCTGCTTCCTCGGTTGGACGCCGCACGACGTGCCGCCGCTCGGCATCGTCGTCGCGACGACGCTCGGCACGTTCCTCGTCGCCGCCGCGTCCGCCGCGCTCAACATGTATCGCGAGCGCGAGCTCGACAAGTTGATGCACCGCACGCAGACGCGGCCGCTGCCGTCGGGCCGTCTGCAACCCAAGCAGGTGCTCACGTTCGGCATCGTCACCGCGATCGCCGGTGAAGGCGTGTTGCTGCTCTGGAGCTCGCTGACCGCGGCGATCACGTGCTTCGCGATCCTGTTCAGCTACGTGCTCGTCTACACGCCGATGAAGGTGCGCACGCCGCTCAACACGCTCGTGGGCGCGATCCCCGGCGCGTTGCCGCCGGTCGTCGGCTATGCGGCGGTGACCGATCGCATCGGGTTCGGCGCGGTGATCCTGTTCGCGATCCTGTTCTGCTGGCAGATCCCGCACTTCCTCGCGATCGCATGGCGCTATCGGCACGACTACGCGCGCGCCGGCATGCGCATGCTGCCGGTCGTGAACCCCGACGGGTCCAGCACGCGCTCGACGATGCTGCTCTACGTCGCGGGCCTCGGCATCGCGAGCTTGTTGCCGTTCCAGTTCCGCATGGCGGGCGAGGTCTATCTCGCGACCGCGATCCTGCTCGACGCGATGTTCTTCGTGCCGGCGATCACGGCTGCGATCACGCGCTGGGAGTCGGCGATGCGGCTCACGTTCCTCGTGTCGCTCGTCTACCTGCCGTTGTTGCTGACGGTGCTCGTGCTCGATCGCCAGGACCCTGGCTACCCGCTCTGACCCGACTGCCCAGCCGCCGCGCAACGCACCATGGCCATGGACTTCCGCTTCCTTGCCGACGTCGACGCGACGCTCAATGCGATCGCGACCGTGCTGATCGTGAGCGGCCTCGTCGCGGTCAAGCGCGGCAAGATCGAGCTGCACAAGAAGCTCATGTATGCGGCGACCGGCGCGTCGGCGCTGTTCTTGTGCTGCTACGTCGTCTACCACCTGACGTGCGAGCCCGTGAAGTTCCGCGGCGAAGGCAACGCGAAGACGGCGTATCTCGTCCTGCTCGCCTCGCACGTCGTGCTCGCCGCAGTGCAGGTGCCGCTGATCCTTCGCACGATCTATCTCGGCGTGAAGGATCGCCGCGAACAGCACAAGAAGTGGGCGAAGGTCACCGCGCCGATCTGGCTCTACGTGTCGATCACGGGCGTCGCGATCTACTGGCTGCTCTACCACTACTGAGTGGCTTTCCTCGAACCCTGTGGCCGGAGGGCGGCACGAAGGGTGCCGTTCTTCCCATGGCGGACGCCACAGTCCTGCTTCGTGGTCGATTCGGGCGCAAGGACTGGCACGCCCGGCAGGACTTGAACCTGCAACCTCCAGATCCGAAGTCTGGAGCTCTATCCAATTGAGCTACGGACGCGTGAGACGCGCATCCTAGCGAGGACCGTTGCGAAGGCATCGCGTCTCGGTTGCCCGTCGCCTGCGTGGTGTCGCCGCATGACACACTTGCCGCGTGCCAGGCTCTGGCGCTCACGCGATTCCTGCCGATAGTCGTCCGTGCATCAGGACAGCTCCGCGGGCAACCGCGGGGCGGCCAACCTGCCGAGGAGCGGCAAGGTGGTCGGACTCGGCTGTGTCGCCGGGTCGATGCGCGCGAGCACTTCATGCTCGGCGAACGAAGGCTCCTGCGGCAGTCGCCGCGCCGGGTGCTGTGCAACGCATGTTGCGCGGGTCGCATCGACCCGTGCCGACACCACAAGGACGACACCATGGTCTACCTCGGCCACCGGCCTCTCCCCGCAAACCACTACCTCAATGGCGGACCCGCGATCGTGATCCACTTCCGTGAGCCGCTGCCGCCGCCGCCGCGGACCATCGCGCCTCTCGACGGCGCGCCGACCGCCGAGCAGTTGGACGAAGAGGGGGCGTGGGCCGAGCCGCGTCGTCGGCTGAAGATCCGCCGGCAGATGGCAGAGCTGCGCGACCGCGTGCGCCTCGAGCAGGAGCTCGGCCACAAGATCGCACCGCGCGTCCTCGACAGCCGATGGGACAGTCCGCCCGTCGGCGAACCGGCCGAGCCGCAGCCAAGTGCACCGGCCGAGCCGCAGCAGAACCTGCCGACCGAGCCGCCAGCAGGTCCGAAGTGACGCGCGATCGCCACCGCGCAGGCCCGGCGGCGTAGCGGTCGTCTCCGGGCGTGCTCGGCGGGCCGAGTTCACGGGGGCCTTCCCCCGCCTGCGCACTCCTTGTTGGGGCCCAAGCCTCGCGCGCGGCGCCTCGTGCGCCGCGCCTCGGCCCTGGTCAGCACCGGCGCAAGGTTGCATTCGGCCCCGAGGTTCGGGATATGTTAGGGCCTTTCCCCATGCTCCATACCCTCCACGTCCGCAACCTGGCCCTCATCGAGTCGGCCGAGCTCGTCCTCGACGGCGGCCTCAACGTGATCTCTGGCGAAACCGGCGGCGGCAAGTCGCTGCTGATCGCGGCGCTCAAGCTCCTGCGCGGCGAGAAGGCCCCGGCTGGCCTCGTTCGCAGCGGCGCCGACGAGATGCAGGTCGACGGCGAGTTCCGGCTCGGCGGCGGCGAACGTTCGCGCGCGGTCGCGGCGCTCGTCGACGATCTCTGCGGCGGCGCGGTCGACGACGACCTGCTGCTCGTGACGCGCATCGTCGACGCGCACGGCAAGAGCCGTTGCCGCATCGGCGGAAGGCCGGCGACCCTGACGGCGTTGCGCACGCTGGGCGAGCACCTCGTCGAGATCCACGGCCAGGGCGACTCGCGCGCGCTGATGCGCCCCGAGATCCAGTGCGAGACGCTCGATGCCTTCGCGGGCACGTCGCAGGTGCGACTGCAGTTCGT
The DNA here is from genome assembly GCA_964514315.1 of uncultured Singulisphaera sp. Classification (GTDB taxonomy): domain Bacteria; phylum Planctomycetota; class UBA1135; order UBA1135; family UBA2386; genus SXPK01. Next base: position 1,955 of record CAZEQF010000017.1, on the reverse strand, counting down.
CGATGCGCTCGGCGCGGCGCGGCGCGCGCATGCGACGTTGCAGGAGGCGACGAAGGGCGCGGCGCAGCAGAAGCAGCGCGCCGAGTTCTTGCGGTTCCAGCAGCAGCAGATGCAGGAGCTGCAACTCGGCGAAGGCGAGTTGGCCGAGTTGGAGCAGGAGCATCAGGTGCTCTCCAACCTCGACAGCGTCCGGCAGTGCTTGCAGACCGCGTTGCGTGTGCTGCAGGACGAGGAGTCGTGCGCGTCCGACCAGCTCGCGCAGGCGTCGCGGCAGGTGCGCGACGCGGCGGAGGTCGACCGCAGGCTCGAAGAGGCGGCCGAGGAGCTCTCGTCCGCGGAGGACATGGTCGCGAACGTGTGCCGAAACGTGCAGTCCGGCCTCGCGCGCCTCGACCTCGATCCCGCGCGCCTGCACGAAGTCGAAGCGCGGCTCGACGCGATCCAGACGGCGTTGAAGCGTTTCGGCCCCACGGAGGCGGACTTCCGCCGCACGCTCGCGGAGACGACTGCTGAACTGCAGCGGCTCGGCGAGACGAGCGATCCCGAGGCGCTCACGCAGGCGTTGCGCCAGGCGGTCGCGGCGGCGGCGGTCATCGGCCGCAAGCTGCTGCGCGCACGGCGCAAGGCAGGTGACGCGTTCGTGCAGAAGATCCAGGGCGAACTCGTCCATCTCGGCATGCCGCACACCGTGGTCCGCGTCGCGATGGCCGAGGAGTTTGCCGACGACGCACTGCTGGAGACGGCGACGCCGCACGGTCCCGTTCCGGTCGACATCGAAGTGCGCATCAACCCCGGCGAGCCGTTCCGTTCGATGCGCGAGACCGCGTCGGGCGGCGAACTCGCGCGCATCGTGCTCGCGATCAAGAAGACGCTCGCCGACCAGGATCGCGTGCCGTTGCTCGTGCTCGACGAGATCGACGCCGAGATCGGCGGCCGCCTCGGCCTGCAGGTCGGCCAGAAGCTCGGCGAAGTCGCCGCGCACCATCAGGTCGTGATCGTGACGCACTTGCCGCAGGTTGCTGCGTTCGCGGACCGGCACTTCCTCGTGAAGAAGGAGATCGACAAGAAGGGCAAGGCCGAGCGCACGCGGTCCGCGGTGGAGGCCCTGTCGGGCGCGCAGATCGAACGCGAACTCGCGGCGATGTCCGGCGATGCGGGGGATTCTGCGACCCTGGAGCAGGCGCGGTCGTTGGTGCGCAAGGTCAAGGCGAGCCGGCAGAGGCCCGGATCCGCCGATGCCAAGGGCGGGGGGACTGCGGCTGCGGGGTGACAGGGACCTTCTTGGGGCGCGGCGCGAAGGCTTCGATCGGTTAGAAGCCGAAAAGACCCACTCGCATGTCCTCGTCCTCGACTGTCTTGAAGCCTGTGTTGCTCGATCGCCTCGTGCAGAGCAAGGTCTGGGGCGGCCATCACCTCGATGGAATGTTCGGGATCCGGTCTCCGGACGGCGAGCCGATCGGCGAGACGTGGGAGCTGTTCGATCGACCTGAGGCGGGCAGCAGCCTGCGATCCGGCGGCACGCTGCGCGAGTTGATGGAGTTGGATCGTCGCGGATTGCTCGGCCGCGACGTGCGGCCTGCATTCGGCGGACGCTTCCCGCTGCTCTTCAAGTTCCTCGACGCGCAGACGGAACTCTCGGTCCAGGTGCACCCGGACGATGCAGCTGCTGCCGCGCACGGTGACGGCGGCAAGACGGAGGCGTGGCTCGTTCTGCAGACGCTGGAGGATGCGCGCATCGTGCGTGGCTTCCAGCCGGGCGTGACGCGCGCGCAGTTCGAGGCCGTGGCGCACACGGCCGAGGTCGAGCGCCTGCTCTTCAAGTTCCGCCCCGAGGTCGGCGACTGCATCTACGTGCCTGCTGGCACGGTGCACGCAATCGGCCCGGGCGCTGTGGTGTTCGAGGTGCAGCAGAACAGCGACATCACATGGCGGCTGTACGATTGGGGCCGCAACCG
>CAZEQF010000016.1:0-21858 GCA_964514315.1 uncultured Singulisphaera sp. | reverse complement strand
CATGTCGCGGATCCAGATGTCGCCGTGCTTGCAGTGGAAGAACCGCACGTGCTCGTAGGGGACCTCGCGCTCCTTGGCCATCGCGCGCACCGCCTTCTCCTCGGCGGCGTCCTGCACGAGCAGGTTGACCTGCACGTGCCCGTGCATGCCGCGGATCATCTGCAGCATCGGGTCGGTCGACGGCATGCCCTTGCGGTTCTCGTAGACCGGCCACGACAACCACGCTGCCTCGTGGCTCTCGTATTCGCCGGGGAACCACGACGTGTCCGGGTTCGCGGCATGCGACGCGGACGTCCACGGAATGGCGGACACGAGCGCTGCGCTCACGCAGGCAACAAGCAGTTGGGTTCGCATGGGAAGTCGCGTCGCGGAGGGCGAACGAGCGTATGCGGCAGCGCACCTATGACCAAAGGGCACCCACGACTAGAGGGCGCGCATGCGCGCAGACTCGTCACTCCGTGATCAACCCGTGCCGCACGAGCTTCTCGCGATACGTCGTGCGCGGCACACCGAACATCTCCGCGGCCTTCGTCAGGTTGCCGCCGGCCGCCTCGAACGTGCGCTGCAATGCCTGCTTCTCCTGCAGCTCGAGCTTCTCCTTCCACGTCTGGCCCGCAGTGGGCGACGGCTGCTCGATGGGCTCGGCGCCGGGCGCGCGGACATCGCTGCGGTCGAGGTCGAGATGCGCGACGAGGATCGTGCCGCCGGCTGCGCGCAATGCGGCGCCCTTCAGCACGTGGCGCAGTTCGCGGATGTTGCCGCGGAACGGATGGCGCGACAGCCGCGCGAACGCGTCGGGATGCAGCGTCTGCGGCTGCGCGAGGCCGAGCTCTTCCTTGGCTTCGGCGAGGAAGCGCTGGCTCAGCATCTCGAGGTCCTCCATGCGCTCGCGCAACGGCGGCAGCACGATCTCGAGCTCGCGCAAACGATAGTACAAGTCCTCGCGGAAGCGGCCCGCGCGCACCATTTGCTCCAGGTCCTGGTGCGTCGCCGCGAGGATGCGCACATCGACCTTGATCTGCCGTTTGCCGCCGATCGGCTGCACGACGCGATCCTGCAGCACGCGCAGGATCTTGGCCTGCAGCTCGAGCGCCATGTCGCCGATCTCGTCGAGCAGGATCGTGCCGCCGTGCGCTTCTTCGAAGTGCCCGCGCCGCGTGTGCACCGCGCCGGTGAACGAGCCCTTCTCGTGGCCGAACAACATGCTCTCCATCAATTGCTCGGGGATTGCCGCGCAATTGACAGGAACGAACGGTCCCTTGCTGCGTCGCGACAGGTCGTGGATCGCGCGCGCGACGACTTCCTTGCCCGAGCCCGTCTCGCCGCGCAGCAACACCGTGTAGTCGGCGGGCGCGTAGAGCTTGCAGCGCTGCACCATCTCGGCGCACGCGGGGCTCTTGGTCTGCAGCGCGGGGTGCGGCGCGTTCTGCGAGTCGGCGTTCTGCAGCAGGTGCTTCACGAGCACGCGGTTGCCGAGCGCGGACGCGAGCATGCGGCTCACGAACGCGACGCGCTGCAAGTCGTCGGCGGTCAGCACCGCGCCGTCGCGCACGCAGTCCGCATACATCACGCCGAGCGTCTTGCCGAGCGCTTGCACGGGCATCGCGACCGCTGCGCTGATGCCTTCGCTGCGCACGCTCTGGAACTGCCGCATCACCGGATCTGCTGCAGCGAGCGGAACGTGCACGACGCGCCCGCTCTCGCGCACTTGATTGACGACCGAACGGCTCACGCGGAACGGCCGCGCGTCGTCGGGCCGCGTGAGATAGAACGCGTCGCCCGTTCCGTCGTGGTCCGCCACGAGCGCCACGTGCACGCGGTCCGCGCCGGTCGCGCGCACGATCGCCGCCATCGCGGCCTGCGCCATCTGGTCCGCGGCCTTCAGCCCTTCGAGATGGTCGGCCATCTCCATGAACGTCTGGTACCACGAGCCCACCGGCGACCCGGGCGCGAGCGCCAACGTCGCGGGGTCGAGTTCCTGCGCCTTCCCGTCGCCGGCCTCGGCGAGGAAGCGCAACTTCACGAGCGCGGGCCCGACGTTGAGCACGTCGCCGTCGAGGAAGTGCTCGAACCGCGAACCGACCGAGCCCGTCGCGCAACGGATCGGGAACGGCAGCCCCGGCTCGGCGCGCACGCGCAATCGTCCCTGCGGATCGACCGCGACCTCGAGCACGCGGCCCTGCACTTCGGGCAGGTCGAGCGCGACCTCGCAGCCGGACTTGGGACCACCGAGCCAGAAGCTCTCGGCAGCGACCTGCAGTTCGCGGAACCCGGAACGGTCGGTGACTTCGAGGTGGACGGCCATGTGTCGGATTCTCGTCGACGATCACAGACTTGGGGAGCCGCGCCGTCGGAAAGTCGCCGACAGGCTCCGGTGCGCCCATGGCATCGGGGCGACAGAACGCCGGCGCGCGACGCCGAGCGAGCGCATCCCCGCACTCTGGCCACGGGTTCCTGCTTTTGCGAACTGGACCTACGATGACGGACTGCGGCGCTGTCGACGCGCCGACACTCGATGAACTCGAACCGCCCGGAACACGACGGCGAACTGCTGCACTGCAGCCAGGATCGCACGGTGCTGAAGCGCCGCGACGGCGAGTCGGGGTCGTTCGAGGCCGTCAAGATCCTGCTGCGAGGGAGCCCTGCAGACGCCGAACGCGAGCACGCGATGGCGTTGCGCTGCAAGTTCCTCGACGTCGCCGAATCGCTGGGCTGCGGAGTCCACGCCGCGACGGGCCGGCCGTTCGTGCGGACGCGCTTCTGCGACGGGCCGAGCCTCGACCGGCTCGTCGCCGAGCACGGCGCGATGCCCGCAGCGCGTGCGTGCGCGATGCTGCTGCCGGTCGCCAAGACGCTCGCGGCGATGCACGCGATGCGCGCAGCAGACCTCCCCCACGGCCTCTGCCACGGCGACGTCAAGCCGAGCAACCTGCTGCGAACGGAATCGACGACGCTGTTGCTCGACTTCGAGCACGCAGGGCCGACACGAACGGGCGCGTGCTGCGGTACGCAGGGCTACGCCGGGCCGGAGGCAGCGACACCGGCGCCGCTCGCCGCTGCGTTCGACGTCTACGGCCTCGGCGCCACGCTGTGCTTCCTGCTCACGGGGACGCAACCTTCGCGCAAGCGCGCATCGCTCGAGGCACAACAGGACGAAGTGCGACTGCTCGTCGACGCGTGCATGCATGCGTCGCCACAAGCGCGTCCGTCGGCAGCAACAGTCGCCGAAGCGCTGGAAGAGCTCGCGACGCGCCTCGCGCACGACGAGTTGGAACCCGCGCGCGACGCGCTGCTTCGCGGCGACCTCGACGCATGCGAACGAGCTCTGCCTGCGAACACCGAAGGATCCGAACGACTTCGCGTTCTCGCACGCAGGATGCGACGGCTGCTCGCCCGCGCGCGATGGCTCGAAGCCGCGCTCGCGGACACGCGACACCCGGACGGCATGGGGCCGGAGGAGCTCGCCGAGAGACTTCGGCGCGCACAGGCCGCAGCCCGCCGATTCCCGCGCGCCAACGGCGTCGTCGCCGCGATGCGCGAAGGCAAGCGCGAAGGCCTCGCGCGGCTCGCGGCTTCGATGCCGGGCGTCGCAGAGCTCGTGCGCAAAGAACAGTTCGCCGCCGCGCGCGCGCGACTTGCGTCGCTCGATCGGCTCGTCGACTCGTTCTCCAGCCTGCCGGGCCCGTCGTGCGCGTTGCCAGGCGAACCCGCAACGATGCCGTCGTTGTTGTCCCGGGCTCCGCGCGCATTCTTGCGGCTCGAGCACGACCGTCTCGACGGAATCGAACGCGAGCACGGCGCGGCGATGGCATCGCTGCGCGCGGCAGAAGCGGACTTCGCGCTCGACGAAGCGAACGCGGTGATCGAACGCATCAGCGCGCAGTTCGGCGGCGCCTCCGAAGCCGTTGCGCGCCATCGCGACCGCCTGCATCGGCTCGCCTTCTACCTCGAACGCATCGCGCAATCGCGCGAGCAGGCGGAACGCTTGTTCCCGCTCGCGCCATCCGAGGACCCGCGACCGCTGCGCGCGCTGATCGCCGCATGCGCCGACGCGGCGAGCCTCGCGCACGACGGCGACGCCGGGAGCCGCGCCGTCGGCATCCGCGCGCTCGCGATGTCGCTCGACAACCTCGACGAGGAGTTCCCTTCGTTGCGCACTCGCGTCGCGGCCGCGCGCGAGAGCCTTGCGCGCATGCTCGCCGCGGTGACCGACGAAGCCTGGCGCAACGTCGAGGACGGCTTCGAGACGCTGCAGAAGGAACCGGTTCCCGTGCGTCCGCTGCAGATGCTGCTCGCGCGGCTCGACGCGCTGCGCACGCTGGAAGCGCTCGTCGACCGGCCGCAGCGCGCGCGCAGTTCGCTGCTCGACCGGATCGAAGCGCTGCGACTCCGCATCGAACAGGCGCAGGCGGCGCGCGACCGGCTGGCTCGCGGCGCAGAGGAAGCGTTGGCGCGCGGCCACTGGACCACGGGCCTGTTCGACATGGAACGCGCCGCGCAACACGAAGCTGCGGACGCCGAGCTCGCAGACCGACAGGAGGAGACGCTGCGCAAGCGACTGCTCGAAGCGAGACGCCGGAAGCAGGAACTCGAGGACGCGCAACGGCGCACCCACGAGCTGCAGACGCGCTACGCGGCGCTCGAAGACGATCCGCACAGCTCGGTCGGCGATCGCCAGTCGACGCTGCACGAGTTGCGCGAGTGCCTCTCGTTCCTCGCGGCGCACGCGCAGAAGGACCGCAGCGCGCTCTATGCGCGCGACCTGCGCGACGTCGACCTTCGCCTCGCGCACGAGCAAGCGCAGCAACACGAGGCCGACGCGGACCGCGCAACCTCGGCGGAGCAGGCGCTGCGCGTGGCCGAGCGCGCGCTCAAGGACCTGCACGCCGTGCGCGACGGATTCGGCCAGGACGGCGAGTTGCCGGGCCGCCTCGCGCGATTGCTCGAGCACTGGGAACGGCGCCACAGCGCCTTGCAGCGCGTGCGCAACGAGCAACTGGCACGGCAGCGTCGCAGCTCGATGAGGCGGCGCGCCCTCGTGGCCGTCGGCGCCGCGGCGCTCGCAGTCGCGGTGTTCCTGTTCGGCTCGTCGACATCGACCGACGCGCACGCAACCACTTCGATCGCGAAGCTGGCGACGCAACAACCAGAGGAGTTGCGATCCGCCGCGCAGGATCTCGCCCAGGCCATGCGCGAGATCGAGCAAGGCACATCCGACGCAATCGAGGCGCTGCAGCAAGCCGAGGCCGCGATCGCGCGCGCCTTGACGCTCTCTCCGACGCTCGACGCATTCGCGGCCTCGGCATTCGACCACTTCGTCACGAGAACGGCGGCAAACGCAACCACGGCACAGCGAGCAGAACTGACGGCCTTGGCCGCTGTGGCCCGGCAACGCCTCCGACTCCCGCCGCCGCGCTGATCCATCTGCGCATTCCGCCCGATGCGACTGCGCATCGATGCACGCGGCACGGCCACCCGGATGCGTAGGGGCTCGACTCAGCCTGCGCACTACGAATCTGTGCACGCGGCCATGCGCCCGATGCTGGATCGGGCGCTTCCGCGATCAGGGCCATCATGTCGCACGCCGCACACCGAGCGTCCCCGAGTCCTCACCGACCGCACATCCACGACCCTCAGCACGACGCCTTGCTCGAGCGATGGCGCGCCGAACGGGATGCGAAGAACAAGGCCGCATTCCGGCTCGGGGCATGGTGCCTGCTCGCCTTCGTCGTCTTCGGTGGCGCAATCGGGGCGCTCTGGATGCACGAGCTCGAATCGCGACGCGTTGCGCACGAGACGATGGCGGCCGAACAGGCCTCGCTACGCGCCGAGTTGCTGCCGGTCGAGCCATTGACCCCGATTGCCGCGGCAGCGCTTCTGCGCCGCATCGACGACAAGCGCGCGCGTTGGGAATCCCACCCAGACCGCGTCGCCATCCAGCGCATGGCGGAGACCGCGCGCGGCATCGTGGAGGCGGACATCCGCCAACGACATGTTCACGACACGCTCGATGCCTCCGAACGCCAACTCGACGCGGGCATCGTCGCGATGGACCTGTGGCGAAGCATGCACGAGAAGCTCAGGGCCATTGCGCACGACTCGGGACCCGATGTCGCAGAGCGGCTCGCCCGCCTCGAAGAACGAGCAGACGCTGGCTGGTTCGACGCGCTGCTCGCGCACGCGTCCTCGAGCGAGGCCGCGACGGCGCTCGACGACCTCACTGCGGCGGCAGACCTGGCCAGTTGCAACCTCGCGCACGCGGGCCGCGACCGCGTGCTCGAGCAGGGTTGGCGCATGCGGGTGCACACCCTGACTCCGCGCTTCGACGCCGCGTTCCTCGCGGCGACGACGGAAGCGTCGATCGACGCGGCGACGTGGACCGACCTCCTGCCCGGCACGCAGGACTCCGACTGGGTGCCCAACCGCGGCTCCGAGGTCACGAAGCAACTGGATCACGACGCCTTGCTGCTGCGCTGCGCCGACGGGACGCATGCGCATCCGGCGATCGTCAGCTGCAAGCGGCCCGACTGGTATGCGGCGCGTGGCTCCCTGCAAGTCCAGCTCGACAGCGGCAGCATCGCTCTGTTCTGCCGTTCTCGTCGAGAGTTCGACCCGCGCCGCGGCGGCTGCGTGTCGATCGCGTGCGACGGCTCCGAGGGCAGCATGCCTGTGCGCGCATCGCAACCCGTGCTCGTCGAGTGGACGGTCGTGGGCAATCGCTTCACTGCGACAATCAAGGGCGACGCGGACCAGCGCATCGAGCAGACGATCCAGCACGACGAGCGCCACGGCTCCTTCGCGGTGCTGCTGAGCCCCGGCGCCTCCGTTCGCATCTCCAAACTGCGCGTGAAGCAGCTCGGACGCGCCAGCGTGCACGGCACGCAACCCCACCGCGGCTGATCGAGGCGCGCGCACGCGGGGCAATCGAGAAGCGGACGAGTGCGATCGTCCGTTCGCGGCGTAGGATCCCGCGCCGCAGCCACTCGATGAAGCTCACCACCTGGAACGTGAACGGGATCCGTGCGCGCCTCGCGCACGTGATCGACTTCTTGCGCGAGCAGCAACCAGACGTGCTGTGCTTGCAGGAGACCAAGGTCACCGACGACCAGTTCCCGCGCGAGCCGCTGGAGGACGAGGGCTACAACCTCGAGGTGTTCGGTCAGAAGAGCTACAACGGGCTCGCGATCCTGTCGCGGCGCCCCATCGAAGCCATCGTGCAAGGCCTTCCTGGCGACGGACCGGACGCGGAGAAGCGCGCGCTCGGTTGCATCGTCGACGACGTGATGGTGCTCGACCTCTACGTGCCGAACGGCCAGGAAGTCGGCAGCGAGAAGTACCGCTACAAGCTCGACTGGCTGCGGCGGCTCCGCGCATTCCTCGACTCGAGCTACTCGAAGGACGAGAAGATCGCGCTCGTCGGCGACTTCAACATCACGACCGACGACCGCGACGTGCACGACCCCGATGCGTGGCGCGACAAGATCCTGTGCTCCGAGGAAGAACGCGCTGCGCTGCGCTCCGTGCTGTCGTTCGGATTGCAGGACGTGCTGCGCAACCGCACGCAGGAAGGCGGCATCTACACTTGGTGGGACTATCGCTCGGGGCCCGCGCAGAAGAACGAAGGCCTGCGCATCGACTACGTGTTCGCGACGCAGAAGCTCGCAGCAACGTGCTCGGACGTCGTCGTGCACACCGACATGCGCGCGCGCAAGACGCCGAGCGACCATGCGCCCGTGACCGCGGTGTTCGAGGGATGAGCGCCCACGCGACGACGGTGGCGCCTGCGATCGAGGCCGTCGGCCTCGGCCGCCAGTTCGCGTCCAGGTGGGCCGTGCGCGGACTCCACCTCGCGATCGCGCCCGGCGAGATCTACGGGTTCCTCGGGCCCAACGGCGCAGGCAAGACGACGACGATCCGCATGCTCGCCGGCTTGCTGCAACCGAGCGAAGGCACGGTGCGCATCGACGGCCGCGAGTACGGCAACAACCCTTCCGAAGTGAAGCGCGTGCTCGGCCTCGTGCCCGACACGCCCCCGCTCTACGACTATCTCACGGGCCGGCAGTATGTCGCGCTCGTCGCGAGCCTCTGGGGCGTCGACAAGCGCGCGCGCGACGAACGTTGCGAACGGCTGTTCCACCAACTGCACATGGACGACGCGGCGGACGAACTGTGCCGCGGCTATTCGCACGGCACGCGCAAGAAGGCGCACATCGCCGCCGTCCTGACGACGGCCCCGCGCGTGCTGCTGCTCGACGAACCGACGACGGGCCTCGATCCGCGCAGCGCGCGCGCGCTGAAGGACCTGATGGTCGAAGAGTCCAAGCGCGGCACGACGATCCTGTTCAGCACCCACGTGCTCGAAGCCGCCGAGGAGATCTGCACCCGCGTCGGCGTGCTGGACCGCGGCTCGCTTCGCGCCGAAGGCACGGCGGCGGAACTGCGCGCGCAGCACTCTGCGCGTTCGCTCGAAGACGTGTTCTTGAAGCTCACCTCCGGCGGCGACGGCGATGGGACTGCTGCGCGCTGACCTGCAATCGCTCGCGAACGGGCTGCGCGCCGACGGCCGAGCTTCGCTCGTCTCGCGCTTCCTGCCGCCGCTCGTCCTCGCAGCGATGCACTGGATGATGGGCGCGCTGACGCTGCAGAACCAACGCCTGCTGCGCATCGTCGACGACGGCGGACAGCCGATGCAGAACCTGATCGGCAATGCGCTGTCGGCTGGACCGGTGGTCGCAGGCTGGATCGGCTTTGCGCTCGCGCAGCGGCAACTGTTCGAGGCGCCCGAGCTCGCGCTCTGGCGCAGCGCGCCGATGGGCGCAGGCCGCGCGGCGACCCAGGTCCTGCTGCGCGCCTTCGGCACTTCGATGCTGTGGGCGTTCGCGCTGTGCGCGCCGATGCTCGCGCATCTGCTGCTGCAGGCCGACGCGAAACCGATCGCGTGGGCTGCCGCCGCTGTCGCGCTCGTCGCCGTCGTCGCACCGCCGCTGTGCTTCGTGCTCGCCGTGCAGATCGCGGTGATGCGACTGTCGCGCGGCCCGGTCGCGCGCGCGGCGTTGTCGGCGATCTCGTCGCTGTCGGCGTTCGGGTTCCCGGTGTTCCTGCTCGCGCAGGTCTTCTACGGCGGCGCCGACAACGCGACCGAACTCGCGCGCGGCGCGGAACGCGGCCAGGACGCGGGACGCGGAACGGCCGCGGCGGCACGCCTCGTCGCCGAATGCGCCGAGGGCGCCGCCAGCGCATCGTCGTGGCTCGCCGCGCTCGCGCCGCTCGTCGCGATGCTCGTCGCGTTCTTTGCCGTGGCTCCCCTGCATCCTGCAGCCGTGCAGAACCACGAACTCGCGCGCTCGAGCTCGCGCGGCCGCCGCTCGAGCTGGCCGCACCGCGCGGTCGCCGCGCTGCGCAAGAAGGAGTTCGCGCTGCTGTTCCAGCAGCCAGGAGCGCTCGTGCACATGCTGCTAGTCGGCGCGATGGTGCACATGTTCGCGGCGCAAGGCACGTTCGTCGGCGGCTTCCTCGCCGGCGACCGCATGCCGCCCGAGACGCGCCAGTGCGCAGCGATGCTCACGCTGTGGTTCCTCGCCGCGCTCATGCTGCTCTACACGCACATGGGCCGCCTGTGCACGACGGACGGACCGCAGTGGCCGCTGTACCTGCAGTCCCCCATCGCCCCGGCGACGCTGTTGCGCGCCAAGCTGCAGAGCATCGGCTTGCTCATGCTGTGGCCCATCGCGGTCGCTGCCTGGGCAGGCTCCTGGTGGCTGCAGGCGGGAACGTCCTCGATCCTGCCGTTCCTCGGCTTCGCCAGCGCCGGCACGGTCATCGCGCTCGCGATCGTCGCAGTGGTCGGCACGTGGCCGTGGCTCGTCCGCCAGGAAGGCGACGGCCGGCTCACGCAAGGCGCGCGAGGCATCGTCGGATCGCTGACGCTCGTGTTCTCGTTCTACCTCGCGGTGTCGCCCGGCTTCCTCGCATGGGTCTGGCTCCTCGACCGCTTCGAGAACATCCCGGACCACGAAGTCCGCGACGCGCTCGCGTCGCTGCTGCCGCCGATGCTTCTCGTTGCGTTCGGCTTCGCGGGACTCCTCTTCGCGATCGCCGGGCCGCTCGCCCGTCGCAACTACTCGCGCCTGTTGGCGGCGCGCTGAGACGATGACGACGCGTGCGAGCATGCAGTGGCTCACGACGTCTGCGATCGCCGCCGCGTTCCTCGCAGGCGCGCAGCACGCCACCGCGCAAGAACACGACCTCCGCGACCTCGTCGTGCAGAAGGACGGCAAGGAGGTCCGCGGCCGCATCGCGCATCCGTTCGCCGAGGGGCCGCTCGTGTTGCTGCAGGGCAACAAGCGCGTGCGCGTCGAACGCGAGTCGATCGCTTCGATCGACGACGTCGCTTCGCGTCTCGCCGAGTTCTTCCGCCGCAGGCAGAAGCTGCACGACAAGCCCGCGGCGCAGCGAATGCTGTTCGAGTGGGCCGATTCGCACGGGCTCGAACGGATGGCGCGGCTGCACGCGATGGAGAGCTGCCTCCGCTCCGACGACTCGTTCGGCCACGAGGCGCTCGGCCACGAACGGCGCGCGGGCGTCTGGCTGTGGCCGCACCGAGGCAGGCAACTGACGCTGGAGCAGCTCCAGAACGCGCTCGCGGACGACCCGATGGTCCTCGCCGGCGAACGCTTCACGGTGCGCATCGACGGCAACCTGCTCGGCGGCGTGCACGCGCTGCTCGACCTCGAACGCATGGGCGTGCACTGGATGTCCGAGTTCGGCGATGCGCTGCAACTCGACGAGGCGTTGGAGCCCGTCGTCGTCGACATGCGCGCAAGCTCGAGCCGCTTCCAGAAGTGGGGCTTCCGGCCGATGCCGTGGCACGAGCCGAAGCCGCACGGCGACGTGAGCCGCACCTTCTACGCATCGCCGATGCAGGCGCGCCCGCAGCGCCTGTTCTTCGCCGGCGCGCACGGCCTGCTCTACCGCACGCTCATCGGCGAGACGAACTCGCGCGACGACCGCGATCGCGTGTGCGCGTGGCTGGAGATCGGCCTGTCGATGGCCATGGAGATGACGATGCAGGGCGATGCGGGCTGGGCGGAGCCCGGCCCCGCGCGCGCGCAGGACCTCTGGGCCGCGCAAGCGCTCACGAGGGAGATCGACCTCGTGCGCCTGATGCACCAACCGATGTTCGGCGGCTTCTACCTGCTCGACGACGCCGCGACGCAGAACAACTGGGCCCTCGCGACGACGTTCACGCTGTGGGCGCTTCGCAGCGACACCACTCCGCCCCTGCGCGATCGCTTCCTGGCCTACATCCGTTCCGCGCTCGGCAGCCGCCGCAGCGAGAGCACGACCGCTTTCGAGCGCGCGATGGGCAAGAAGCCGCAAGAGTTCGCGACGCCGTTCCGCGAGTGGCTTGCCGCAGAGAGCTCGCGCTGACCGTCGCGCACCGCGCAATGCCGCGTCAGAGATCCACGCGAACCGTGTCGCCGGAGTCGGTGACGAGCGCCGTCACGCGCGTGCGGTCGTCGCCGTAGAGCTGCAGCGAGTAGGCGCCGGGGCTCCGGTTGGCGAACACGGCGACGCCGTTCTCGTCGATCTCCGCGGTGGCGACGATGCGCAGCCCGCGGCGCAACACGACCATCGAACCTTCTGCGTCGGGATCGCGCACGAACGCTTCGATCGTCGATCCGCGCTCCAGTTCGACGACGAGCGGCTCGAGGCCCAGCACGTCGTCCGGCAACCGCAGCGAAGTCGAGCTGTAGGCGAAGCCGGACGCGCGCACGAGCAAGTTGGCCGCCGCGGACGACACGCCGCGCACGCGGAACGTCCCGTCCTCCGCAGTGCGCAACGGCGACTGGTATTCGAACAAGTCCGACTCGTCGCCGAGGAACACCTCTGCGCCCGCAACCGGCTCGCCCGTCTCGTCGCGCACGACGCCGCGCAGTTCGCTGCCGGGCTCCATGACGATCTCGCCGAGGTCGGCATCTTCGCCGGCGCGGACGTTGAGCTCGCGCACCACGGGCGCATAGCCCTCGGACCAGAACACGACGCGCGACCTTCCTGCCGGGAACAGCGGATTGCGCAGCACGCCGCCGTCGAGGTCGAACCAACGCGACGAGACCATCGACTCGCTGTCGATGCGCGTGATGCGCAGCAAGACGCCAGGCAGCGGCGCGCGACCGGGCAGCCCCGCGATCCGGGCCGTGATCGCGCCGGTGCGCGCTGCGTCGATGCGGATCTCCACGCGCGATTGCCGCGCAGGGACGTCGACGGTGCGGCGCGAGCTGCGGTCGAACTGGCCGACGACGAGCGCGACGTCCCGATTGGGCGCTTCCAGCTCGAACGCGCCGTTGCTGTCGGTGACGACCGGGTTGACCTGTTCGCCGCGCAACAACACGAGCGCGCCTTCGACCGGTTGCCCGTCGGTTCCCGTGACGACGCCGCGGATCGTGCGGCCCTGCGGCAAATCCAGGTCGATCGTGGCCTCGCCGCCGCTCGCGAGGTTCGCGGCGTCGCGAGCGCGCACCGTCGGGAACGTCGCATACCGCGCCGCGACGCGGTAGTTGCCCGGCGGCAGCGAACGGAGCTCGTAGCGACCGTCCGGTCCGGTGACCGACGTGACGGCGACGCCTTCGACGACGACGCCCACTTGCACGCCGGCGACGAGCCTGCCGCCGCGGCGCACGCGGCCGGAGATCGAACACCCGACGGGCATCGCGACGTCCTCGACCGATGCCGTCTCGCCGCACGTCGGAACGGTCGCCTCGATCAACTTGCTGCCGAAGCCTGGCCGCTCGACGCGCAACGTGGTCGAGCCCGGCGGCAGGCCGGCGATGCGGAACGCACCGTCGTCGCCGGTGACCGCGAGCAGCGGCTGCGGCGCGCCTGCAGTCGAACGCGTCAACTGGTCGCCGAGCTTGCCGATGTCGCGATCGAGCAGTGCGCTGCCTGCGCGCGACAGTCGCTCGAGCAGCATGCCCGCCTCGGTCGCCTTGATGTTCGCACCACGCAATGGCGCGCCGGCCTCGTCGACCACGCGACCGACGACGACCGCCGGATGCATCGCACGGAGTTCGAGCGGGGCAGCCGACTCCTCGACCTTCACCTGCACGACGCGCGCGCCGGAATCGAACGCAAACCTGCCGTCCGCGACCGACAACGATGCGAGACCCGGAGTGACCGTTCCCGCGAACGTGAAGGACCCGTCTTGCTGCACCGTCGTGAGCAGCAACTCGTCGGCGGCGCTGCGCAGTTCGAGCCACGCGCCTGCGAGGTCCGGGCCGCCTTCGCCGACGATGCGGCCGCGCACCGACGCACGCTGCGGCAAGTCGAACGCGAGCTGTGCGGCGCCAGGGCCGACGGCGACGGTCCGCGCCGCCATGCCGAACGACGGATGGCGCACTTCGAACCGATGCACGCCGCTTGCGAGGCCCGCGACGCGGAATCGGCCGTCCGGTCCGCTGCGCGCGGTCGCAGGCTGGTTGCGGCCGAGCCGCTGCACCGGCGGCATCGCCAGCACCACCGCGTCAGCCACCGGCTCCTGCGAAGCGGCCGACACGACGCGGCCTTCGAACGCGAGCGCGGGCCGCGAGAAGCGCAACTCGAGCGAACGCAGCACTTCGCCGACGACGACGTTCGGCAACGTCGCAGGCTGCCACAGATCGTGGCGCGCGACGACGCGCAACGCGCCCGGCGCGACGTTGCGGAAGCGGAAGCGGCCCGACGAGCCGGTGATCTCGGTGCGCAACGCGCGTTCTTCCGCGAGCGGCGACTCCAGCGACACACGCACGTTTCCGACCGGCAGGCCTGCGTCGTTCGTCACCACGCCTTCGACCGAGAAGCCCGGCTGCAATTGCAGTTCGAGTTCGCTCGTGACCGCGGGCGCTTCGCGCACGTCCCCCGCGAAGTCCGGATGTTCGAAGCCGACGAGCAGGCCCGGCTGCAACGGCGACGCGAACGCGAACATGCCGTTCGCGCCCGTGGTCACCGCCTCGACCGTCTCACGCCGCCACTCGGGCCACGCAGACTGCTGGGAGAACAACGTGACCGTCGCGCCTGCGGCAGGCCGTCCGTTCGGCTGCAGCACCAGGCCGCCGAACGCAGACGCCGTGCGCGCTTGCGACGCAGGCACGAGCGGCTTCGACAGATCCGCGGGCTCTCCGCGCGCACTGCCGCCAGCCTTCGCATCCGCTGGTTGCTCCGGCTGCGCATCGGCGATCGCTTCGTCTGCGCCGCCGTCTTCGGGCGCGAGCAATCGCATCGTCGTGTTCACGATGCCGACGAGCAGGCCGGCGAGGATGCCGACGAGGAACCAGGTTCCGTAGTTGCGCGCTTTCATCGCTTCAACGCCTGGAACTTCGCGCCAAGGCTCGCGATCTCGTCGCGCGACGACAACGGCGCGATGCCGACGTTCTCGCGGCAGAGCCGCGCCACGGTCTCGATCGCGTCCGCGCGCACGGGCGCGCGCTGCACGAACGCCATCGCATCGTCGAGCGACGCAGCGACATCGCCCTTCTGCAACGAGAGCGTGAGGCGGCACCGCAACGCGAACGGATCCGACGGATCGTCCGCGAGCCAGCGACGCACGTAATCCGCCGCGCGATCCGAACCCGCCGCGAGCAGGAGCTCGGCAGCGACCGGCACGACGCCTTGCACATCGCGGTTCGCCTCGACGAAGCGCAAGAACCTGGGCTCCATGCGCTGCAGCTGCGCGCGCGGCGCCTGCAGTCGCTGCACGATGCGCCACGCTGCCAACTCCAACGACGGCGGGATCGGCTTGCCGAATCCGTCGACGAGCGCGGCGTTGGAGCGCGGGCGTTCGAGCAGCTGGATCGCGGCGAAGTATCCCTGCAACGACGACTCGGGATGCAGCGCCGACTGCGCATGCTCACGCATGCGTCCTTCGACGCCGGCGAGCGCAGCCGCTTCGCCGAGGTTGGCGAGCACGAACACCGTGAGCTGATGCAGATCGCGCGCGAAGCCGGTCGGCTGACCGAACGCAGCCAACCCTTCGGGTGGCGCAGGCGCGTCGGCACACGACTGCGCGACCTCCTGGATCCGCATGCGTTCGCGCCACGTCAACGGGAACGGCATCAGGTTGGCGTCCGACGCTGGCCGCAGGCCGGCCATCGCCCACAGCAAGCGGCCCACGACTGCGCGCCGCTCCGCGCCAGCGTTGTCGAGGTCCTTCGCGACGACGTCGACCGCAGTGATGCGATCCTCTGCCTCGGCAATGCGCAGAACGACCGCGAGCGCGCGCGGGAACGCGGCGCCGGGCCGCAAGAACGACGCGAGGTCGAGGTCGCGTCGCGCGTCCACCGGACGCATCACGGACGCAGTCAGGTTCGCGCACGCGCGCCCGAGGTAGAGCGAGTAGAGCCGAAGGTCGACGGAGAGGTCGTCGAACGCGCGCACCGACAACTCGGCGGCGATCGCCGCGTCGTAGAGCGCGAGCGCCTCGAACCCGGCGCCGCGCGCGAGCAGCTTGCTCGCCTCGGGCAACGGATCGTCGCGGTAGCTCGCGAGCATCTTCGGCGCCATCTTGTCGTCGGGCGCCTCTTGCACCGTGCGCGCAATCGCATCGAGCGCGGCGCCGTTCGCGGCAGCCTCGGGCGGCGATCCGCCACCTGCCAGGCACTCCAGGATCGGCGACGGCCCCCACGGCCGCCCCATCTCCGCGCGCACGACGTTGGCGGCGGCGACAAGGTTGTTCTGGTGGCGCGAGATCCGGCTCTGCCCCTTCTCCTGGCGCAACACCGAGAGCAGCGTGAACGTCACGACGAACAACAGCGCCGCCGCGAAGATCGCGCCCGAGAGCACCGGGTTCTTGCGGATGCGACGCGCGATGCGCACTGCGATCGGCAGGCGCCGGATGTGCACAGGCTCGCCGTCGGCGATGCGCTGCAGGTCGCGCGCGAGCTCTTCGCCGTCTTGGTAGCGATCGCCTGGCTCGCGGCGCAGCAACTTCTCGAGCACTGCGTCGAGGTCGCGCGGCGCCTTCGGCAACACGTCGCGCAAACGTCGCGGCGTGCCGTAGAGCACCTGGTGCAGCACGTTCTCCGTCGTCTTGCCCGTGAGCGGCAACTCGCCCGCGACGGACTCGAAGATCGTCACGCCCAGCGAGTAGAGATCGCTCGCCGGCGTGAGCTCGCGCCCCATCGCCTGCTCCGGCGAGCTGTAGTGGAGCGTGCCGAGGAACCCGCCGCTCTTCGACGTGAGGCGCAACGAGTTCGCGTCGAGCGCCTTCGCGAGGCCGAAGTCCGTGAGCGCGAACGTGCCGTCCGCGGCGACGAGGATGTTGCCGGGCTTCACGTCGCGGTGCAGCAAGCGACGGCGATGCGCGAGCCCGAGCGCGTCGGCGACACCGGCGAACTTGCGCGCCGCGTCGAGCGGATCGAACGGCGGCTTCTGGTGGCGCTGCGCCGCGGCGATGTGCTTGTCGAGGCTGAGGCCGTCGACGCGTTCCATCGCGAAGTAGAGGCGCCCCTGCGACTCGCCGTAGCCGTAGATCGGGACGATGTGGCGGTGGTGCAACGCAGCGGTCGCGCGCGCCTCGGCGCGGAAGCGCTGGCGCATCGTCGGATCCGACGACCACGACTGCGCGAGCACCTTCAGCGCGACTTCGCGTTCGAGCTCTTCCTGCCACGCGAGGTAGACCGTGCCCATGCCGCCGCGGCCGAGCAGGCCCGTGATGCGGTAGTCGCCGAGCCGCTCCGGCATGTCGGGCGCGTCGCCGACGATTCCGTTCACGAAGTCGAGCGCGTTGAGGCGGCTCAACAGGTCCTCGTCCTCCGGCGTCGCGGTCTGCTCCAACTGCTTGCGCAGCTCGCCGGACGAACGGCCCGACGCGAGCAGGTCCGCCATGCGGCCGTCAGCTGCGCCAGGCGCGGCCGCGGGCTCGTCGAGGCGCTTCGTCTCCTCGATGCGCCCGTGCTCCTCGCCGTGCGCTGCGCGCGCATCGCCGGGAACGTTCTCGCTCACAGCTTCAGCTCCTCCGCGAGGCGCTTCAGCGCGCGACTGAGGAGCAAGTTCACGGCGTTCTCGGAGCGCTCCATGCGCACGCCGACTTCCTTGGCCGGCAAGCCCTCGATCTTGGTCAGCAGGATCACTTCGCGGTAGTCGTCGGGGAGGCGCTCCAACGCCTGCCCGAGCAGTTCCAAACGATCACGACGGTCCGCCGCGGTGACCGGGCCGGATCGCCGGTCCGCGATCGGCAGGTCCGTCAGCACGTGGCGCTCGCGGTTGGGGTTGCGGGCCGCGACGCCGATCTGGTCGCGCAGGATGCGCGCGACCTTGCGCTTCGCGAGCGTGACGAGCCACGCGCCCGCGTTCTGCTCGTCGGACAGCGTGTGCCACGAGTTGATCGCTTCGATCGCGACCTCTTGCAGCACGTCCTCCGCGTCCATGCGCGTGCGCAGCTGCGGCCCCATTCGCAGATAGATCACCGACAGCAACCGCTCGCGGTGCTGTTCGAAGGCGACTTCAGGCGAAAGGGCCATGCAACGCGGTGAGGGACTCCGACCCCGGAAGGCGGGGCGGGGAGCATTCGACCGCGGGCTGGCGGCGCGCGCCAGCGTCGGCTGGCAGGCCGCGCGTCAGCGGCAGACGAGATGCACGCCGTTGGTCGACTCGGCGACGCGGCCGTTGCGCGTGAAGCCGATCGTCACGACCTGGAAGTCCGCCGCGATCGGCAGGCGCGCCGGGATCGGGAAGCGGAACGTGCACGCGCCGGCGCGGTCGGCCTGGCCCAGCACCGTGCTGCCCGGCTGGACCACGAGGAGGCAGTTGGAGCCCGGCAGCTGGATGCCCTGCGAGGCTTGCTGGCCGAGCACGAGGATCGCGACCGCGCCGGGCGCGAGGTTGCTGCCGTCGAAGCGGATGCCCGACGCCGTCGGCGTGGTCACCTGCTGGCCTGCGAGGTCGCCGCCACACGGCCTGCCGAACAGCGTGAAGCCGCAAGTCTGGGCGCTTGCAGCGGCGGCGAGGGAGAGGGCGAACGCGACGGCGACGGTCTTCATCGGACGAGGCTCCTTTGGCCGGGTCGCGGCCAGGAGGCGCAAGCTAACCCGCGCGCGCGGGCTTCGCGCACGCTGGCACAGAGTCGGGACGAATGGGCCCCACGCGGCGGCAGCCGAGGCGTCAGCGTCGCGGCGCGAAACGCACGAGCACGGCGGGGCCGTCCTTCCCTTCGCTCGCGACGACGAGGTCGCCGCACGGCAAGAACGCGAGCGCCTCGGGCTGCGGCAACGCGGCTTCGTCGAACACGACGAACGTCAGCAGCGCGCCGTCGCGATCGACTGCGAGCAGCGCGCGGTCGGGACCGGACAGGATCCAGAGATGGCCCGTGCCCGGCTGCTCCGCGAGCTCGCTCACGTGCAGCGCGAGCTTCGGCTTCGGCAGAGGCTTGCCGTCCATAGCCGAGCCGGCGGGACGCGCCGCTTGCTGCAACTCGGCGACGCGGGCGCGGATCGCCTTGCGCGACAACTCCCAGGCAGGCGGCTCGACGAGACGATTGTGTTCGAGGTCGAACGCGAACACGAAGCGCTGGTCGCGCTCCTGCTTGCTGCCCTCCGGCGGCTCCTTGCCCGCGACGAGCAACCGCGCAGGACGGCCCTCCACCGCAGGATCGAGCGCGAGCGCTTCCAGGTCCTTCTGCGGCAAGTCGAGCACGAACGTGTCGACGACCGGCGCACGGTCCGCGACTTCGCGAACGCGCAACAACGCGCCGTCGCTGCGCGCGAAGAACCACGCATCGGCGGCGCGCGCGAGGCCTTCGTAGTCGCCGTTCGGCAACAGCGGGCGCTTGGCGAGCAACTCGCCGTCCTTCAACCGCGCCTCGTAGAGGTTGCCCTTCTCGTCCTGCACGCACGCGATGCGTTCGTCGTCGAGCGCGACCATGCCGGAGATCTCACGCAGAGACTTGGGCAGCGAGACGACGCGCGACGGCGCAACGAAGTCGAATGCGGGCGCGCCGATCACGAGGGTCGCGGCGAACGCGGCATCCTGCGCTCCCGCGGCCGCCTGCGGCGCCTGCGCGCCGCCGCAGCCAGCCAGGACCAGGAGCAACGTCGCAGCGCGCGTCATGAGCACATTGAGACGGACTGGCGGCGGATGTCAAGGCGAGCGCGCGCGACGACGCGCCCGCCCACTCCGTGCGTCAGTAGTCGATGTCGTTCTTGCTGACGATGAGCACGACGTCCGAGACGCCGTCGATGCGGCTCAGCGCTCCGGTCATCGCCTCGGCCGTCGCGTCCTTGCCGAGCGTGATGTCGTAGGTCAGGCGCAGGCTGCGGCTGTCGCCCGAAGGCTCGATGTGCAGCATGTTCGAGCGCTTCGCGAACTCGGCGATCTTGGCGAGGTAGGCCGCGCTGTCCTTGTTCTGGTCGAACGTGAAGCGAAGGATGAACTCGCTCTTGTAGAGGGCGCCGAAGTTGGTCGCGTAGAGCACGAGCGCCAGCGCGCAGATGGCGACCGTGCCGAGCGCCGCCAGTTCCCAGAAGCCGAGGCCGGCCGCCATGCCGAGCGCGAGCGCGCCGAACACGAACGCAGTGTCGCGCGTGTCCTTCACCACGGTGCGGAACCGGATGATCGACAGCGCGCCGACCAGCGTGAACGCGGTCGCGAGGCTGTTGCGCACGGTCATCATCACGATCGCGACGATCACCGCGACGAACACGATCGTCTGCGTGAACGACTGCGAGTAGGACAGGCCCTTGTGCGTCGCGCGATACACGAGCGCGAGCACGACGCCGATCGCGATCGCGACGCCGGTGCGGATCAGCGCGGCATACACGTCGAGGCTCATGACGGTCTCGAGGCTCTGCTGCGTCACGGCCTGCGGGATCTGTGGAAGGATGGATTGCAACATGGTCGTTCCTGTTCGGATGTCTAGACGTCTGCAGGACGCAAGCCGAGCGCGACGGTGCTCTCGCAGATCTTGGAGATCGAGCGACGGCGCAGTTCGTAGGCCTGCAGGATGCGGTGGAACCACGCGGGCACGTGGTGACGGAACTTCACTTCCATCACCGTGTAGCCGCGCAGCACGGGGCGCGTTCGCGCCGCCGCGTCGGGAAAGAGCGTGTCGGTCATGCACGTCGACAACTGCGCGTCGAACGTGAGCCGGAAGTCGGGGTCGAACTTGCTGACGTAGGGTCGGCGCAGGTAGTCGACCAACGCGACGGGCCGGATCCCGTGCTTGTAGACGGCGAACTCGAACTGGTCGCGCACCGCGCCCTTCTGCGCGTGGCGCAGCAACAGCCGCGTCAGCTCCTCACCCTTCGCCTCGCGATCGAACTCGCCGAGGATCGGCGTGCGGTGCTTGAAGACGAGCTGGTTGTGCCGGCCCTTGATCTCCAAGAACCACGGTGCCGGATCGTCCTTCGTGCGGCCATAGGTGCGCACGCGGAACTTCGACCGCGTCAGCATGCCGTCGGTCTTCTCCTGGTACGCCGACATCGCTGCGTCGTCGTAGTAGAGACTGCGGACGAAGTAGAGGTGGTTCGGCTGCTGCGCGACGTAGGGATCGAGCTCGACGAAGTGCGAAAGCTCCGCTTCGACGGCCGCGCGCGTCTCCTGGTCGAGCAGGTATTTGAACTCGAACCGGAGGAAGTGCAGCTTCGCGCTGCGATCGACGGTCATTTCGCGCCTCCGCGCAGATCGGCGCGCGACGTGGCCCAAGCAGGGCCGGCGATCGACTCCAGCATCGGCAGCTCCGCAGGGAACGGCAGCGGGGTCTTGGACTTCGGCTCCGCGCCTTCGTCGCAGTCGACGAGCCGCGCGGTGTTGCGCATGCGCGTGCTCGTGCCGTCGACGTATTCCTGGTCGTACTCCGCGACGAGCGAGCCTTGCACCTGGCAGTCGCGCAACTCCGCGCGCGACCACGTGTCCGCGGTCGGCAACGACGCGCACTCGCCGATGAACGACTTCGCGACCGTGATGTAGCCGCCGGAGTCGTAGCGCCAGTTCTTCTTGTAGGCGTTGAGCGCCTTCTTGCAGCCGCGGATCTCGCAGTTGGCGAGCCACGCGATCGAGCCGTCCTTGGCTTCCATTCCCTTGTTGCAGCCCACGAACGTGTTGCGCAGGCCGACCAGGCGCGAGCCCTCGCCGATGGAGATGCCCTTGTCGCCGTTGCCCGTGAAGGTGCAGTGGATCACGAGCGCGCGCGTCGTCATCAAGTCGACGCCGTCGTTGCCGCTGCGCGGGAACGCGCTGTTCTTGATGACCACCGTGCTGATGTCGCAGTCGAGCGCGTCGGCGCGCGCGCCGTCGAGCGTCACGCGGTCGAACACGGCCTCCGAATACATGACGTGGATCATGTCGTCGTAGTCGCGGTTCTCCGCGAACGTACAGTCCTCGATGCGGATGCCCCTGCAGTTGTGCACCGAGAACATCGAGCAGTATTCCTCGAGCGGGACCTTGTAGCCGCTGCCACCGCGCACGGAGCACCAGCGGAACGCCGAGTCGCTGCAGCGAGGCCCGTTGATCGCGACCGTCCCCCACGGAGCCTGACCCTTCGCAGCGGGCTCGAAGCGGATCGGAGCCTCCTTGGTGCCCTCCGCGAGCACGCGGTTGCGGAACAGCAGCGACGCGCCCGCATGCAGGCGGAACGTCGTTCCCGGAGCGATGCGCACGGGATCGTGGATCTCGGTCGTCTCGCGGATCTGCACTTCGCCAGCGAGCTGCACGAACTTCGTCCGCTGCGGCGCCGCAACCTGGAAGAGGATCCCCACCTCGCGTCGAGGCAACGAGGCGACGCGCGCGAACGCGTCACGCCCGGCGCCGCGAACGGCCCAGACTTCGCGGACCTTGTTGGCATCCACTCCGTCGAGTGCGATGCGGAACGAGGTCGGCACGGCGCGGCGACGC
>CAZEQF010000015.1:0-22528 GCA_964514315.1 uncultured Singulisphaera sp. | reverse complement strand
CGTGCTCGGCCCGGAGATGAAGTCCACCGGCGAGGTCATGGGCATCGACGTGAGCTTCGGCGCGGCGTTCGCGAAGGCGATGCTCGGCGCCGGCAACGCGATGCCGAAGGCCGGCAAGGTCTTCGTCTCCGTCCGCGACGAGGACAAGCGCATGCTGCTGCCGCTGGTGAGCCGCCTGCATGCGCTCGGCTTCCAGATCGTGGCGACCAGCGGAACGGCGCGCGCGCTCGAGAACTCGGGCATTCCCGTGGAGCGCGTGCAGAAGATCCACGAAGGCCGGCCGCACGTGCTCGACCTCGTGCTGAACCGCGAAGTGCGCCTCATCATCAACACGCCGTCCGGCAAGCGCGAACGCGGCGACGACCGCCGCATCCGCAGCTCGGCAGTGAGCCACAAGATCCCGTGCATCACGACGATGGCAGCCGCCGCGGCGACGATCCAAGGGCTCGAATGGGTCACGAAGAAGCCGCTCGATGTGAAGCCGCTGCAGGAATACCATTCGCAGCTCGGTTGACGGCGATCGCGCGGTCGGCGTCACCCAACCGCGCGAACGATGAAGCCCGCCAACGCACCCAAGCACGATTCCCGCCTCGCCACGGAACTGGCCGCGTTCTGCAAGAACGCGGTCTCGCAGCCGCAGCAGCGGCGCGACTCGTTCCCGACCTCGCCACTGTGGGCCGCCGCCGCGCGCACGGGCACTTCGCTGTGGCTCGACACCGGCGACGTCGACGCGGCCCGCGCCCTCTGGACGCGTGAGTTCCAGGCGCTGACGACGAACAACACGCTGCTCAACAAGGAAGTCCAGAAGGGCCTCTACGACGAGCTCGTGCCGGACGCTGCAGCGCTCGTGCGCGGCGTGCAGAAGGACGTCGACGACAGCCTGCTCGTGCAAGAAGTCGCGTTCGTGCTGAACGCCGTGCACGGGCTCAAGCTCGTGCGCACGTTCGACGCGGACGTCTCGGTCGAACTGCACACGGCGATCGCGAACGACGTCGAAGCGAGCTACCAGTACGGCAAGCGCTTCCACGCGATCTGCCCCGACCGCTTCATCGTCAAGGTGCCGCTCACGCCCGCTGGCGTGCTCGCGGCGCGTCGCCTGCACGACGACGGCATCCGCCTCAACTTCACGCTCGGCTTCAGCGCGCGCCAGAACTACCTCATCGCGCTGCTCGCGCAGCCGACGTGGGTCAACGTGTTCATGGGCCGCATCAACGCGTTCCTCGCCGACAACAAGCTCGGTGACGGCGTGAACGCGGGCGAGAAGGCGACCCTGTCGAGCCAGCGCGTGCTGCGTCGGCTGAAGAAGAGCCCCGGCGTCGACGTGCGCCAGATCGGCGCGTCGATGCGCAGCGGCCAGCAGTGCTTCGACCTGCTCGGCCTCGACGTGTTCACGATCCCGACTGCGGCCGCGAAGGAGTTCGTCGAGAAGAAGTTCGCGCCCGAGTCGCTGAAGGACCACACGTCGGACGACCCGAAGGTGACGTTCGCGGACGGCGCCGAGGCCGAAAAGAACCGCCTCGGCGTGTTCTGGACCGTCGACGACGCGTTCGAGCGCGCGATGTGCCAACTCGCGGCGATCGACCCGAAGACGCTGACCCCCGAGTCGCTCGTCGGCACCCTGCAGGCCGCCGGCTGCGGCGACCTGTTCCCCGCGCTTTCGGCCGACGAACAGGCGCGCGTGGCGAAGGAAGGAAAGATCCCCGTGTTCGCGTCGTGGCGCGACCGCGTGCAGAAGGGCACGGCGTCGTGGGACGGCATCCTGACGGCCGCCGCGCTCGCGAGCTTCACGCTCGACCAGAAGGCGCTCGACGAACGCATCGCGCGGCTGCTCTGACGCGGAGCCGGAGGCCCCCGCCTCCGCGCCGCTCGTGCGCGCGTGCTATCCTGCGCGCATGTCCGACCCGTCCGCCAGCATCGAGCAGATCCAGAAGCTGCTTCAGCAAGGCGATCGCGTTGCGGCCGAACGGCTCCTGCCGATCGTATACGACGACCTCCGGCAACTCGCGCGCGCTCGCATCGCGCGCATGGCGAAGGGCAGGACGATGCGGGCGACCGAGCTCGTGCACGAAGCGTGGATGCGCATCGTCTCGGGCGGCGACCCGGGCTGGCAGGGACGCACGCACTTCTTCGGCGCCGCCGCGAACGCGATGCGCAACATCCTCGTGGACCAGGCTCGCCGACGCGGCGCGCTGAAGCGCGACGCGCAGCGCAAGGAAGCGATGCCCGACGAGGTCCCGGATCTCGAACACGGCCTTCCCTACGCGGACATCCTGACGGTGCACGAGGCGCTCGAAGCGATGGAGCGCGACCACCCACGTCCCGCGCAGGTCGTGCTGTTGCGGTTCTTCGGCGGCCTGCAGATGCCCGAGATCGCGCAGATGCTCGACATCTCGCTGCCGACCGCAGAACGCGACTGGCGCTTCGCGCGCGCGTGGCTGCAGGACCGCATCGGCAGCAGCACGGACCTCGATGGCTGATCGCACCGACGAGCAGCGCGTCCGCGAACTGTTCGACCAGGCTGCCGACCTCGACGAGCCGGGCCGCGAGCGGATCCTCGGCGCAGAAGCGGACAAGACCGTCGTCGCGCGCGTTCGTGCGCTGCTGCGCCAGGACGCGTCGCAGACCATCTCGCCGCTGCAGCGCAGCATGGCGACTGCCCGGCTGCCGCGGATCGACAAGTACGAGTTGCTGCGCCCGCTCGGCGAAGGCGGCATGGGCGAAGTGTTCCTCGCGCGCCAACTCGAGCCCGTCGAGCGGCACGTGGCGATCAAGCTGTTGCGCGACGTCGATGCAGCGCCGTTCGCAGCAGAGTGGTTCGAACGCGAACGCCAGACGCTTGCGCGGATGAACCATCCGGGCATCGCGCAGATCTTCGACGGCGGCAAGACGAAGGACGGCGAGCTCTACCTCGTGATGGAGCTCGTGCGCGGCGAACCGCTGACCGCCTACTGCGAGCGTCGCAAGCTCGATCTGCATTCGCGCCTGCGACTGCTCGGCGACGTGTGCGAAGCAGTGCACCACGCCCACCAGAAGTCGGTCATCCACCGCGACCTCAAGCCGGACAACGTGCTCGTCGCCGAAGTGGACGGCAAGCCGCGCTGCAAGGTGATCGACTTCGGCATCGCGCACACCGCGAGCGCCAAGCACGCAGCCAAGGACGAGGATCGCGCAGTGCTGGGCACGTGGCGCTACATGAGCCCCGAGCAACGGAAGCCCACGGCCCTCGGACTCGACACGCGCAGCGACGTCTACGCGCTCGGCGTGATGTTGTTCGAGCTCGTCGCGGGCTCCAACCCGCACCAGGATGCGGGGCCGGATGACGACGTCGCTTCCGTGTCGACGAAGCGCGAGCCCGGCGCGGAGCTCGCAGCCGCGGCCCCCGAACGGCTGCGCGCACGCGCGGAGTCCCTCGCAACGTCTCCGAGCAAGTTGTTGCGACTGCTGCGGCCGGAACTCGACGCCGTCGTGCGACGCGCGATGGCCGAGGATCGCAACGACCGCTACGGATCGGCCGCGGAACTGCAGCTCGACCTGGAGCGCTTCCGCCGCAACGAGCCGTTGGCGGCGATGCCGACGACCTTCCGCTACGCGCTGCGCAAGTTCTTCGCGCGACGTCGCGCGATCGCAATCGGCGCAGCGTTGACGTTGGTGTCGATGCTGGGCGCGATCGCGGGCCTCGGCTACGGGATGTTCGAGGCGCAGGAAGCGCAGTCGGCGCGCGCCGCCGCGCATGCGCGCGCGATGCGTCAGCTCACGCGCGCAGCGGCGCAGTTGGAGTTCCAGGACCTCGTGCTCTTCCACCTGGATCCCGGCACCGGCGAAGCAGGCGCGTCGATGCGCACGGTCCTCGACCGTCTCGCTCCGTCGATTGCGGCGCGCTTCGCGGCGAACGCGCAGGAGGAGGCCGGCGTCCGCGCGTCGGTGGGCCACGCCTACCTCGCAGTCGGCGAGCCGCACAAGGCGCTGCCCCACCTCGAACGCGCGCTCGAGCTCACCGGCGCCGACCTGGACAGCGAAGCTGCGAACGCGATCGCGTTGCTCAACGACATCGCGCGCGCGAGCCGGCTCGCGGGCCGCGCGGACGAGTCGGCGAAGCACCTCGCGCGCCTGCTCGAAGTCGGCAGCAAGGAACTGATCCCCGTCGAGCCGAAGCTCGCTGCGTCGTTCCCGACTCTCGCGCGCCTCGCGCGCACGCCGGGCGCCGAAGCCGAGTTCTTGCGCGAGTACGACCGGCTGCTCGCCGTCGTCGAATCGATGCCGCGCGACCGCGAGGCGATGCGTCTCGTGCTGGCGCTGACCGGCGCGACAGGACTGCTCATCGCCGACTCGAACATCGCAAGCGGCTCGGCGTTGCTGGTCCGCATCGGCGCGTTCCTCAAGTCGGCCTACGCGGACGAACTCGACACGACGTTCCCGCTGGTGCGACTCTCCGAACGTCTCTTGCGACTCGGCTCGCACGCGGACGCGAAGGCCTTGGCCGCACAGTCGCTCGAACTGCTTGCCCGCATCGCGGCCGATCGCCACTGGATGCGCTTGCAGGCCGCGCGCGTTCACGGCTTGTCGACGGCGCTCGATGGCGACGAAGCCGCAGGCGAACGCATGCTCCTCGCGCTGAGCGACGAACTTTGCGAACTGCCCACCACCGCCAACGAGCAGGCGCTGGCTGCGGCCAACGCGCTCGGCGAACTCTGCACGCGGCTCGCGGCAGTCGGCAAGTTCGAAGCGTTCTGCGAAGGCTCGCTGCAGCGTTGGCGCGATGCGTCGGGCGACGATGCCGCCGACCGAGCCTGGTGGCTCGCATGCGCCGACGAGTTGCCGCCGTTCGCGCACGCAGCTGCGCTCGCGACGTTGCGCAAGACGCCCGAGTCCGCGCGCTCGATGCGCGAACGCGCGGCGATCGGCTCGGCGCTGCTGCGCACGGGCGCAAACGCAGAGGCGTTCGCCGTGCTCGAAGAAGCCGCAGCCCGGCTGCCCGCACCGCAACCGGAACTGCTGGCCGACCTCGTGCGCGCCGCGGCGCTACTCGGCCGCAAGGACACAGCCATCCGCGCGCTGGAAGCGCTCGAAGACGCAGCAGGGAAGCCTGATGCCGCGCCGCGCGTGCGCGTGGCGGCAGCGCGCGCCGACCGCGACTTCGAGCGCTGAGCCTCGGCCGCCCTCGGCGCCGCCCGTCCCGGAACCCGCCCACGGAAAATTCGCGCCCCTCGTGATGGGCCGCAGAGGCGGAATGCGGATGTCCCTGTGCCGCCCCGTGCGGCGTCCGCCGCGCACATCGCGCGACGGAAGAACCACCCAGCGATACGAGTCCTCCCATGCGTACCTTCTTCGCCGCCGCCTCCTTGGCCCTTGCAAGCGCGCTCCCCGCGCAGGCTTGCAGCTCGCTTTCGATCAGCGGAGGGGCCCCGGGCTCCAACCTGAGCATCGCCGTGTCCGGCGCCCCTGCGGGCGGTTTTGCCGTGCTGGTCGTCGGCGAGCAGGCTGGCTCGACGCAGATCCCGCTGCCGATGGGCCAGAGCCTGCTGCTCGGCGTCGCGGAGCCGTTCTTCCCGGTCCCGCTCGGCCAGATCAGCGCCTCCGGCGCTGCGTCGCTGCAGCTCGCGATCCCGGCGTCGCTGCCGGGCCAGCTTCAGCTGCAGGCGCAGGCCGTCGGCCTGGGCTTCAGCTTCCCGCCCGTCATGCTGCAGGCCTGCACGTCGAACGTCGTCCCCGTGACGATCGGCTGACGCAGCCAGCAGCGGCGATCACGGCTCGCGGGATGGAGCTCCCGCGAGCGGATCGCCGAGCCGCAACGGCTCCGCGGACGCTTCGCGCGCGAGTTGCAGATACTCGCCGCGCGGAATCTCGAAGGCGCCGAGCGACGCGAGGTGCGTGGTGACGAACTGCACCTCGAAGACGCGGATGCCGGCGCCGAAGAGCGCGCGAACCATCGTCACGAGCGCGACCTTCGACATGTCGGTCGCGCGGTGGAACATCGACTCGGCGCAGAACAGCCGTCCGAACTGGACGCCGTAGACGCCGCCGACCAGTTCGCCCTCGCTCCAGACTTCGATGCTGTGCGCGTTGCCGCGACGCTGCAGCGCCGAATAGGCGCGCACCATCTCCGGCAGGATCCACGTGCCGTCCTCGCGATCCTTCGCGCATTCGCGCATCACGCGCGGGAAGCAGCGGTTCCACGTCAACTCGTAGCCGCCTCGACGCATCGTGCGCTGCAGGCTCCGGCTCACGTGCAACCGATCGGGCGTCATCAACGCGCGCGGATCGGGACTCCACCAGATCGGCACCGTGGTCTCGTCGTACCACGGGAAGATGCCTGCGCGATACGCGGCCTCGAGACGATCAGGCGTCATCGAGCCACCGAGCGCGACGATGCCCTGCGCGTCGTAGAGCCGGGGATCCGGGAACGGATCGTCCTCGTCTTCGAGGATCGCTGGACGCGCCGGCCGCTTCTTCACCGATCAACGCTCCTTGATGCGTCGCAGCGTCGTGTGCTGGTCCTCGCGATCCGCGATCTCCACGACGTCGATGTCGCCGTCCTCGCGCCGCACGAAGTACACGCGCAATCCGAGCGACGCGCGCATGCTCCATGTGTCCTGTCCGCCGAGTTGCTTCACCTCGAGCCCTGGATACGCGTGGCCTTCGGTGCAGAACAACAGCACAGCCTGCACGGCGCGCTCGATGCTCTTGCGGTCCTTGCCGACGAGCGACTTGTAGAACGACGGACGGAAGTACGGCACGAACACGCGCTTCTCGGGCTCCGGCGGCGGCGGCGGAGCCTTGCGCTTGCGGCCCTTCGGCAGCAGCGCCTCGAGCTCGTCCACTTCGGACTCCAGTTCGCGGATGCGCGACCGCTCGAATGCGAGTTGACGACGCAGCGCGTCGTCAGCCGCCGTGCGCGCGTCGAGCTCCAGTTCGAGATCGTGCACGCGGCGGGCGAGCTCGCGGTCCGCGTCGCCCGACCCAGGCTGGGGCGCAGCGGCGCCACGTTCGCGCAGACGACCCACTTCCGCGCGCAGTTGCTGGAGGTCTTCTGCCTGCGCTTCGAACGACTGGCGCAACTTCGACTCGCGGTCGGAGACCTTCTGGCCTTGTGCGCGCGCCTTGTCGAGCTCTTCCTGCAGACGCTGCGTCTGCTGCTCGTGGAACTTCTGCGCGGCGACAGCTGCTGCAGCCGCCTCCGCGACCGCTGGCGCATCGCTCGCCTCGCGTTCGATCGGCTTCTCGACGCGCGGCTCCAGCAGGAGCGCGATCACGCGATCGAGGTCCTTGGGCTCCTTGCACTCGGCAAGGGCGACGGCGAGCGCGTTCGCGGGAGCCTTCTCGACGCGGAATCCCTTGGGCGACAGAGAGAGCTCGTGCGTGAGCGCGCGCAACTTCGGCAACGGCACGGCGACCTCGAGCAGCAGCGCGAGCGGCAATGCGCCGCGCTCCTTCAGCGCGCGCTCGCTGAGCTTGCGGACGCGCAGGTCGTCGGATCGTTCGCCCATGTTCGGGTCCGATGATGGCGCAGGACGGCGGCTTTGTCAGCCGCCTCGCCTGGCATCAGCCGCGCGGCGAGCGCGGGTAGATCCACTCGACCGGATAGTCGGTCCACTGCATCTGCAGCTCGTCGAGTTCGCGCTCGATGCGCTCGCGATCTTCTGGCGTCAGCGTCTCGTCGGGCTGCCACCACCGCCACACGCCCCACTCGATCGCGTCGATCGGCGCCGCGATCAGCGTGCCGACACGCCACAGCACGAACGACGGGAAGAGGAAGATCGACAACGGGTCGCGCGTCGCGCTGCTCTGGCTCGAGTAGACGGCGTAGGTCGCCGGGAGCGCGACGATGTCGACGGGCACGCCGACCAAGAAGCCGAGGATCCCGCCGAGCGTGGCCGGCGCGCGCGTGAACGCAGTGCGCCCCGACTTCGCCGACACGAGATCGTCGGTGTAGCTGACGATCGGCGTGCAGCCGACCAGGGCGACGGCGCACAGCAGGAGAGCCGCAGCCCGCGACTTCACCGCTTCGCGTCCTTGCGCGGTTCGCGGCGCGCGAACTCCATCTTGTTCACGATCCACTCGTCTTGGAGCTCGGCCGGCGGCGTGAGCTGCTGCGTGACGAGCTTCGCGACGGTGGCGTTCGTGATCTTGAGCGAGAACACCTTCCAGATCGACGGCAGCGGCGCGCTGTCGGCGCTGCGCGCGCTCGACTCGCAGTTGAAGAGCACCGCGAACAGGAAGTCGCGCGCGAAGGTGAACTCCTTCCCGCCGCGCGGCGCCCAGTCGATCTTGACGATGATGTCCTTCGCCGCCTGCTTCTGGCCCGTCGTGATCGCTTCCTCACGCGGCGGGCTGATCGTGAACTGGTTGCGCTCCAGCTGGCCAGCCGCGGCCGACCGCGTGATCTGGTTGTCGAAGTAGGTCGATGCCTGGCCGGTCTGGTTGGTGGCGCTGACGCGGTTGTCCTCGACGGTGCGCAACTGCTTCTGCAGCTTGCCGATCTCTTCGAGGTAACCGCCCAGCTTCGTCGATTCGGTGACCGCGGACTGCGCGGCCTCGATCGCCTTCGACGTGGAGTGGATCCACCAACCGCAGAGCGGCAGCAACAAGAGCGACGCGACGATCACGCCCTTGTAGAGGTCCAGATTCGCGAGCTGCTTCATTGGCCGACTCCGAACGGCGCGAACGACTCGCGCACGTGGATCTTGAGGTCGTAGTAGGAGCCCGCGACGCCCTTCTCGGCGCCGTCGCGGAACGGCAGGTCGCCGCCGATGGTCTCTTCGAGCTTCTGGAACGGCGAGTCCTCGCGCTTGCACTCGTCTTCGAACATCTGCCGCAGCGCCGCATTGCGCTCACGGAAGTCGTCGCCGCGGAACGCGAAGCGGACCAACACGAAGCGGCCGCTCACGTCGCGCGACGGCGATGCGCGCATGCTGAGTTCCAGCGAGCACAGCAGGTACTTGCCGAGCGCGCCTTCGTTCTTGTGCAGCACCTCGAAGAAGCGCTCGACCACCGCGAGGCCGGACTCCAGCGAGACCTCCTCGTAGATGCCCGACTCCTTCTGCTTGGTCTCCAGCGCGCGCCGCAGACGGTCGCGCACGAACTTCGCGCGTTCGTGCACCGGCTTGGCGAGCACGTCGGCGATGAGTTCCTTGAAGCCATACTGACGGCTGCCGTCCTGGAACTTGAAGTAGCGGTCGTCCGTCAGCGTGCCGAGCGCGAGGACCTGGTTGATCTGCCCGTAGAACTTGGGCTTCTTCGGGTCCGCTTCCTTGCCCGCGTAGGTGAGTCCGAGGCGGTATTCGAGGTTCTCCAGCTGGCGCGACAGGCGCACGCCGTGCACGACCGCCGCGAACAGCGCGACCATGCATGCGATCGCGAGCGGGAACTTCACGCGGTCGAAGCCGCGCGTGTAGGACAGGTCCTCACGGCGGAAGTCGAAGCCGCCTGGGCCGCCGAATTCGGCGAGCGCGAGACCGAACGCAACCGCGACGTTGGGAGAGAGCTGCTCGACCTCTTCTTGCGAGAGCGAGTGCTTGAGCTTGGCGTCACCGAGCACGTCCAACGTGCGCGGCGCGACGCCGAAGATCTCTTCGAGCATCGCCGCGACGCCGTCGAGGCGGCTCGCGCCGCCGGTCACCCACAATCCCGTGACGTCGTTGCTGCGGCCCGTGGACGCGAGGAAGCGCACGAGTTCGCGGCGCAGACGCTGCACGAACGCGGCCCGCTCCTGGTCGACGTCCTCGTGGGACACGATCACTTGACGCGTGGTCGGCGTAGCCGGCGCCGGCGCGTCCTCGCCTTCGCCCACAGGCGCAGGCGGCGCATCCGTGACTTCGGCCTGGAAGTCCGTGCGGTGCTCGAGGCACGCGCGCACCGCAGTGCGCGCGACGTCGAGCGACATCGAGTGGGCGCGCACGAGGGCGTCGACGATGCTCGCGTCGCCGAGGCGCATCGAACGCATGTCGAGCAAGCGATTGCCTTCGACGAGCAGGACGCGCGTGCTGCGCGAACCGAGGTCGAGCACCGCCGTGATCGAGCCCTTCGCGTTGACACCGATGCCTGCGGGCACTGCAGCCGCGTCGCCGGCCGCGAACGCGCCGCACCAGTCCGCGACGCGGAACAGCGCCATCGCGTCGAGGTCGACTCGCTCGGGCTCGATCTTCGAACGCTCGAGCGCCTTCAGCGTCGTGCGGAGACCCAGCTTGGGCACCGAGGCGACGAGGACGCGCGAGCCGGTCTCGACGCCGCCCACTTCGTGGAAGTCGACGACCATGTCGTCGACCGCGTGGCTGTGGATCGCGCTCTCGACCTCGGACTTGATCACCTTGCGGATCGCGTCGGCGCCGCGGAACGGCACGTCGATGGTGCGCAGCACGGCCTCGCGGCACGGATAGCCGAGAACGGCGTCACCGGTCATCTTCGCTTCGCGCACGACGCCGGAGACGAGTTCGGCCAGCGCCTCGGCGCGGGCCTCTTCGCCAGCGACCTCGCTGCCCAAGCGTTCGGAGCGGCACGCGACGAGGCGCACCTTCTTGTAGCTGCCTTCGATCTCGACCACTTTGACCGAGTATTCGCCGGCGTCGATTCCAACCGTCCTAACCATGCGTCACCTTGCCGAACCGTCGGTCCGGCTCCTGTCGTCGAATCGTCTGCGCTGCGTGTCATCCAGGATCTCCCGGATGCGATCGCCTTGCCGACGGCGTGCTGCCGTCAACTCGGCGCGAAGGCTCTCCGGGAGCTGGTCGAAGTTCGCGCGCCGGAACACCTGCAATTCCTCGTCGCGGTAGCGCTGCATCACGACCGCCAGGGCTTGCGTCTGCCTCGTCGAGAGGCCGAAGTCCTGCGCCATCTGCTGCACGTATTGCGCGTCCGGGAAACCGGCGCCGTCCTCGCTGCGGCCATGGGCCGCGGTGTCCAGGATCGTCGCGCCGAGGAACATTCCGGCGAGACAGCATCCCACGGCGCACAGCAGAATCCAGAGTCGCGCAGGGTTCCGTTCCACGAGGTCACTTTCGGCCAGAGCCGGTGTCGCGCTCGCGGATCTTCGCGTCCAGGTCGTCGACGATGCGCTGCGCTTCGTCAGGCGCGGCCTGCAGCGACTCCGGACCCCGTCCCCACGACATCGCTCCCTGCCACAGCAACGCGGCGGTGAACACCGCGGCCGCCACCAGCAGGATGCTCTTGCAGAGACGCACGAGGTCGGCGCCATCGGCGAATTCGGGCTCCGGCAAGCGCCGCGACGCGGCGAGCACGCGGTCCGCGAACCCAGCCCGCGGCGCAAAGGAAGCATCGGCGGAAGCGCGAACTGCACGCTGCAACTCGGTGCGTTGCTGCAGGCCGGTGCGCAGCGTCGGCTCGGCGACGAGCCGCGCGCGCAGCGCGTCGAGCGCTTCGCCCTGCAGGGCCCCGTCGAGGTAACGGTCGATCAGCTGGAGATCGCGATCGGGAAGTTCGGCGGTCATCGGTCGCCTCCGCGGGTCGGGACGTGTTCTGGGTGCAGCCGTTCGAGCATCTCCTTGAAGCGCTGGCGCGCGCGGAACAGGCGCGACTCGACGGTGCCGAGTTGGATGCCGAGCACCTGGGAGATCTCGGTGTAGCTGAGGTCTTCGTATTCGCGCAGCACGAGGATCGTCCGGTAGTTCTCGGGCATGCGGTCGAGGATCTTGCGCGAGACCTCGGCGAGTTCGCGGCGCAGGATCGGGGTGCTGACGTCTTCTTGCTCGCTGCGCGGCGCGCCGGCGTCGAGCGCCGCATCGTCCTCCACCAACTGCAGGCGGCGACGCGAGCGCCGCGCGAGGTGGTCGGTCGCGGTGTTGACCGCGATGCGGTAGAGCCACGTGTAGAACTGCGAGTCGTGCTGGAAGGTGTGCAGCTTGCGGAACACCTTGAGGAACACTTCCTGCGCGAGGTCCTCGCACTCCAGCGCGTCGCGCGTGTAGCGCGACAGCAGGCGGAACACGCGGTCCTGGTAGCGACCCATGAGCTCGGCGAAGGCCGGCTCGCTGCCGCCCAGGATCGCGGCGATCAGTTCTGGGTCGCTGGATGGCACAGGTTTGGGAAGGGCTCGCACAGGGGCCCTTGGAAGGCGATGTCGGCGGTTTCTTCCCGCGGGCAGCAGGTCCTCGCCGCCCGAAGTGCTACGGCGGCGCGGAAGCCGCCGTGGCACCGGTCAGTCGGGCTTCTTGAGCAGGTGACCCATCTTGTCACGCTTCGTGTCCAAGTACTTCTGGTTGTGAGGGTTGGGCTCGATCGCGAGCGGCTCCTGGCCGACGATCTCGATGCCGTAGCCCTGGAGCCCCATGAGCTTCTTGGGGTTGTTGGTCAGCACCTTGAGCTGCCGCAGGCCGAGGTCGTGCAGGATCTGGGCGCCGGTGCCGAACTCGCGCTCGTCCGGGCGGAAGCCCAGGTGCGCGTTGGCCTCGATCGTGTCCATGCCGCCGTCCTGCAAGGCGTAGGCGCGGAGCTTGTTGGCGAGCCCGATGCCGCGGCCTTCCTGGCTGATGTAGAGGATCACGCCGCGGCCCACGGCCTGGACGCGCCGCATCGCTTCGTGGAGCTGCGGACCGCAGTCGCAACGCAGCGAGCCGAACACGTCGCCGGTCAAGCACTGCGAGTGGACGCGGACGAGCACCGGCTCCTCGATCGGCGGGAAGCGGCCGTTCTCGGTGGGACGCTCGATGCCGACCGTGAGGGCGACGTGCACGCGGCCGTCGACCTTGCTGACGTAGGTGTGGCTGTCGAAGAACCCGAAGTCCGTCGGCATGCGCGCCGAGGCCACGCGCTCGATCAACCGTTCGCGGCGGCGGCGGTATTCGACGAGGTCGGCGATGCAGGCCATCTTGACCCCGAGGCGCTTGCAGAACTCGATGAGCTCCGGCACGCGCGCCATCTCGCCGTCGTCCTTGATGATCTCGCAGATCACGCCCGCGGGCCGCAATCCCGCGAGCCGGCAGAGGTCGACGATGCCCTCGGTCTGGCCGGTGCGCACGAGCACGCCGCCGTCGCGCGCGCGCAGCGGCGCGATGTGGCCGGGGCGCACGACGTCGTACGGCTTGGCGTCGGGCTTCACCGCAGCCAGGATCGTCGTCGCGCGGTCCTTCGCCGAGATGCCCGTCGTCACGCCTTCGCGCGCTTCGATCGTGACCGTGAACGCTGTGCCGAACCGCGATTGGTTCTCGGGCACCTGCATGTGCAGGCCGAGCTGGTCGCACATCTCGCCCGACATGGCGAGGCAGACCCAGCCGCGGCACTCCTTGATCATCAGGTTGACGAGCTCGGGGGTCGCGAACTCGGCGGCGAAGCACAGGTCGCCCTCGTTCTCGCGGTCGGGGTCGTCGACCAGCACGATCGGGCGGCCTTGCTTCAGGTCCTCGAGGACTTCGGAGATCGGGGCGAAGGTCATGGTTTGGGGGCGAGGAGTCTACGCACGGACACCTCGACACGGGCTTCGCATCTCGGCAGAGACGGACGCACGGCACGCCCGGAGAAGCTCTTCGCACCCCGTTCCGCCTGCCGCGAAAGCCCACAACCACCCTCCGGTTGCTGGGTTTGTCGGCAGTGCCCGCAGATGCCCTCGGCCGGATCCGCCGGTCGCATGGGCGTCCTAAGTCGTTGATTTGCCGACTGTTGTTTTTCCTTCAGGGCACGGAAAGCGACCGCCGAACTTCTGGTCACAACGTAGCGGAAGACAACAGTGGACGGAGAGCAACTCGGATGAAGCGCACCCTGATCGAGGTCTCGTGCGGACTGGCTGCCCTGGTGGGCATGGTCTCCATGTACCACAAGGTGGACCGGATCGAAGGCCGGACGACGGAAGTGCTGAGCCTGCGGGACGAGGTCCAGTCGGCGGTCGCCAAGGTGACGGCGACGCCCAAGGCCGATCCTGGCCAGGCCGAGCTGCTCGCGGTCCAGCAGCGCCTGCGCGAACTGCAGGAGCAACTGCAGAAGGCGGAGGCGGGCTCGGTCCTCGCGACGCGGCTGCAGAGCGAACTGCAAAGCGCCAAGAGCGAAGTGGCCCTGCTGAAGAGCCAGCTCTCGACCGACGTCGAGCGCACCAAGCAACTCGTCGACGCCTACATCAGCGAGTCGCGCGCAAAGGAGCGCGATGCCGCGGCTGCGATGGTGCACACCCAGGGCGCAATCGCCGCGATCGCGGGGCAGCTGCGCCGCGACACGACGTCGCTGACGAAGGACATGCTGCTGCCGACGGTCCAGCTCAACGGTGACGACACGGTCGGCTCCGGCACGCTGGTGTGGTCGGGCAAGAACCCGAAGAACGGCCTCAGCGAGTCCTACGTGCTGACCGCCTACCACGTCGTTCGCAACATCCTCGCGGACACGCCGCGCGCGCAGAAGGAAGGCTTCTCCGTGACGGTCTACGTCGACGGCGAGAAGGTCGAGGTGAAGGGCAAGATGGTCGCGAGCGCGCCGAAGATCGACGCGGCGCTCGTGCAACTGCTCACCACGCGCACCTTCCCCAACGTCGCCAACGTCCTGCCGCGCACGGCCGCGAGCACGATCGAGGTCTGGGATCCGATCTGCGCCGTCGGCTGCCCGCTGGGCAACGACCCGGTGCCGTCGCAAGGCGAAGTCAGCTCGCTGAAGAACGAACTCAACGGCGCGAACTACTGGATGATCACGGCGCCGACCTACTTCGGGAACAGCGGCGGCGGCGTCTACCGCGCCGAGACGCACCAGCTCATCGGCGTGTTCAGCAAGATCTACACGCACGGCAAGGGCAGCCCGGTCGTCATCCCGCACATGGGCCTCTGCACGCCGATCGACGAGATCTACAAGTGGCTGCAGGAAGAGAAGTACGACCACGTGCTGCAGTGCAACCCGGTCAACGTCGTCGACCTCACGCGGCTCGCGGCGCCGGGCAAGTGAACCGGCGCAAGATGCCGTGCGGCGCGCGCTGCGCGCCACGGCATCACGGAAGCAGTTGCTGGTCGCGGCGCCGCAGGATGCGCTGCACCTGGGCCTGCTTCTCGTCGTCGAACCGATAGCGCAGCAACACGAACGCGGCGGCGACGAACCAGACGCCGACGCCGGGGCCGAACAGCCACGCGATCGCAGTGCGCACACCGTCGGTCTGCTGCTGGTTGGGAACGAACCCGACGAGATCGAGCATCAGGCCGGTGCCGCCGATCGCCGTTCCGCGCGCGAGCTTGGCACAGAAACGCCAGACGCCGAAGTAGACGCCGGAACGCCGCGCACGCGACTGCACGGTGTCGAAGTCGATGACGTCGGTGACGAGCGAGTCGATCAGCACGATGCAGCCGAGCAGCGAACCGAGGCCGATCGAACTGATCAGCAGCGGCATCACGATGCTCTCCGCGGGAAGCATGGGATAGACCGCGCTGGTCCCGATCCCGAGCAACAGCGATCCGAACGCGACCGGATGCGACTTGCCGAAGCGCCTGCCGAGCGCGACCCACATGAGGATCGACAGCGTGAACACGACGAGCGCGACGGCGATCAACAGATGCGCGTCCTTCGACGTGAGGCGCAGGCAGTATTCGTAGTAGTAGAGCGCCGTGACCGAGTTGGCCCCGATTCCGACCGTGGCCAGCACCGACGCGAGCAGCAGCGGCGCGAATGCGCGGTTGGCGAACGCGTCGCGGACTTGCAGCAACAACGGCCGCCCGCTCGCAGGCGCGACCGAGAATCGAACATGCGCCGTGGCGAGCCACGTCGTGATCGCGGTCACGACCACGAGCGCAGCGATGACGATCGAGAACGGCGCCATCACATCGGCAGTGCGAAGCGAGGCATCGTCGAGGAACGACTCCGGCACGACTGCCGCGACGATCGCGCCGACGTTCATGCACGCGAAGCGCCAGCCGAACAACACCGAGCGCTCGTGCGGCAGGTCCGTCATCTCCGGCGCCATCGAGACGTGCGGGATGTTGATGATCGTGAGGCCCGTGTTCAGGAAGCAGAACGAGAACGTGAGCCACAGGAACTTCTCGAACTGCCCGTCGAGCGACGGCGGCGCAAACACGAGCCAGAACCCGATCGCGGACAGCAGCCCGCCGCTCCACAAGAACATGCGGCGGCCACGGCGCGGCGCGAGCGCGTCGGAGATCGCGCCCATGATCGGGTCGGTGATCGCGTCCCAGACGAGCCCGATGCCGAGCGCGATGCCGGCGAAGGACGGCACGAGGCCGACCTTGTCGGTGTAGAAGATCAGCAGGTAGAGCCGGATCGCGAGCTCGACCGCGTTCACGCCGATGTCGGCGGCCGCGTAGCCGATCTGGACCCGCCGCGACAGGCGCGCCTTGGCGCCGTTGGGGGCGCGGTCGTCGAGGGTCGTCATGAAGTCGGGCCCAGTCTGCCCTGCCGAGTGTCCGCGTGCCACCGCGCTGCATCGACGCCGACGCGTCGTCGCGCACAGATGCGCTGGCGCATCGCCGTCGGCGGATCGCCGTCTTCGCCTTCTTCGAACGCGACCACGTCGAACGCGCCGTCGACGAGCCGCAACAGTTCGCCGCGGCGCAGCAAGAACTCAGGGTTGGCCGGCCGGCCGAACCGTTCGTGGCCTTCGAGGAAGGTCTCGTAGAGCAACAGACCGCCGGGCGCGACGGCTTCGAGCAGGCGCGAGAACAGCGGCCGCCACAGGTAGTTGGTGACCACGACGAGCGCGAAGGCCCTGCCGTCCAACGGCCACGACCCGCCCTCCAGGTCCGCGGCCAC
This sequence comes from uncultured Singulisphaera sp., assembly GCA_964514315.1. Classification (GTDB taxonomy): domain Bacteria; phylum Planctomycetota; class UBA1135; order UBA1135; family UBA2386; genus SXPK01. The sequence continues at coordinate 5,854 of CAZEQF010000015.1, read as the reverse complement.
CGACTCCACGCCGTCTGCATGCTCGGCGACGACGGACGCGAGCGCAGCCTGGTCGCGATCCACCGCCACGACTCGCCAACCGCGCTGGCGAAGCAACCGCACGTGACGACCGCGGCCACATGCAAGGTCGAGCGCGACGTCGCCGCTTTGCGCAGCAACAGCCCACCGCTCGATCCAAGGCGACGGCGCGCCCGCGCAGGAAGCGCTCACCCGCCGAGCTGCTGCCGCAGCGCGAGCAGTTCGCGATCCTTCGGGTCGAGCACGAGACCGCGCGTCACGCAATCGAGCGCGTCGTCGTCGCGGCCGAGGCTCTTCAGCACCTGCGCGCGCGTTGCGAACAACGCCGCAGCGTCGTCACGGATCGAAAGCGCGTCGTCGATCAGCTCGAGCGCGCGCTTCTGGTTGCCGCGTTCTGCGAACAGCATCGACATGCGATGCAAGACCTCGGGCTGCTCGGGCGAGAGCCGACGAGCCGCATCGAGCATGTCGAGCGCGGAGTCCGACTCGCCGAGCCGATGCATCGCGATGCCGGCAAAGTACAGCGCGGGCCAGAACGTCGGCTGCAGGTCGACGAACGTGTCGAACTCCGCAAGGCACTCGCGCGGCCGCTTGTGCTTGACCGCCTGCTCCGCAGCCTTCGCGAAGCGACGCTCGAAGTCAGGAATGTCGAGTCCGAGCAGCGCGCGCGTCGCGCGGTCGCGCGCGTCGCCGGAAAGCGCATCGGTGCCGACCGCGCTCGCCAACTCTTCCTTCGCCGCGTCGAGTTCGTCGCACGCGAGCAGGCAGAGGCCGAGATGCGCGCGGCTGTCGCCGTCGAGCATCAACCGAAGGTCGAGCAGGCACTCGTGCACCTCGTCAGGAGCCTCGCGCTCCGTGAGATGCTCGCTCAAGTACATCAGCAGCACGCCGACGCCGCGGTCCTCGTCGTCCCACTCGCCCGCGCGCGCGATGCGCTCACGAAGGCGGCGAAGGCCGCGCACGACGAGATCCCAAGCGTCCATCTCGCGACCCTCCGCGAACGCGAGGCGCGCGAGATGGCCGAAGAAGTCCGGGTGCCCGTCGACCTGGAGGCCGCGCATCCACAGTTCGCGCGCAGCGCCGGTCTTGCCGTCGTGCGCGAGCAGGATGCCGAGGTTCTCGAGTCCACGCGACGGGGGCGGATCGAGGTGCGCAGCATGCTCGAGCCACGCCATCGCGCGACGATCGTCGCCGAGTTCGCGCAAGTGGTCCGCGACCGCGACGCACCCCTCGCCGTCGACCGGCTGCAGCGAGTAGCAGCGATCGAGGAACCGGCACGCGAGGTCGCCGTCGATGCGGCCGACGTCGCACGCATGCTGCACCGTGGAATGCGCGACGCGCAGCGCGAGGCCGAAGCGCGGATCGAGACGCAGCGCCTCGAAGAACGGCTCCAGCAGTGGCTCGCGATCCTTCGGCGCCTCGATCTGCAGGTCGCCGCTGATCAGCATCGCGTTGTCGAGCGCGCGCAAGAACAGGAAGAACGCTTCGCTGTTCGCCGTGAGCGTGCCGCGCGCGGGCTCGGTGTAACGCAGGTCCAGGAGGCGCGCGAGGCGACGCGTGAGCTGAAGCAGGTCTGCGACAGGATTGCTGCGACGCAGCACGCCGCCCACCTTGCTCGTGATGCGCTCCGCGCTGTCCTCGGCGAAGTAGACGTGGAACTCGACGTGGAGACCCTCCTCCACCGGTTCGAGCTCACCGGTAACGATCGCGCGCACATCCGCGTCGTCGGGCAACAACGCGAACGCTTCGTCGGGCTCAGGCGGCGCGTCCATGATGACCCACAGCACGGGCCCCTCGTCCGGCGGCGTCTGCACCTCCAACATGCCCGTCGGCCCGACGCGACCGCAGTTGAGGACACGATGGACGAAGTCGGGAATGCGCCGCGACAGCACTCCGGAGTCGAAGTCGCCGAAGCCATCCTCCTCGGGCACGGCAAGCGGCAGCATCATGACCTCGGGCATCTGCTCGAGGTCGTCGTGCTCTTCGTCGTGGAACGGGTCGTTGCGCGTCATGCGGAACGGAGCCTCAACCCGGCGGCCACGCGAGCGCGCGGCCCGCGAGCACGTGCACATGGAGATGGAACACCGACTGCCCTGCGTTGGCGCCGCTGTTGATCACGACGCGGAACCCGTCGCTTGCGACACCGAGCTTCTTGGCGATCTCGGCGGCAGCCCAGAGCAGATGCCCGAGCAACGCCTTGTCGGCTTCGTCGACGTCCGCGAGCTTCACGATCGGCCGCTTGGGGATGACGAGGAAGTGGACCGGCGCCTGCGGCGCAACGTCAGCGAACGCGATGCAGAGGTGGTCCTCGTGCAGCAAGCGCGCAGGTATCTCGCGGCGGAGGATGCGCGCGAAGACGTTGGAGTCGTCGTAGTTCACCGGGTGGTCGGCTGCACGCGTTGAGCGCCGCGTGCGGAAGCGCGGCAGAGTAGGGGAGCGCGTCCCCTCGCCTCAAGCGCAAGTTCGCGTAGCGAGCCTCCGCTCGAGCGCAAGGAACGACACGGAACCTGGACGACTCTCCACACGCACGCGACCCGGAGCCCCTTCGCGCCGTGCGATCTTCACGCTACCTTCGTCGCCCCGTGAGCCGCCCACCGAGGAATCTCTGCACAACGATCGCCATCGTCGGCGGCACCGGCAGCGGCAAGACGACGCTGGCGCGAGCGCTCGCCGACCACTTCGGCGAACAGTGCGCGATCATCGACCACGACTCGTACTACCGCGATCTGTCGCACCTGGACCCGGTCGCGCGCGCATTGGTCAACTTCGACCATCCCGACTCGCTGGAGAACTCGCTGCTCGTCGACCACCTGCACCGACTTCGCGCCGGACGGTCGATCGACAAGCCGAAGTACTGCTTCGCCACGCACTCGCGACTTACGGAGCGGGAGTGGGTCTCCCCCAAGCCCATCGTCGTCGTCGAGGGCATCCTGCTGATGGCGCTGCCCGAACTGCGCAACGCGTTCGACCTGCGCGTGTTCGTCGACGTCCCGGACGACGTCCGCGCGCTGCGCCGCTTGCGGCGCGACGTCAGCGAGCGCGGCCGCACGATCGACAGCGTCTGCGCGCAATGGATGCAGACGGTGCGCCCGATGCACGAACGGTTCGTCGCGCCGGCGAAACGCAGCGCGGACCTCGTGGTCTCGGGCGAGACGCCGACGGGCCATTCGGTCCTGCGCGTGCTCGCCCAGCTCGAGTCGCTCGAATTCTCGAGCGAGGCGCCGGGGATCTCCTACTGATCCCCGCCCAGGCGGACCGCGCCTGCGGTCCGCATCAGCGGACGCGCAGGTCTTCGGGCATCAGCGCGTAGACCGTCATCGGACGGTCCTGCTCGACCGCATGGCGCAGCAGCGCCGTGAGACCGTCGAGCCGCGACAGCTTGGCGAGCATCGCGAGGATCGCGGCATCGCCCTTGGCGAACGCGCTCGCGTCGAACATCCCTTCGAGGAACGACTGCGCGAAGTCCTTCGGACGCGGCAGATGGCGGATCTCGACTTCGTCACCGGGCTTCGCCTTCTCGCGCACCAACGCGATCGCGTCCTCGACGCCGCCGATGCGGTCGACGAGGCCGATCTCGATCGCCTGCGCGCCCGACCACACACGGCCACCGGCCACCGCGCGAACGGAGTCGACGGACATGTTGCGCGACTTCGCGGCGATCGCGAGGAACTGGTCGTAGATCTGGTCGACGAACGACTGCATGCGATTGCGCGCAGAGTCCGTCCACGGGCGGTCCATCGCGTCCATGTGCGCGCCTTCGTCGAGCGCGACGATGTCGGTGTGCATGCCGAGACGACGCATCAGCGCGCCGACCTGGAAGCGCATGCTGAACACGCCGATCGAACCCGTGATCGTTCCCGCCTCGGCGAAGATCGGCTGGCCGATGCAGGTGATCCAGTAGCCGCCCGACGCCGCGAGCTCACCCATCGAGAACACGACGGGCTTCTTCGCCGCAAGGCGTTCGAGCGCGAGGCGGATCGCTTCGCTGGCCGTCGCTGAGCCACCGGGCGAGTTGATGCGCACGACGACGCCCTTCACGAACTCGTCCTCCGCGAGCGCGTCGATCTCCTTGACCGAAGGCTCCGAGACGATGCTGCCGGCCGAAGCGGCCGATCCGTCCTGGATCGCGCCTGCGAGGTGCAGCACGACGATCGCGGGATAGTCGTCGTCCTCCTCGTCCTCGCGCTTCGACTTGAACATCTCCGACAGCGACGACAGCAGGTCCTTGTTCTTCTTCGCCTTCTTGGGCGCCGCGTCGACGACTTCGTAGTCGCCGAGTTCCTTGCCCATCGCAGTCTGCAGCGCGCGCTTGCCGCCTTCGTAGGTGACGAGTTCGTCGACGAGGCCCGCGGCGAGCGCCTCCTCTGCGGTGAACATGCGCTGCGCCTGCAACTCGGCGACGCGCTTGGGCTCGAGCTTGCGACCCTTCGCGATGCTCTCGCACACGACGCGGTTCATCGACTGCAGCATCGCCGCGTAGTGCTTGTGCAGGCCTTCGGACATCGTCGAGCGCACATAGGGCTCGACCGCGCCCTTGAACTCGCCGACACGCGTCATGTCGACCTCGACGCCCAGCAGCCCGAGCGCGTCCTTGTAGTGCATCACGCTCATCGACGGCGACTTGAAGTCCACCGAGCCCATCTTGGGCATCAGCACGCGGTCGCACTGCGCCGCGAGCTGCAGCGTGAGGGTGTTCGCGTTCTCGAAGTAGCAGACGAACTTCTTGCCGGCGGCGCGCACCTTCTGCATCGCGCGCTCGACCTCGCGCAACTGCGCCATGTTGAGGCCGACCGGCTGGGTCAGGTCGAGGAGGATCGTGGAGCCCTCGTGCTTCGCGAGCTTCTCGATCGACTCGACGAACTCGAAGAACGGCTTCGGCTTGCCGCCGCCACCGCCGAGCAACAACGAGGACGGATCGAACGACTGCTCGGCGAGGTCCTCGTACGCGCCCGACGGGCGCAGCAAGACGACCTTGGCCTTCGGCGTCAGCGGCTCGGACAAGCCGACCGCATTCGTGAAGTCCGGGGACTCGGCGGGAGCCGGAGCGGCCTCGGCCGGGGCCTTCTTGTCGGCATCGCCTTGCGCGAGCACGCACGGGACGAAGATGGTCAGGAACGCAGAGAACGCGAGGGTTCGGAGCATGGGAGGGTGCGAAGGGTGTCGAACGAGGCGGCGATGGTAGCCGACCACTGGGGAGTCCTGTCACGCGGCACGAAATGGCAACCTGCCCGACGTGTCGGGCCGCGAGCGGGCGGCCGCGAGTCGCTATCCTGCGGCCCGTGGAACCGCTCGTGGTCATCGTGCTCGTGCTCCTCGTCGCGATCGGGGGCTACCTCGCGTGGAAACGCGAACAGGAACGGCGAGCCGCGCTGGAGGCACTCGCCTCGTCGCTGGGCCTTCACTTCGAACACGAGGACAACGACGCGCACGACGACGAGTACTCGCAGTTCGAGATCTTCCGCCGCGGCCACTCGCGCACCGCGAAGTACACGATGCGCGGCCGCATCGAACTGTTCGGCAAGCCGTGCGACGTCTGCGCCGGCGACTTCCGCTACAAGATCACGAGCGGCAGCGGCAAGAACCGCTCCACGCGCACCTACCTGTTCAGCTACCTGATCGTGCACCCGCCGTGGCCCGCGCCGGCGCTGCTCGTGCGCCCCGAGGGGTTCTTCGACAAGGTCAAAGGCGCGCTCGGCTTCGACGACATCGACTTCGAGTCCGAGGAGTTCAACCGCCGCTTCTGGGTGCAGAGCACCGACAAGCGCTTCGCCTACGACGTGCTCCATCCTCGCATGATGGAACTCCTGCTCGCGCAACTCGGCAGCGCCATCGACCT
>CAZEQF010000014.1:21514-23573 GCA_964514315.1 uncultured Singulisphaera sp. | reverse complement strand
GGTCGTGACCGCGATGTCTTCGAGCATCGCCTTGCGACGATCGCCGAAGCCCGGGGCCTTCACCGCGCAGCACTTGAACACGCCGCGCAGCTTGTTGACGACGAGCGTCGCGAGCGCCTCACCCTCGATGTCCTCCGCGATGATCAGCAGCGGACGGCCGCTCTGCGCGATCTTCTCGAGCATCGGCAGCATGTCCTTGATCGACGAGATCTTCTTCTCGTTGATCAGGATCCACGGGTTCTCGAGGACGCACTCCATCTTCTCCTGGTCGGTGACGAAGTGCGGCGACAGGTAGCCCTTGTCGAACTGCATGCCTTCGACCCACTTCACCTCGGTCACGAGGCTCTTGCCCTCTTCGACCGTGATGACGCCGTCCTTGCCGACGCGCTCCATGGCGTCCGCGAGGATGTTGCCGATCTCCGTGTCGTTGTTCGCGGCGATCGAGCCGACCTGGGCGATCTCCTTCTTGCCCTTGATGTCGATCTTGGACTTCTTGATGCCCTCGACGACCTTCGCGACCGCCTTCTCGATGCCGCGCTTCAGCGCGACGGGGTTGGCGCCCGCGGTGACGTTCTTGATGCCTTCTTCGAAGATGGCTTCGGCGAGAACGGTCGCCGTGGTCGTGCCGTCACCGGCGACGTCCGACGTGCGCGACGCGACTTCCTTCACGAGTTGCGCGCCGAGGTTCTCGTACTTGCCTTCGAGCTCGATCTCCTTCGCGACGGTGACGCCGTCCTTGGTGACGAGCGGGCTGCCGAAGGACTTCTCGATGATGACGTTGCGGCCACGCGGGCCGAGGGTGACCTTGACGGCGCGGGCGAGCTTCTTGACCCCGTCGCGCATGCGCTCACGCGCTTCCTGGTCGTAGGCGATCTTCTTGACGGCCATGGTGTGTTCCTAGTTGTGGGTGCGGCTGGGGTGGATCACTCGATCACGGCGAGGATCTCGTCCTCACCGAGGATCATGAGCTCTTCGCCGTCGAGCTTGATCTCGCTGCCGGCGTAAGAGGAGAAGAGGACGCGGTCCTTCGGCTTGACCGACATCGCCTGGCGCGTGCCGTTGTCGAGCTGCTTGCCGTTGCCGACGGAGATCACGATGCCCTCGCGCGGCTTTTCCTTGGCGGTGTCGGGAAGAATGATGCCGCCCTTGGTCTTCTCGTCGGCTGCGAGCGGCTTCACGAGCACGCGGTCGCCAAGGGGGGTGACGGTGGCAGACTTGGTCTTGGCCATCTCAGGAGTCCTCTTTCTCGGGGTGTTGGGAGTGTTGGGTGGGAATCAGGCTTGGCTGACGCAGCAAGTTGCGGCGATCAGCCGGGTTCGGTTCAGCGGCAGGGGCCTTGCGGCGGCCGCGGGCGCGGCAGCGGCGGCGCCGGATTGGGCCAGCCGACGGGGCCGCCGAAGTGGTGCTCGATGAGCAGGTGCATCGACTGGCGCAGACGTTCGAGGTCGAGCGGCTTGCGCAGGAAGGTGAAGATGCCCGCCTGCAGAGCCAGGGCCGCCTCGTCACGGTTCGCGCCGCCGGACATCAGGATCGCGGGCAGCGGTCGCACGGCGCAGATGCGGCGGAACACTTCGAGGCCGGTCGTGCCGTTGGGCAGGTGGAAGTCGAGGATCGAGAAGTCGAACCGCTGGCGCATCGCCAGCTCGATGGCCTCCGCCGCGGTCGCCGCGAGGCCGACGTTCCAGCCGTGGTCGGCGAGGAACTCGCCCAGGCAAACCCGGAGCGAGTCATCGTCCTCCACGAGGAGCACTCGGAAACTCTGCTGCTGCATACGGCGGAACGCTTGCCCTCGACGCGAGGGGCGCGCGCGAGAGCAACGCCTATGCCGACGCCCGCCTCATTCGTAAGTGGCTGCCCCGAGCGGTCTTCGGGATGGGGGCGGCCTGGGCGGAGGAGCTGGATCGTGTCAGGTTGGCAGACCCAGCTAGGAGGCGGCTGACATCTTGTCGCAGCCGCCTGGGCGAAGGGCGCGCGCCTCAGGCCGCGCGCCGAGGACGGTCAGTCGTCCTCGTCTTCATCCTCGTCTTCGTCTTCATCCTCGTCTTCATTTTCATTAGAG
>CAZEQF010000014.1:0-21504 GCA_964514315.1 uncultured Singulisphaera sp. | reverse complement strand
CCCAGTCTTCTCCCTCTTCTCCCTCCTCTTCCTCCTCCTCCTCGTCGTCGTCGTCGTCTTCCTCGTCGTCGTCCTCTTCTTCTTCCTCGACGTCCTCGTCGTCATCGAAGTCCTCGTCGGCTTCGACTTCGTCGTCGTCGTCCTCGGACTCCTCGTCGTCGTCTTCGTCCTCGTCATCCCAGTCATCCTCGTCCTCGTCGTCGACGTCGCCGTCTTCGTCCTCGAACGAAGCCAGAATGCGGTCCCAGTCTGCAACCTCGATCGTGTTGTTGCAGACGAGGCAGACGCTGTCGTTGTCGCGCAGGTCTTCGAGCTCTTCGAGCTCGCGGTAGACCTTGCCGCATTCCTTGCAGTGAACGGACTTACCCATGATGGACTGGCTGATGCAGGGGGTGCGCCGAAGGGCGTGTTGCGCGGTTGCTTACCATGGGGGGAAGCCACTGCAACCCCCGGTTCGCCAAAAAAAGTCGCGGTGGCCGGTCGGCGTAGCGGCAGCGTCGTGCTGCCGATCGCCGCGCCGGTGTCGCGGGCGGGCTGCATCGGCCGTTTGCGCGCAGAAGCTGGAGGCTTCCGGGTGCCGATAAGACGGGCGTGTCCAAGTCGATCTACGTCGTCGGAGCCATCGGACTAGGCGGCTGCCTCGTGCTCAGCCTGATGATGCAACACCTGCTCAAGGTGCACGGCGAACGCGCGCGGCCCAAGGTCGCGATCGAGCTCGAAGAAGATCTCGCCGACCATCTCGCGGGCGCCGTCGAGGCGTCGTCGCTCGAGGTCGACGGCGAACGCACGTTGTGCCTTCGCCTGCCGATCAAGCAGGGCGTGGCCACAGAACCGCTCGCGCGCGCCGCGGCGGATCTGCTTTGGCGTCGCTCCCCTTCGTGGGCCGAAGTGCCGCAACGTCTCCGGCTCGAGATCGTCCAGGGCGGTTCTGCGCCGATGCGGTTCGATTCGCATCCGCCGGGCCTGCGCACGCGGCGCGGATCGAAGACGCTCGCGCCGGTCGCGCCGCCCAAGTAGCCGCCGAACGGAGCGCGCGGGCCTCGCCGTGGCGCCGCGGACGTGCGATGCGCGCCGATCCGCGCTTGCGTTCGCTGTGCTGCCGCGCGCCAATGCTCGCCCATGCCGCGACCCTTCGCTGCCGCGATCCTGCTCTGCGCGCCGTTCGCGCTCGCGCAGTCCAAAGAGCCCGCCGGCGTCCGTGTGCGCGTCGAGAACCCAGCTGGCGCCGCGCAAGAACGCGTCGTCGCCGCAGCCGTGCCGTTCGCGCGCGGAACGTTGCGGCTCGAGGGCGCGCAGAAGCTGACGACGATCACCGCGCGCGAGATCGTCGAAGGCGACGAAGCCGCAGAGGGAGCAGGCAAGTCGGACGGCGTGGAGCTGCAAGGCGTCGGCGTGCCGACGCTGCGTTGGCCCGATGGATCCGTGGCGCTCGTGTCCGCGCAGTGGCGCGTGGCGGTGCCGCAAGGCGCAGTGCGCACGTTCGCGGTCGACGTGGTGCGCAAGGACGGCGCGGTTGCTGCGCCGTTCACGGCGGCTCCGCATCGGCTGCTGGTGCCCGAAGCGTTGCCGCTGCACACCGAGCTCGTCGACCCGTGGGGTCGCGTGTTGCGCGCGGATCTCGAGCCGGATCCGGCGGCGGGGCCCGGCGGCGTCGAACTCGACACGGGCCTCGTCCGCGTGCGGCGGTTCCGTTCGACGCATCGGTTGCAGGACGGGCCGGAAGCGGGGCATCCGTTGCTCGACCTCTGCGCCTGGCTCGTGACGTTCGACGGCGATCGCCGCGCAGAACTCACGCTCGTGCTCGACAACCGCGATCCGGCGAACGGACCGCTCGGGCCCGTTCGGTTCTCCGCGTTCCGCGTGTGCGTCACGGACCGCAACCTCAAGTTCGTGCCCGCGTTCGTGCGCGAGAACCTGCTGTCGCCCGCGGCCCCGCGCGGCGAAGGGGCCGTCGTGCAGGACCTGATGCCGAACGCGAGCCACTACCTCGGCGACGGCACGGCGAAGGCATTCCGGCTGCACCTGTTCTGGGACGATGCGTCGTTGACGGACGCAGAGCGCGAGCTCGCGTCGTGGGCGCCGGTGCGGCTCGCTGCGTTCGCCGACGTCGACCAGACGCGCGCGACGCGGGCCTGGGGCGCGTTCGGCGGGCCCGCGCCCGTGATCGGCAGCGACTTCGGCGACGACGGCAGCCAGCTGCGGATGTGGCGCGAAAACGCGCGCTTCGGGCCCTACGGCGGCTTCGGCGACCTCGAAGACGCGCGCCGCGGCGGTTCGCCGCGCCATGGCGACTCGCTGCTGCACAACGTGCTGCGATGGCGCAGCGATGCGTTGTTCGCGGTGGCCGAAGGCATGGCGCTGCAGCACGCGCTGCGGCCGACCGGCGGTCGCGCAACGCGGCTGCCGAAGGACACCGAGCCGTATCGCCGCGGCCTGCAGGCGCACGCGCTCGAAGCGCCGCACGGCTTCTCGCGCATCGACTACGAGCACGTGTCGGCGCAGTTGTTGTTCGACTACCAGTGGCTCGCCGCGGATCCGTTCGCGCGGGACGAACTGCGTCGCGTCGGCCGTTCTGTGCTCGCGATGCTGAAGGCTGTGGAGTTCCGCACGGGACGCGGCGAAGGCCACTGCCTCGAAGCCGGCGCGCTCGCGGCGATGGCGACCGGCGACGACGAATTGCTCGCAGCGCTCGTCGCGCACGCGAAGTCGACGTTGCTGCCGATGCTGAAGAAGGACGGCCCGTGTGTGCTGCCGCAGCGCGCGCACCCGCTCGTGCTCGACGGCAAGTCGCCGTTCGACGCGACGGCGCAGATGGCGGCCTTGCTGCGGGGGCTTGCTGCGTTGCATCGCGCGTCCGGCGACGCGGCGCTGGTGCCGCCGATCGCGGCAATCGCCGATGCCATGGCCGGTCCCGCGTGGATCGAAGGCGAAGGCCCGAAAACGTTCGTCAGCGCCGTGGACCCTGGCCGATACAGCATGGCGGCAATGCCGGAGGATCGCTCCGGCAACGACCGCACGCTGATCGGCGCGTTCCTCGTTGCGGCCGATCTCGTCGACGATGCAGGACGCGCGGACCTCTGGCGACGCCGGGCCGCGTTCTTGCTCGAACGCGAGATCGTCGCGGCGGCGGCTCTCTCCGACCAGCTCATCGCCGCAGCCAATCCGTGGCTGCAGGTGGCGTTGGATCGGAGGAAGCAGAACTGACTGTCGTCGTCGTCTTCGGATTCGCGGTGCCCGACGGGCTTGAGCCCGTCGTCGGGGCGGCGCCCTACGAAGTCCTCGGCCGCCAACTGCCGCGCCAGCTGGTGCAGATGCTCAACGCCGGCGGCGACCGCGGCGCGCGCTTCCTGCCGTACCTCACGAGCACGAACGGCCAGCGCGTGTTCTTGCGCGTGCGCGAACTGCTGCCCGTGGCGACGCTCGCGTCGCTGCATCAACGCGGCGAAGTGCAGTTGCTCGTCGACGGCCTCGTGACCGCGAATGCGATCCGTTTGCGCGCGCACGACGGCTCGACGCAGCAGCCGCGACTCGACATCGAGATCCCGTTCCACGCGAGCAAGCCGGCCGAGTCGCTGTTGCGCATGTGGTTCGAGCTCACGAGCGCGCTCGGTTGGAACGAGAAGCCGTTGCCGCTGCCGGTCAGCGGGCAGGCGTTGTCGTGGTGGCTCGTCGCCAAGGACGAGTTGCTCTCGCTCGAAGCCGGGATGGCTGCGCCAGCCGGCGTGGATGTGTTGCGGGCCGCGCGCGAGTGCGCGGCTGCGGCCGACGTCACGCCGGTGCACGACGTCGCGTTCGAGACGGCTGTGGCGCTGCTGCGCGCAGGCAAGCGACGCGAGCAGGTGATCGAGTTGCTGCGCCAGATCGGATCGCAGACGCAAAGCGTCGCGGCGATGCGGCGCGCGTCCGCGCTGTTGCAGGCCGCAGGCGACGAACGTTCTGCTGCGGAAGCGCTCACGCGCGCCGTGCAGAAGGAGCGCGTCCCCGCGGACCTGGAGAACTGCGCTGCGTTGTGGTTCCGCACCGGCGAACTGCAGCGCGCGCGCGAAGTGCTCCACGACGCGCACGCGGCGGGGCAGCTCGGCTCGTCCGGACTCGCGCAACTCGCGGCGGTCGCCGACCGCATGGGCGACGCAGCATTGCGCGATCGCATCACCGACGAACTCGCGGCGTTCCCCGAACTCAGCGCGCCGGCTGCACGTCTCGTCGGTTCGTTCTTGATCGAGCGCGAGCGCACGCAGGACGCGCATGCGGTCCTCGAACGCGCTGCGCACGCATACCCGCAGGACGCCGGCCTCTGGCTCGACCTCGGTCGCGCGTGCCTGATGCTCGATCGCCAGGACGATGCGCGCAACGCGCTGCAGGCCGCGGCGACCAACGCGGGCGCAGGGGAGAGCCGACGCGACATCGAGCGATTGCTGCGGTTGTCGAAGGTGCCTGGCTTGTTCTCGGGCATGCGCAACGTCGACACGTTGCTCGCGAAAGGCGACGCGCGTTGGGCGCTGCGTCAGGCGCGCGAGATCGTCCGCCGCAGCGAACACGCGGCGGAGGCATGGCTCTTCCTCGGCGTCGTGCGGCAGAAGTTGCGGCAGGAGCGCCGTGCCGAAAGCGCGCTGCGCCACGCGATCGCGCTCGACGAAGCGCTTGCCGAAGCGCACAACCGGCTGGGCATCCTGCTCGTCGGTCGCGGCGAGGTGGAGCAAGGCCACGAGCACCTGCGTCGCGCCGTGCAACTCGCGCCGACCGATCCTTCGCCGCAACTGCATCTCGCGCAGGCGTGCGTGTTGCTCGGCCGCAGGGCCGACGCCGAGGAGCATTTGCGCAACGCGCAGCAGCTCGGCGCGCGGCCCGAGATGCTCGATGCAGTGCGACGCGCGTTCTTCGCCGCCTGACAGCCTGTCGAACAACGCGCGCTGTCTGCAAGCCTCGCGCGGAGGCTGATCTCAGCTTCGTGCAAGTGCGTCGAATCCTTGGATTCGACGCCGTTTGCGAGGTTCGGTCTCGAGCTGGCCGCAACGTCCGCGGCGACGCTGCCAGGCAGCAGCGGGCGGCACAGCAGCTCAGCGCATCACGCCTTCTTCGTCATCGCGATCTCGAGCACCTTCGTGTTGGGCTCACCGATGTGCAGGTCGTGCACTTCGATCGTGATGTGGTCCGCGTCGACGAAGCGGAACACGTACTTGACGATCTTGTCGTGATCGCCGGTCAGGTACTCGTCCATCTGGCCGTAGGTCACGAGCGTCTTGCCGTCCTGCAGGAAGTCGCCTTCCGAACGGACCATGGCGGTGTCCATGTTCTGCACCGTCGTGATGACGTAGCTCTTCTTCACGTTGTCGTGGCCGAGGACCCAGAAGCTCTCGTACGGCATCCGCATCATCGAGCCCTTGGTCTCCGCGATCATCCAGCGGCCCTGCATCTGCCAACGGAACGTCGCTTCGCCCTTCTCCGCCGGAGTCTTCTGCCCGTTCATGAAGAACGAGGACTCGGTCGTCCACGAGCCGAGGAAGGCTTCGAGCTTCTGGTGCTCGGGCCCGGGCTGCGTGAGCTTCTTCACGCGGGCCATCTGCTGCGGGTCTTGGGTCGCGACGCTGGCCGTGCGTTCGGCGCCGAACGTCGCTGCGCAGCAAACGCATGCCGCTGCGCCGAGGAAGAACGAGAGGATCGAGTTCATTGGGGTCGGTTGGCGCGCGTCGTGCGCGAGGCGCCGAACATGGGCGAGCGTCGTTCCCGCCGCAAGCATCCGGTCAGCGGACGCGCATCGGCCGCCACGCGACCACTTCGACGGGCTCCGCGCACAACGCGAACGGCGCGCAGTCCGGCAGCGACAGCCCGAGCAGTCGCGTCATGTCGCAGACACCGAGTTGCACGGACGCGGGCTGCAGTTGCCACGGCGCATGCGCGATCTCGCCGCAACGCAGCGAGCCGTCGCGCGCCGCCGCGAACAGGCAGTAACGCTCGACGAGGAAGTGCTCCAACGTGCCGGGCTTCGCCGGGCGCGAGTTGCCGCCGCTGCAGTAGCCCGCGGCGAAGCGCGCGGGCGGTCCGCGGTCGTCGATGCGACGGCTCACGTACGAAGTGAGCAAGCCGCGTTGCTCGACTTCCATCTCGGCGCGGAAGTAGGGCAAGCCGAAGGTCGCGCGCGCGCCAGCGACGGCGAGGCGGCTCTTCGCGTCGAGGCTGAAGAACCACACGCCCTGCTTGCCGCCTGCGCGCACGTAGGTGCGCACGTTGAGTTCGGGGAAGTCCGCCGCGCCCGGGATCGGCGGCAGGCCGCGGATGCGCGTCTTGCGCATGCAGAACGGGACGATGCCGATCCACGCGTCGCCATCGAACGTCTCGACTTCGAGGCCTTGCGGCATCAGGCGCTGCAGCTCGTCCTTCGGCACCGGCCAGTGCAGGAACGCGAGATCGGTCCACTGCATCGTCATCAACCAAGGTTCCCGTGGCAGCGGGAACGGGCGGTGGTCGACGTTGGCGAGCGCGGGATGCGGCATGGCAGGAATCGGAAGTTCGGCCGGAACTTCGCGCCGGTTGCGACTCCTTCGTAGCACGGCGCGCCGACGGTAGAACACGCGCGGCGCTGCAATCCTGTCGGCCCGACACCGCGTCCATCCACCGCGCCCGCCATCCGATGCCTGCATCCACCAACTGCCGTGCGCTCCTTGCTTCGATTGCTTGGTTCGCCGCCGCGCAATCGAGCCTTCTTGGCCAAGCGCCCGCGCGCGAGTTCCGCGAAGTGGTGGTCGCCAAAGCCGGGCCTGGAGAAGTGGTCTGCAGCGCTCCGAACTACGCCAAGGGCGTCGCGCGCGGCCGCGACGGGGCCTGGTGGATGATCGTCGGCCGATTGGCGGCCGACGGCGAAGCTGCGGGCCAGCAGGCATGGCGCGTCGAACTCTGGCGCTCGGCCGACGGCATGCAGTGGGAGCGTCGCGCGACCTGTCCGTTGGCGAACGCTTCATGCGGGTCGATCGTCGCCGATCCGATCTCGTCGCAGCTGCACCTGCTGGTGTCGATCGCCGCGCAGGGCAAGTGGAGCGAGCCGTGGCACGTCGCGTTCGACGTCGAGAAAGGCGAATGGGCCGGCAGCCCTTCACAGCTCGCCGTCGCGACCGCAGACGAGGACCAGTACTTCTCCAACGACATCGACTGCACGCAGGGTGGCACGCTCGTGGTCGTTCTCGGCAGCCATCGCAATCCCGTGTCGAAGGGCTGGAACGGCGGTTGGTCGTCGGGCATTCGCACGAGGAAGCCGCGGTCGACCGATTGGTCCGAGTTGATCGCAGTCAACGTCGCGAGCTACGGCGTCGCCAGCAACCTCGCCGCGCGCGGCGACCTCGTCGACTGCTCCTACCGCACGTGTCCGTTCGGAGCGATCGTCGGCATCCGCACGTGGGACGCAGAGAAGAGCGCGTTCGTGCAGCCTGCGGACGAGTGTGCGAACGGCGTGCTCGAGGAGAACCAGGGCGTCTGCAACAGCAGCGTCGTGTGTGCGGATGCGACGGGCGGCCGATATGTGATGTTCGTCGTCGGCGCCTGGAGCCCCGGCGCAGGCCGTCTCTGTGTTTCGTATTGCGGCCCCGGCGCCACGGAATGGACGCGCAAGGAAGTCGCCGAGGACGCGCCGCTGCAGCACGGCAACGAGAGCTACGCGCACTTCGCGCTCGCGCGCAGCGCCGGCAACCAGATCGTCGCCTTCTACGCGAAAGCTTCGGAAGACCACGCAAACCTCTACCAGCGCGTGTTCGACAGCGGCGAGCTCGTCGGCGAAGAGAAGCTCGTCGCGCGCGACGAGCCGGGCGCGTTCCAGTCAGTGTGCGGCAACAAGCAGCAAGAACTGCGACCCGGCATCCAGCTCGTCGCGACGCGCGGCGGCAAGTCGCTCGCGCGCGCAAGCGTGGCCGTCTACGGCATCCTCCCCGCGCCGATGCCGAAGCCGCGCGTCGTGCGCTGAGTGCGCGGCGATGCGACCCGGAGCGCGGCGGCTCGCGTTCCGGCGCGAGGAGTCAACGCGGCTGCGGGTCCAGCGGCCCGGGCGCGCCGAACTTGATCCTGCTCGGCAAGTGCTTGCGCACACGTTCGTCGAAGCCGCAGTGGCAGTTGGGGCACTGCAGCGCGAACGCAGCCTTCGCGGCGTCTTCGTGCTCCGGCGTGTAGAGCAGTTCGCGCAGCCGGTTCTGGTGGAGGTTGCCGAACACGAAGGTCACGTAGCACATCTGCACGGTGCCGTCGGCTCCGACCCAGACCATGCGGTACTTGTCGCAGGGGACACGCATCGCAGGGCCGAGCAACAGCCAGTCGGGGATCGAGCGAAGCCCCATCTCCGTGTTCTCGATCATGTGCGGTTGCTCGCGCTTGAGTTCGAGCAGGCGACGCACGACTCGCTCGATCGCCGGTCGATCCGCGTCCGTGAACTGGAGCGCGCGTTCCGGGCCTTCGCTGAAGTACGGCAACGAGTAGTGGATCAGGTCCACTTGCATCGGCGTGCGGTAGCGCAACGCGAACTGCCACGCGTCCTCGAGCGATTCGAGCGAGCAGGTGGGGCGCATGAGCAGCCAGTTCATGCGGATGCCGAACGAGTCGCCGTGCTTGTCACGAACGGCGGCGATGCCGCGTTCCATGCGCGCATAGTTGCCCTTGCGCGCAACGTAGTCGTCGTAGTCCTTGCCGGATCCGTAGTAGCCGAAGGTCACGTCGCGCAGGCCTGCTGCATGCAGTTCGTCGATGCGCTCGGCGAGCAAGACGCCGTTCGTGGTGACGTAGGTGCGGAGCCCCAGGCCCACGGCCTTCTCGACGACCGCTGGCAGGTCGTTGTGCAGCAACGGCTCGCCGCCGTAGAGGCGAAGCGAGCGGATCTTGAGCGCGGCAGCGTCCTCGACCATCTGCTCCATCACCGGAAGCGGCAGCTGCTGCTTCGCCATGAAGCCTCGTTCGTAGAGGCAGCCTGTGCAGCGCTGGTTGCACGAAGCGGTGACGGCGACGGTCAGGTTGACCGTGTGCGGCCGGATCAGCGCGGGCACCTTTGCCGCCGCAGTGTGGTGCGCGACATGGATGCTCGTCTGGATTGCGCGCATGGCCTTCTTCGCAGCTGGCCAACCTCGGGCCACCGGCGCGCACACTTGCCACAAGGACTGGGATAACGCGTTCATCAACCTGCTCCTGACCTTCGGGCGACAGATGTCTCGGACATGGCTTCGAGCCAGACACTGCGGTGGCTCGCTGCGCACGACGCGATGTCGTGGCGTTGCTCGCAGTGGGCCCGGTTCGCGGCGCCGATCGAGCGACGCAGTTCTTCGGACGCGATGAGCGCATCCAGGTGGCGAGCCATGAGGATCTCGCTGCCTGGGCGCGGCGGTGCAAGGAAGGCGCGCTGGCGCGGCGGCAGCATGCGCGCGATGTCGCCGACGTCGGTCGCGACGACCGGCAGTCCGTGCGCCATCGCTTCGAGCACGACCATCGGCATCTGCTCGTCGTCGGACGGGAGCGCGAACACGTCCATCGCCGCGTAGTGGCGCGCCGTGTCGTCGTCGTGGCCGACGAACCTCACTCGGCCCCGGATGCCAAGCTCTTCGCAGGTCCGCACGCAGCGTTCGCGTTGGTTGCCGTCGCCGACGATCAAGAGCGATGTCCGTTCGTCGCCGACGAGAGCGAACGCGTGCAGCAAGCGCGGGATGTTCTTCTCCGGCCGCAAGTGCGCCACGCAACCGACCACGACGGAGCCATCCGCGCGCGCGGCTTGGGTTGGCCGTCGCGCAGCCGTGTCCACGCCGTTCGGGATGAAGTGCACTCGCTCAGGCTGCGTCTTCCACGCGCGAGCAGCGCGTTCGTGCATCGTCGTCGACGGAACGACGACGGCATGCGCTCGCGGCAGGACGAAGCGGCGCACGAGGTTCCTGCGCAGCAACGGAGTGTGAAGCTCCTCGAACGGAGTCACTTCTTCGTGATGCACGAGCGGCGTGCGCGAGAACAGTGCGGCGAACGCGCCGTCCATCCCGCCCCAGTTGTAGGTCAGCACGAGCGCTGGCTTGTGGTCGCGGATCAAGCGAAGCAGCCGACGCACGGCGACCGTGGTGGAACGTGCTCGCGGCGCATCCACGACTTCTGCGTCGTGCAGCGCATGGAGCAGGCTGCGCGCTCCGCTCCGGCCGTCAGCCGCGACGAACACGTGGCGCCACGGCTGCCCAGCCGCCTTCAGCACTTCGATGGTGCGGACCTGTGGCCCGCCGGCATCGAAGGTCGCGAAGACATGGAGCATGCAGGGCTTCATCGCGGTTCAGCGTCCGTGACGGCGCACGCTCTCCGAATGCCTGCGGATGCGGCTGTCGATCTTGCACATGCACGTCGGGCACTTTAGCTGGAACCCGTCTCGCGCCGCCTTGCAGTGGGTCTCTGTGAACAAGAGTTCGGAGAGCCGCTTCTCGTGCAGGTTGCCGAGGGGGAAGGTGACGTCGCAGAGTTGGACTGTCCCGTCGGCTCCGACCCAGAGGAGTTCATAGGCGTCGCACGGGATTTCGCTCGCTGAGTCGCGCAGCAGCAAGTCAGGCAGGCTGCGCAGGAACGTCCGCGACGGCGGAATGCGGCCGGGGAACGCGTCCTTCAGTCGTTCCAGTTCTGCGACCACTTCCGCGAGTCGCTGTTCGTGTTCCGCTGTCAGCGCGAGCCCGTCAGACGGGTCCTTGAAGAACGGGATGGTCTTGCTGACCGGGTCCACGCCCATGAACAGGCCGAACTTCTCCACGAGCTGCCATGCGGCGCGCAGGTCCTCGATGCTGCACGATCGCGCGGACAGCATGTAGTTGAGCTGCATCTCGACGCGATCCCCGTGTCGTTCGCGAACTGCAGTGAGCGAGCGGCACAGCTTGTCGAAGTGACCGTCTCGCTGCGTGTATTCGTCGTACTTCTCGCCGACGCCGTAGAAGCCGATCGTCAGCCACTGCAGGCCCGCCGCCACGAGCTCGTCGATACGGTCCCCGAGCAGAGTTGCATTCGTCGTGATGTAGGCATCGAGGCCGATGCTGCGCGCGTGACGGATCATCGCGGGCAGGTCTTTGTGCAGCAGCGGCTCGCCGCCGTAGAAGCGCGCTGTGGCGACTCCTGCAGCCCTCGCATCGTCGAGCGTCTGCAGCACCGTCTCCAGCGGCAGTCGTTCGCCGACCATGAAGTCGCGTCCGTAGCGGCAGCCGCGGCACTTCAGGTTGCACGCTGCGGTGATCGCGATCGTGATCTGGCGCGGCTTCGGTTGGATCAACGCGGGGAAGCTGCGGGCGAGGTCATGCTTCCATCGGAAGATCTGCTCTTCCGCGGTCCTTGCGACCCGTTTGATCGACGGGTGTTGGCGCAGCCAAGGCCGTAGGCTGCGGACTGCTCTGGATGCGAAGTTCATGGTCGATATGCGGCGCCGCGCGCCTTCATCTGGCGTTCTGTGTGGGCGACCCTGCGTGACAACGGGTCGGGCGCAAACGCGCGTGCGACGGACCGCATATGCGCGTTGCGACCACACGTAGAAATCTCGCAGCGGCGCTTCTGTGACAGGAAACTTCGCAATCGTGCGCAGGGATGCCGCACGACGGATGTTGGTTGCGCGGGGCCGCTCGTCGCTTACGCCGCGCTTCAGTCGGCGAAGTCGACGACCACCGGCGCGTGGTCGCTGACTTCGAGGCCGCCGCGGCGTTCGACGAATGCGGAGCAGAGGCGTTCGCGCGCGGCGCGGTTGCCGAGCACGTAGTCGATGCGCCAGCCGCGATCGAGCGCGCGCGCGTTGCCGCGGTTGGACCACCACGAATACGGGCCCTTCTTCGCGCCGGTGTGTTCGCGCAGCAGGTCGCTCCAGCCGCTCTGCAGCAATTGCGTGAACCACTCGCGCTCGTGCGGCAGGAAGCCCGAGGTCTCGCGGTTGCCGCGCGGATCCCAGATGTCGTCCTCGGTGTGCGCGACGTTGAGGTCGCCGCAGACGAGCACGGGCGTCTTCTTCTTCGTGCGCGGCAGCAGCCACTTCAGGAAGTCGCGGCACCACGCATCCTTGTAGGCCTGCCGTTCTTCGCTCGACGAGCCGTTCGGCAGGTAGACGTTGATGCACTCGAAGTCGCCGTGCTGTGTGCACAGCACGCGGCCTTCGGGGTCCTTCGTCGCGTCGAGCGGCGTGTCGATGCCGCGCGCGATCTCCTGCATGCCGAGCGCGCCGCCGCCTGCGGTCAACACGCCGGAGTAGCCCGGCTTCTGCGCCGGGTGCCAGATCGCGTCGAACTGTTCTGCCAGCCGGAAGTCCGCGGGCAGTTGCGCGCGCTGCGCACGCACCTCCTGCAGCATCCAGACGTCGCCAGCGAGTTCCTCGACGAAGCCGAGCAAGCCGTTCTTGAGCGCGGCACGGATGCCGTTGACGTTCCAGGTGACGACTCGCATGGGATGGTCAGGTTGCTGTGGCCGCGACCGCTGCACAAGGCGCGACTGCGGGCGGTTGTTCGCCGGCCGCGTGCGCAGGGTTGCGGCGCGCGTGCGCGCTCACGTAACGTCGCCGCTTGCCGATGACCTCCCACGACCCGTTGCTGGCGTTCCGCGCGCGCTTCCCGATCCTCTCGCGCGCCAACTACCTGATCAGCAACTCGCTGGGCGCGATGCCCGCGGCGGCGCGCGAGTCGGTGGGGCAGTTCCTCGACATGTGGGAACGCCGCGGCGTGCGCGCGTGGGGCGAAGGCTGGTGGGTGCTGCAGGAGCAGGTCGGCGCAGTGCTCGAACGCATCCTCGGCGTGCCCGAGCGCACGGTGTCGATGCACCAGAACGTCGCGGTCGCGACCGAGATGATCCTGTCGTGCTTCGAGTTCACGCAGAAGCGGAACAAGATCGTCTACTGCGAACTCAACTTCCCGAGCGACCAATACGCCTACGAAGCGCAGACGCGGCGCGGCGCGCGCCTCGTGCGCGTGCCCGGCGAGGCGGACGGCATCGCGACGGACCTGCAGCGGCTGCTCGACGCGATCGACGAGGAGACGTTGATCGTCGCAGTCGACCACGTGCACTTCCGCAGCGCGTGGATCCAGGACCTGCCCGCGATCGTGCAGAAGGCGCGCAAGGTCGGCGCGTTCGTCATCGCCGACGTGTTCCACTCCGGCGGCACGCTGCCGCTCGAACTGCATCGCTGGGGCGTGCATGCCGCGGTCGGCGGCGCGCTCAAGTACATGTGCGGCGGCGCGGGCAACTGCTTCCTCTACGTCGATCCCGACGAGCGCAAGAAGCTCACGCCGACGTTCACGGGCTGGGCCGCGCACAAGCAGCCGTTCCTGTTCTCCAACAAGGGGCAGGACTACCGCGACGATGGCGGCAAGTTCTTCACCGGAACGCCCAACGTGCCCGCGCTCTACGCCGGCAAGGAAGGCATTGCGATCGTTGCCGAGGCCGGGCTCGCCAACATCCGTCGTCGCAGCCAACAGCTGACGCAACTGCTCGTCGAGCAGGCGGAGAAGGCGGGCCTCGGCATCCGCTCGCCGCGTGTCGCGGCGCAGCGCGGCGGCCACGTCGCGCTCGACGTGCCGCACGGCTACGAGGTCTGCCAGGCGCTCGCGGCCGAGGACATCGTCGTCGACTACCGCCCCGAGGCTGGGTTGCGCGTCGCGCCGCACTTCTACAACACCGAGGACGAAGTGCGCTCGTGCGTTGCACGCGTGCGCTCGATCCTCGACGAGGGCAGCTGGGAGCGCTTCGCGAAGCAGGAGCGCAAGCCGGGATGAGCAGCTCGCGAGACAACCGTCCGCTGCGCGTCTGGGACATCAGCGAGCCGATCGAAGACTCGACGGCGCAGTTCCCCGGCGACACGCCGTTCTCGCGCGAATGGGTCGCGCGCATCGAGAACGGCTCGTCGTGCAACGTCAGCACGATGCGCATGTCGGTGCACGTCGGCACGCACACGGACTCGCCGTTGCACTTCGACTGCCACGGCAACGACATGGCGTCCGTCGACCTGCGCGCCTATCTCGGCCGCTGCCGCGTCGTCGACGTGCGCGGCGAAGGCTCGCCGTGCGAGATCCCAGTGTCTGCGCTCACCGACGCGATGCTCGATGGCTGCGAGCGCATCCTGTTCCGCACCAGCGATGCGCACGACCACCGCGTCTGGAACCCGGACTTCTGCGCGGTCGGCCCCGCTGCCGCGCAACGACTCGCCGACAAGGGCGTGCTGCTCGTCGGCATCGACACGCCGAGCATCGACCACGCGGCGAGCAAGGACTTGAAGGGCCATCACGCGCTGCATCGCGGCGGCGTGGCGATCCTCGAGAACCTCGACCTGCGCGGCGTGCCCGCAGGCGACTACGAGTTGATCGCGCTGCCGTTGCGCATCGTCGGCAGCGACAGCAGTCCCGTTCGCGCGATCTTGCGCGAGCTGCGCCGATGAGCAGGGCCCACGCCCTGCGCCAACGAACTTCGATCCCATGAGCAAGCGACCCGTCAATCCTGCAGACCTCGCGCCGCCGATCGGCTTCGCGCACGCATGGCTCGTCGAGCACGGCGAGCAGAAGACCGTCTATCTCGCGGGCCAGTGCGGCTACGACAAGGCGGGCAAGGTCGAGTCGCCCGGCGACCTCGTCGCGCAACTCGATCGCGCGATGGCGAACATCGGCCTGATCCTGAAGGACGCGGGCATGACGTTCGCCGACGTCGTGCAGCTCAACTTCTACGTCACGAGCCGCGACGACTACGCGACGGCGCGTCGCGCATTCGGCGAAGTGTGGCGTCGTCACTGCGGCAAGCACTACCCGGGCATGGCGCTGTTCCAGGTCGTGTCGCTGTTCGACCCGCAAGCGCTCATCGAGATCCAGGGAGTGGCCGCGCGATGAGGGCTTCGCTGTCCGCCTCGTTGGTCGCGCTTGCGATTTGCTTCTGTGCGTGCGCGTCGAACGAGCCCGAAGGCGCGAAGTTGTCGCCGGTCACTGCGACGGTCGAGGTCGAGGTGCGTGGCGACGGCTTCGTGACGACGGAAGGGCGCCGCATCCCGCGCGAACGCTTCGTGCTCGAGTTGCGACTTCGCGTGCGCGCGATGGGGCCGACCGCTGCAGACGGAGTGCGCGTGGCGATCTCCGCAGCAAAGGACTCCGACGAATCGGCCACGCGCGACGCGGAGTGGATCCTCGACCAGCTCCAGATCATGGGGGTCGGACAGGCCTCCTACCGTTGAACGACACGCATCCATGAGCCGCATCCTCCGCAACATCCCGCCGCAACTCGTCGTGTTCGACGTCGACGGCACGCTGCACGACACGTTCCGGTGGTGGGCCCCGTGCATCCGCGCGGGCCTGCAGAAGTTCGCGGACATGCACGGCATCCCGATCCCGATGCCGAGCGACGAAGCAGCCGAAGCAGTGGTCGGAATGCGCGACGCCGGCGTGTGGGGGCCGTTCTTGCCGGAAGCCCACAAGCATCGCTGGCAGGAACTGCGGTCCGTCGTCGTGCCGATGGAGTGCGAACTGATCACTTCGGGCGAGGACTATCTGTTCCCCGGCGTGCGCCAGATGCTGCCGCACTTGCGCAGCATCGGCGTGCGCGTCGCGCTCGCGAGCAACTGCCGCAAGGCCTACATGCACGCGGTCCAGCACGGCCAGGGCCTCGTGCATCTCTCCGACTGGCAGTTCTGCCTCGATTCGCCCGGCGTCGGCGACAAGCGCGACATGCTGCGGCTCGCGAAGGAAGCCGCCGGCGCGGAACGCGTCGTGATGGTCGGCGACCGCGAGCCCGACCACGAGGCGGCCGAAGCGCTCGGCTGGCCGTTCGTCTGGCGGCAGAACCCGCGCTGCGACCTGTCGCACGGCGATGCCGTGTGGAACGGCGAAGCGAATCACCTGCTGCAGATCCTCGGTCTTCCTCAAATATCCTGAGCCACGCCCGCATCGACCGCCTTCGTCCTGCGTCGACCATGGAATCCATCCTCTCTCTCGTGGCGCTCGTCTTCCTCTACCAG
The DNA here is from genome assembly GCA_964514315.1 of uncultured Singulisphaera sp. GTDB lineage: Bacteria > Planctomycetota > UBA1135 > UBA1135 > UBA2386 > SXPK01. The sequence continues at coordinate 5,570 of CAZEQF010000014.1, read as the reverse complement.
CTGTCGAAGAACCACCTCGACCAGCGCAGCAAGGAACGGCAGCAGCGCGTCGAGGCGCTGGAGCAGGCGTTGGCCAATCCGTCCATCGACCGCGCGACGTTGCAGCAGCTCGCGCAGCAGCTGACCGGCGCCAAGGCGCCGACGCCGCCGAGCCGCAGCGGCTACGCGTGGCTGCTCGGGATCGGCTGGCTCACGCTCTTCACCGGCATCGGCGTCTGGATGATCGGCATGATGACTGCAAGCCAGGAAGCCGCCGCCGGGGGCGTCTTTGTCGTGTTGATCGGCTTCGCGCTCGTCACCTATCCGTTCGCGTTGCGCGAGCTCGAGTCCCGGCGCGCGCCGGAGTGAGTTGCTGCGTCGCGCGCGTCGCGCTGGCGCAACGAGGGCCGCATGCCATGATGCGCGCCGTGTTGCCGCCGATCGAAGACCTGCATGCGCGCGTCGCGGAGATGTTCGCGCTCTGGCGCGTGCCGCCCGGCCCCGCGGTGTCGGTGTCGTGGAACTCGCGCCTGCGTTCGACGGCGGGCCGCGCGTTCTATCGCGAAGGCCGCATCGAGCTGAACCCGGAGCTGCTGGAGCGATCGCCCGACCACGTCGACACGGTGCTCGTGCACGAAGCCGCGCACGTCGCCGCGCACCGCATGTTTGGCGACCACTGCCCCGCGCACGGCCGCCATTGGCGAGGGCTCATGCGGCTCGCGGGCTTGCCGCCGGACGTCACGCACTCGCTGCCGGTTCCGCGCGCGCGTCGTTCGCGGCGCAGCGAGCGCATCTACCTTCGCGTGTGCGATGCGTGCGGCAATCGACGCATTGCGCGAACGGTGCGATACGACGCGTGCGCGTGCGGCGCGGGCCGTCGATTCCACGTGCTGCGCGCGCCGGCGACGAGCGGCGGACTCGACGCGTTGCGCAATCTGAGTCTCGCCGAAGTGCGCGAACGCTGCGGCGCGGCATCGAGCTGACCACTCGTCGTTGCGTGCGTTCGCGCCTTGTTGCGTCGCGCGGCGGACGACTTGATGACGCGGCAGCGCCCTTCGGTCTTTGTTGTGCGTCCGCTCAGTCGCGCTGGCCCGTGACGTAGGCGAGCCAGTGCGGATCCGCCGGGCCCTTCGCGCGTTCGCGGAACGTGCCGGTCTTCGGGTCCTGCCACAGGACCGAAGTCGACGCGAAGCCTGCTTCGCGCAGCAGATCGACGAGTTCGGGCACGGTCCACATGCGCCAGTCGTAGACGAACGCGGAGTCGATGCGGCCGTGCGGCGTGTCGAAGTGGATGCGGCAGTCGACGCGATGCGTCGCTGGGTCGAACGAGCGCTGTTCCCATTCGTGCGCGAACGCGCCGTGGTCGAAGCGCTCGGCGAACGGCCGGTGCGCGAGCCCGCCGCCGAACACGTCGAGCACGACCGCGCCGCCGCTGCGCAGCGAGCGATGGCAGGACTTCAGGTAGGCGAGCAGGTCTCGGCGTTCGTGGAACACGCAGTAGCTGAAGTTGAGCGCGACGACGAGGTCGGCCTTCGGCGCGCGCGCCTTGCGCACGTCGGCGCAGACGAGTTGCACGCGCGGCTGCATCGCTTCGGGCAACTCGTCGACGTTGTGCTTCGCACGCGCGATCAAGTCCGCGTCGTGGTCGACGGCGATCGCGCGTCGCTGTTCGCGTTCTGCGCCGCGACCGCCGCGGCCGCCGCGCACGAACGCGCACGAGATTGCAGCGGTGCCGCAGAAGTCCTCGCGCAACACGGCGAGCGGCCTGCCTGCCTTGCGCCGAAACCACGACGCCAACAGCTGCGCGTCCTGATCGGGCGCCTGCACGGCGAGCTCGTAGAGCGCGTGGCGGTCGACGGCGGCGAGGTCGCTTCGGCTGCGATTCGTGCGAGAACGGGTTGGCTTCGGCTTCGGCATGCGCGGCGTGCCGCGATGCTCGATGCGCACGGCAGGAATGCAAGGCGCGCGACGTGCCGGGATTCCCAGCCCGCGTGGCGGCGCGTAGGCTCCTCGCCCACTTCCCGCCGATGAACCGCCACCGCGACGTCTTCGAAGAAATCGTCCGCCTGCGACAAGAAGGCATCCCCGCGGCGCTCGCGACGATCGTCGCCACGCGCGGCTCGACGCCGGGTCGCACGACGATGCGGCTGCTCGTGCTGGAGGACGGCACGTTCCTCGGCACGGTCGGCGGCGGCTGCCTCGAGTCCGAGGTCTACGACACCGCGCTGCAGACGCTCGCCGACGAGCAGCCGCGCACGTTGACGTTCCGTCTCACGGAGAAGGACTCGCCCGACTCGGGCCTGATGTGCGGCGGCGAAGTGACGATCTTCGTCGAGCCGATCACGACGCCGGCGCTGTGGATCTACGGCGGCGGCCACGTCAGCAAGGCGCTGTGCCAGGTCGCTTCGCTCGCGGGCTTCCGCGTGACGATCGTCGACGACCGGCCTGCGTTCGCGACGTCCGAACGGTTCCCCGAGGCTGCGGCGACGGTGGCGATGCCGCTCGCGCAAGCGGTCGCGGAGATGCCGATCCGTTCCAACACCTACTGCGTCGTCGTCACGCGCGGCCACAAGGAAGACGGCCTCGTGATCGAGGCGCTCGCGGCGCGTGCGCGCGACGGCAAGCGCGCGAAGTTCCTCGGCATGATCGGCAGCAAGACCAAGCAGGCCTTGCTGTGGAAGCACCTGCGCGCGGCCGGCGTCGGCGACGACTTCCTCGCGACGGTGCGCACGCCGATGGGCGCGTTCATCGGCGCGCGCAGCCACGAGGAGATCGCGGTGTCCGTCGTGTCCGAACTGATCGCCGTGCGCCGCCTCGGCCACGACCTCGTTGCGACGTGGGCCGAGCACAAGTCGAAGAAGCCGAGGCTCACCGAACTGCGCGACCTGCCCGAGGCGCTGTGAGCGAAGCCGCCGCCGCGGCTGGGATCGCGCCGCAGAAGCGCGAACGCATCGAGCACATCGACGTCCTGCGCGGCTTCGCCGTCTGCGGCATCCTCGCGATGAACATGACGTCGTTCGGCCTGCAGATGCCGGCCTACTTCCGCCTCGACGCGGGCGGCTTTGCGACGTGGTACGACCAGCTCGCCGGCGTGTTCACCGAGCTGTTCGTCGCCGAGAAGATGATGGGCCTGTTCTCGCTGCTGTTCGGCGCGAGCATCGCCTTGTTCGTCGAACGCGCCGCGGCGCACACGCGACGGCCGGTGCTCGTCGCGCTGTGGCGCAACGCGCTGTTGCTCGGCATCGGCGCGATCCACGCGGCGAACTGGGAAGGCGACGTGCTCGAGATCTACGCGAAGTGCGCGCCGTTCGTGATCCTGCTGCGCAAGGCGCCGTTGCGCGTGCTCTTCGCGATCGCGGGCCTGGCATTCGCGCTCGCGGCCGCCGTCGCGCTGCCGATGCAGGCCGAGGCGAACTTCGCCGGCGCGGAGTCGCTCGGCTGGTACTGGCACTCCTACTCGAAGGCCTCGGATTCCACCGGCCTCTACGTGCTGTTCACGTTCTACGCGCGATCGTTCGGCTTCATGCTGCTCGGCGTCGCGCTGTATCGCTCCGGCTGGTTGCGCGGCGAACGCAGCGTCGCGGACTACCGCCGCGCGGCGTGGATCGGCTTCTCGCTCGGCGTGCCGTTGTGCGGCTTCGCGCTCGGCTGGCAGATCGCGTCCGGGTTCTCGCACGAGGTCGCGTTCTTCACCGGCGGCATCCAGACGCTGGGCACGTTGCCGATGACGCTCGGCTACGCGGGGCTCGTGCTCGGTTGGTCGGTCCGTGCGGCCGCAGCAGGCTCCTGGTTGCGCGACCGGCTCGCCGCCGCGGGACAGATGGCGCTGACCAACTACCTGACCCAGACGATCTTCGGCGTCGGGTTCGTGACAGCCTTCTTCGGGTTCGACACGCTGGGCCGCGCCGCCCTGCTCGCGCTGTGCGTGCCGGTCTGGGTCGTGCAGTTGGCGTGGTCCAAGCCGTGGCTCGCCCGCTTCTCGAACGGCCCGTTCGAGTGGATCTGGCGGTGCGCCACGTGGTTGCGGCTGCAGCCGTTGCGCCGCGCCGCTTCCTGACTCGCTCCCCGGCCAGGGACTTGCCGCGTCGAACCGCTGCGGACCTCCGAGCGTTGTCCCGGCCGATTGCCCTCGGCATGATCTCCGACCCCCTGATGGCCCCCAGCCTGGACCGCCTGTCCAGGAGACCCCAACTCGCAGCCATGAAGACCCTCGCAGCCCTTTCGACCCTGCTCCTCTGCGCCTTCGCCACCGCCCAAGGCGACACCGTGACCCTGACCTCCGGCACGGTGGTGGACGGCTGCAACGTGCAGTCGTTCAACATCCGCGAGCTCAAGTACTCGAAGGGCGGTTCGGTCGAGCAGGTCTCGACGGACCAGGTCGCCAAGGTCGAGCTGAAGAAGTTCAAGGACGTCTACCGCCGCTCGCTCGCGGGCAAGGACGCCGACCTCATGCTGACCGAGGCGCGCAACCAGTTCACCAAGTCGAAGGACTTGCTGATGGCGCAGATGGGCTACCTGGAGTGCGCGCGCCTGTTCTACGTCGGCGACAACGGCGCCAGCGGCGGCGGCGTGCTCGAGGAGCTGCAGAAGAACATCCCCGACGCCGGCGTGCTGGCCGAGGGCTACCGCCTCAAGTTCGAGAACTACCTGTCGCAGGGCGACGCGGCCGGCATCGGCAACGCGAAGATGCTCGCGCAGAAGTATTCGACCGAGGCGACCACGAGCGCGTGGCCGAACGGCTTCGCGGTCGAGGCGGACTTCTTCGCCGCGATGGCGGAGAGCGCGGGCGGCGGCGACGCGAAGGCATTCCAGACCAAGATGCGCGACATCGTCGCCAAGGCCGGCAGCTCGATGCCGATCCTCGCGGCGCGCGCCAACGTGCAGCTTGCCAACAGCCTGCGCGCGACGGGCGGCGCCGACCAGGCCGCCGAGATCTACCAGTCGATCCTCGACGGCAAGGTGTCGGACGACAACGCGCGCGCTGGCGCGTGGCTCGGCCTCGGCTACGTCGCGATGGCTAAGGGCGACGCCGCGAACCGCGAAGTGTTCCGTGAGGCGCTGATGAACTTCCTGCGCGTCTACCTCGAGACGAAGGGCGCGTGGGGCAGCCTGCACGCCGAAGCCCTCTACAACGGCATGCTCGCGGCGGAGAAGTGGGGCGGCCAGGACTTCCGCATGGTGCAGGGCCGTTGCCGCGGCCTGCTGCTCGCGAACTTCGGCCAGTCCGAGTGGGCGCAGCGCGCCCGCGGCCAGTGATCGCGACGCGGCGCGGTCGCCTCGCTGGCTGACCTGCGCTGCACGAACGCCGCGGCGCGATTGCGCTGCGGCCCGGCTTCGGAGCGCGGGCGGGTTCCTGCGCTCGCCGGTGTGCGCGGTGCGATGACGCGCCGATCGCGACCCGCGACTCGTGGGTTTCTCGCGCCCCCGCCAGATTTCCGGCCCGAAATCGCGGTCCTCGTTCCTCGACCTTTCCCGGCGATGCGTGTGCGTCCCGGGATGGAGCGAGCATGCACGATGGACAAGGACAGGATTGGCACGGCGAGTTTCGCCGCGTGCGCGATGCGTTGAGCGGGTTCCGCGACCGCTTCACG
>CAZEQF010000013.1:0-23718 GCA_964514315.1 uncultured Singulisphaera sp. | reverse complement strand
AGGCACCTCACAACGCCCCCGGCGCGGCCGTCCTCACTCGTTATCCAGTCGGAGACTCATTCCATGCAATCCCTGTCTGTGCGGGCGCACGCGCTCGCCGCTGTTCTCCCTTTCGTTTCCCTTCTTGGCGCCGTCCAGGCCCAGGTCTCGCAGGCTGTCCTCGCTGACGGTCGCGTCCTGACGCAGGTCCAGCCGCCGCAGATCTTCGCAACCGAAGGTCCCATCTGGAACCTCGACCTCGCGAACCAGGGCATCGTCGTGACCGGTCGCAAGGTCACGATTCCCGCGACGGTCAACGGCGCGCCCTTCTTCATCGAAGGATCGTCGGTGCTCGGCAATGACGGAACGGCTGCCACCGGCATCGGCGGCGCCAACTTCGCGCGCTTGCTCGACAACAACGCGATTGGTCAAGACCGCGACTTCACGCGCGAGGGCGACTTCCTCGGGCCGAAGCGCCTGGGCGCGGCCCGTAGCGTCTTCAGCACCGGTGAGGCACGTCGCGCGACCGACGGAACCGATCTCGAGCGGTCGCCGCTCGCGCAACAGCAGATCGAGCAGAACTACTTCCAGATGGTGCAGGCGTGCCATGCCGTGCACCGGACGTCTTTGCCGACGGACTTCCTGGACCGTGCCGGCATCCGCGGCTCGGATCCGGCCAACTGGGTCTATCCGTCGGTGACGGGCGGCACGCTGAAGTCGGCCGGCACGATCTACGAGGACGCGCAGGGCAACGACTACTTCGTGCCCGACACCGAAGCGGTGATCGAACTCGCCGAGAACGTCGCGACGGGCGTCGTGCGTTCGATCGTGCGCGGCAACGCGACGCGGCCGGACTCCTTCGTCATCGGCGACATGCTGGTGATCTTCAGCCAGGACCCGCGTTTCGGGGCGGACATCTTCGGCCTCGCCGATGCGCACATTCCGCGTGAGCTGTTCTTCCGCGAAGTCGAGCGCGGTCGCACGTCCTGCGACACGATCGGCCACATGGTCGGCGAGCACGTGATGTTCGTTCAGGAAGTGCTGACCGAGTTTGTCGACAGCACGGCGCCGATCGTCATCACCGCCGACCGCATCCAGTTCCGCGTTGCCGGTGCGCGCGGCGAAGCGCGTTGGCGCGGCGTGATCGACAAGCCGGAGGAGATCGACCAGCTGTTCGCCGTGCTCTACTCGCCCGGCGTCAACGGGACGGAGGTTCGCAGTGAGTTCCCGATCGCGATGATCGCCAACGTCGACGCGCCTGGCGCGACCTACAACGTGCGTCTGCGCGCGGTGCCCGGCGTCAATCTCGCTTCGGTGACCCACATCCAGATGGTGGCCCGCGCCGTCATCGGGACCGATCCGGACACGGGCCTGCCGCTCATCGACGTGGTCGGAGAAGGCGAGCGCATCGACATCGCGCCCTTCCGCCAGTGAGGACGTGATGCCTCGCCGCTTCGCTAGTTGCAGTGATTGGCCGTTGTTCCTCGTCGCCGTGGCAGGGGTTTGTGCGAGCTTCCTGTTCGGCGGCGAGAGCGCGGCGGCCCCGGCTGTCGGTGACGGCGCGGAGCAACCTGCATCGGCGGCTGCGCCCGATGTAGCGGTTCCTGGTGAGCGCAGCTTCGACGAACTCCGGAGGACGAACTCGAGGGTGGTCGAGTCCGTCCTCCGGAGGGAGGTCGGCGCCAGCGCCTGGATCCCGGACGGGTCGGCGGCGCTGGTGGTCGATCCCGAGGACATGGCCTGGTTCGACTGGGACTTCGACGCGATGCCGCGTTCGCGGTTGCCGAGCTACCGGAGGCCGTCCAGCGCGCGCGGCCTCGAACGCCGCGGCGGCGCTGCGTCGGGCGGCGGTGGAGCTCGCTCGGTGTCGGGGCGCTGACGTAGCGCGCGCGTTCAGCTGCCGATCGTCATCGCCGCGGCATCGCTCAGTACGAGGCCGAGCGCGTTCGTCGTGTCGAAGACGACTCCCTGCGTGAAGAGCTGCACCCCGACGAAGAACGGATTGTTCGGGACGGCGAGCGGAACGGTCGCCGATCCGGAGCCGATCGTGAAGAACTGCGCAGCGTCGTCGCTGACGCGGGCGAAGCAGCCTGGCGCGCCGAACGCGGTCAGGTCGAGCGGCAGCGGACCGAACGAAGTCGAGAATGTGTTGCTGGTGCCGACAAACAGGAGCGCGACCGCCGTATTCGGCACCGGGCTCAACGTGATCGCCGAGGTCTGCCCGATTCGCGGTGCAGGCGTGGAGAGGTTCTGCGCGATGCCTGCGCTTCCGGCGCAGCCGACGCCGAACGTGGTGTAGATGCCTGCCTGTCCGATGTCGCGGATCTGGAACGCAGTGAGATGCGAGCGCAGGAAGTTGGCAGGCACCGGATGCGTGCCGCGCACCAGCAGCCAGAGTTGGTCGGTCGCGTTCGTGCGAACGAACGTGCCGATGCAGTGGGAGCCGTAGATCACGTCGGTCCCGCCGAGCGCCGGCTGGTTGTCCGGATCGCCGTCGAGCGGCAACGACACGGGGCCTTGGCTCAAGGAGCCTAGGTTGGTCGCTTCGCCGCCCGATAGCGTCGCTGCGCCGATCGCGGAGCTGAGTTCCATCTGCCGGTCGTAGAGCGCAGAGGTTCCGGTGCCGAGCCGTTGGTCGGTGAACCAGCACTGGATCTCGTAGTTGCGGCCGACTTGCAGTGCGCCGAGCGTGTCGAGGCGGATCGCGCCCCAGCCTGTCGGGTTGCCCGGGGCCGCAGCGCTCGTTGCGCGTGCGCTGCCGAGCAGCTGGTCATAGCCCGCGTCGCCCGTCGTCGACGCATTCATGGCGAGCGTCGATGCGTTGGTCCAACCAGTCGGCGCGAACCCGCCGACGAATGCGACGCCGTTGACGGTGGGGCTCACGGTCGCGCCCGCAGAATGCAGGTTGCGCGCGACGACGCGCGTTCCGTTCGTGCTGACGTCGGAGGCGGCGATCGTCGGCAGCGGAGCGCCCCATTGGATGAGCTGTGCGGGCAACGTTGCTGCGCAGATGGCGACGGCGGCGATTGCGTGGAGTCGTTGCATGGAGTTGGCGACGTGCGGAGACGTTGGCATTGCGTCGACGGTTCGGTGCGTCGGCGCGCGGTCATTCGGATGGCGACGCATCGGTCGAGTTCGTGGCCTCGATTCCGTCCACGATTCGGGGAGCGCGGCTTCGCGGTCCGGGGCTCGGGATCGTGGTCGGGATGCGATCTCGGACCATGCTATCCGTCTGTCGGAGAACGCAACCGGCGGGCTGCGCTGCGGCCGTGCGCTCGGGCATGCGTCGCGAGCCGTGCATGGCGTCGCCCTTCTGGCCATGGGCCGGGTCTCGTGGCGAAATGGAGCTCCGGCATCTCGATTGCGCGCAGGCGGAAGATGTTCGCTTCCGTCACGTCCATCGTCCTCCGCCGTGGGCCGTCGCGTTTCCTTGGGCGCGGTCGGCAGTTGTTCCGGTCCTGTGCGACCTTCGGCTTCGTATCCTCGCACCCATGCACGACTCGTTCGTCTTCAGTTGTGTCGCCATGAGTTTCGTCACGGCGCTGCTCGGCTACCGACGGCTGACCGCCGTTCAGCGCCTCGACCAGAAGTTGCTGGAGCTTCGTCGGCAACTGCTGATCCACGCGGCGTGCCTTCTGTGCTACCTCGTCGGCATTGCGTTGTTCCTCCGCAGCGAACGCGCAAGCTCGCTCCGTTCGCGCGCGCTCGATGGGAGCCCCGGGTTGTTCGACTCCGACCTCGTGCACTTCGTGTCACGCGTCGCATGGCTGCCTGCGACTCTCGCCGCGATCCTGCTATGCGCGCTGCTGCCTTGCTTGCATGTCTTGCGCGCGATGCACGGCTTCGTGTTGCTGGAGACGCAGCGTCGCGCAGCCGAGGACCAGAAGGCGGAGTGGAGCCAACGGCCGCAGGCCTGAGGCCCGAGTCACTTCTTGTCGTCGTTCGGTGCCTCGCCGCCCTTGCTGTCGTCGCCGGGCTTCGCGTCGCGGGCATCGCGATCCTTCTGCTGCGGTTCCTTCGCATCGTCCGTCTTCGCCTTCTTGCCAGCGGCATCGAAGAAGTCGAACACGCGGCCGATCATCGCTTCGTTCTGCGCAATGACGCGAGCGTGGTCGCCGTCGGGGATCTCCTCGTAGGTGACCGGCACTTCGAGGCGCTTCATCTCCTCGACCCACTTGCGCACCGTGCGGACCGGCACCATGCGGTCCTTCTCGCCCATGACGACGTAGACCGGCGTCGTGCCGAGTTGCTGCAACAGGTCCATCGACCCGCCGAGCGCCGGCGCGAGCGGCGCGAGTCCGGCCCACATGCCTTGGCGCGTCGCGCCGAGATAGACCGTGCCGGCGCCGCCCATCGAGTGGCCCATGAGGAACCGTCGCTTCTCGTCGATGCGCAGATCCTTCTCGACGATGGCGATCACGGAGAAGACGTCCTTCTCGCTCAGTTCGCCGAGGTTGTCGGGGTCCTTCGCAGTGCCGAAGAACGGACCTTCCTTGCCCTTGCCTCGGCTGCCGTACCAGCCGCGTTCGTTGAACCCATACGGCGCGACCACGACGTAGCCGCGATCCTCGGCCTCGTCGACGATTCCGCGATAGCCGATCACCTGCTTGGGGTTGCTGCCGAGCCCGTGCAGCAACACGACGAGCGGCGCAGGCTTCCCTTCGTCGTAGGTGGTGGGCACGTAGAGCGCGTAATCGATGTCGCGCTTCGCCTCGTCCATGAAGTAGCTGCGGACGACGACCTCGCCGCGAGCGATCGCAGCCGACGTCGCGGTGTCCGGCGCGGACTCGGCAGGGGCCTTCGCTTGCGCGCAGAGCGGCGCAGGCAGCGCGGCGAAGCACGCGAAGAAGAGCGTTGCGAAGAACGTCGAGGTAAGCCGTGGCGGCAGCATGGGCGCGGATGGTCGCAGACGCCGCCGTCGGTTGCACGGTCTGGGCTGCAGTTGCGTCGCGTCGGGCAAGGGGCGGCACGGCATCGGCAACCCGCTATCGTCCTGCGTCCATGCGTTCCACCCGTCGTTCGTTCCTCGGTGCCTGTTCTGCCGCTGCGGTGGCCGCAGGCCTTCCTCGCGTTGCGTCTGAAGGAACGCGCGCGGACTTGAAGTGGGTCGACGTCGCGGAGTTCCCGATCGAGGGACGCGCGTTCGCGGACCGCAAGGCGCCGTTCGATCGCTTGCCGCTGCGAGCGGAGGCCGTGGTGCGCAAGGAAGTGTGGGACCTGTCGCGCGACAGCGCGGGCATGTGCGTGCGCTTCGCGACGGCGAGTCCGGAGGTCCATGTCCGCTATCGGCTCTCGTCGAAGTCGATCGCGTTGCCGCACATGCCGGCGACCGGCGTGAGCGGGTGCGATCTCTACGGGCTCGATGGCACGCGTTGGCGATGGCTCGCCGTCGCGCGGCCGACGTCGCAGGACGTGGAGGCCAAGCTCCTCGAGGCCGCTCCGGCGAACGGGAAGCCATTGCCCTATCAGCTGTGGCTGCCGCTCTACAACGGAGTCGACTCGATGCACGTCGGCGTGCTCGATGGCCACGAAGTGACACCGCTGCCGCCGCGTCCGAAGGAGAAGAAGCCGGTCGTCTGCTACGGCACCTCGATCCTGCACGGGGCGTGCGCGTCGCGTCCCGGCATGGCGTGGCCTTCGATCGTGTCGCGCGCGCTCGACCGCGAGGTGCACAACTTCGGCTTCTCGGGCAACGGCCGCATGGAGCAAGAGGTCGCGCAGTATCTCTGCGAGATCGATGCTGCAGCGTTCGTCGTCGATTGCCTGCCCAACATGACCACGGAGCTGGTCAAGGAACGCACGGAGCCGCTCGTCCGGCAGCTGCGCGCTGCGCGCAAGGACGCGCCGATCCTCCTCGTCGAGGACCGCACGTTCGCGAGCGCGTGGTTCTCGGCCGAGCGTCGCGAACAGCACGAACGCCGCCGCGGCGCGTTGCGCGCTGCGTTCGCGCGGCTGCAGGAGGCTGGCGTCACCGACATCCATCTGCTCGCTGGCCAAGGCCTGCTCGGCGACGACGACGAAGGCACGACGGACGGCTCGCATCCCAACGACCTTGGCATGATGCGGCAGGCCGACACAGTTCTCGCTGCGTTGCGTCCGTTGCTCGCGCCGCGGTGATTGCCGCGGGCCGTGTCGGCACGCTGAATAACGCAAGCTGCCACGTTCTCGGCACCGTAGCCGGTCGTCGACAGGCCTTGACCGACTGCGCCGGACGCCTACGCTCGCGCCTCCGACCATGACTTCCGCCAACGCACGCATCGATCTGCACGGCTACGACAGCGAGCGCGCCAAGTCTTCGATCCTTGCGCTGATCGACTCGGCGCAGGCTTCGGGCACGTTGCGCGTCGAGATCGTGCACGGCCGCGGCAAGGGCGTGCTCGCGCAGGTCGTGCGCGACGTGCTGCGAGAGAGCCCGAAGGTCTCGGACATCGGCGTGATGGAGCAGGGCGCGGGCATGTGGGCGCGCTTGCGCAAGATCAGCGAGATGCCGCCGGTTGCGCGTCCGCAGACGAACGGCGTTGCCGATGCGGGGCCGAGCCGTGCCCAGCTTGCGCGCGACCTGCTCAAGCAGTCGAAGCGGCTCGACTTGCCTGGGTCATGATGGCAACGACCGGGGACAAAGGAGCCTCGGTGCGCGCCGATGTTGCTCCGCGGGACACGTGGCTTCGGTCGCTGCTCTTCTGGGTGAGCCTCCCGCCACTGGTGCACGCCGCGTGGACCGGCTCGTGCGTGTTGGGCTACGGCGGTTGGCACTTGGGCTGGACAGCATTGATCCTCGCCTTCCACGGAGTGCTCACGCTGGCCGCGTTCCCTGTCGCCTTCGTGCTCGTGTTGTTCCCTGGCACGCGCACCGGCGGCGTGCGCCTCGTCGTCGCTGCGTGCTGGTCCGTGTGCGCGTGCGTGCTCGCGGTGTTCGGCGGAAACGCGCTGCGCATGAAGGGCTTCGAATACGCAGCGGAGCGCGCGGAGCCGCTGGTGCGAGCGATCGCGCGCTACGAGAGCGAACGTGGCGCGCCGCCAGGCTCCTTGTCCGTGCTGGTGCCTGGCTACATCGACGCGATTCCGGAGCGGTTGCCGGAGCTGGCGATCTGCGTGGGGCCTGAGGAGGCGCTCGGCGATCGCTGGATGCTGCACGCATCGTGCGCGTCGGGGTTTCTCAACTGGGACGCCTTCATCTACTTGCCGCGCCAGCAGTATCCCAAACATGCGTTGGGCGGGATTCTCCAACGCGTCGGCACGTGGGCCTACGTGCACGAATGAGCGACGCATGGCTTGCCTGAGCGCCTCGTGCGCGCGGGCGAGCGCATCGGATCGGTGTGCACCGATGCGTGCGCGAATGGTCTGCGGCGTCGGCTAACCGAGGAACCGCGACAGGAACGCCGCGACTTCACCCTGCGAGAACGGCTTGCGCAGCTGGTGCACGACGCCGAGCGCTCGCAGTTGCTCCACGACCTCTTCTTCGAGTCGGCCGCTGATCAGCGCGATGCGCAGACCCGGCGAAGCCGATTGGAGTGCGCGGATCAGGCTCAGCCCGTCCATGTCCGGCATGTGCAGGTCGGTCACGACGCCCGCGACGCGATCGCCGAGCTGTGCGAGGCGGGCCAGCGCATCGCGGCCGCCTGCGCACGCGATGACGCTGATGCCGAGTCGAGGGAACACCAGCTCGGCAAGCGTGCGGATCGCGGGCTCGTCGTCGACGAACAGCAGCGTGCGCATCGCGTCGGTTCGCAACTCGCCGCCGATGCCGTCTTCGCTGCGGAACGGCGCTGCGGGCAGGTAGGCGCAGAACGACGAGCCGCGCCCCAGCGTCGACTGTGCGTGCAGGAAGCCGCGGTGCCCCTTCACGATGCCCACAGCAATCGAGAGGCCGAGCCCCGTGCCTTGGTCCGGGCCCTTCGTCGTGAAGAACGGGTCGAAGATGCGATCGAGGATGTGCGGCGGGATGCCGGTGCCCGTGTCGACGACGCGCAGCACCACGAAGTGGCCCGCGCGACCGTCGGGGATCGCCTTCGCGGCGTCTTCGTCGAGGTGTGTTTGTCGCGCTTCGATGCGCAGCACGCCGCCGGCGGGCATCGCGTCGCGCGCGTTGACCGCGAGGTTGAGAAGGACCTGGTGCAGTTGCGTCGCGTCGCCGCGCACCGGCGGGAGCGACGGCGCCACGTCGACTTCGACGCGGATGTTCTTGGGGAACGTGCTGCGCGCGATCTTCTCGATCTCCTCGATGAGTTGCGTGGCATGCAGCGGCACGTGCTTGCCCTCTGCTCCCTTCGCGAACGTCAGCAGCGAGCGCACCATGCTCGATGCGCGGCGCGCGCTCGTCTCCAGCACGTCGAGGAGCTTGCTTTCGTCTGGCGCCGTCTCGCGCAGGCTCTCGATGGCCATGAGGATCGGCGTGAGCGCGTTGTTGAGGTCGTGCGCGACGCCGCCTGCGAGCGTGCCGATCGCTTCGAGGCGCTGGGACCGCTGCGCGACGCGTTCGGCCTGGCGGCGTTCCGTGATGTCGCGCGCGATCGCGATGAAGCGCGGCGGCTCGTTCTCGGGCGCGAGGAACCGGACGTTGACCTCGACGGGGAACTCGGATCCGTCCTTGCGGCGGTGCGTCGTCAGCGGGTTCTTGCTGCGGCCACCGCTGCGCCGGATCTCGTCGAGGCGCGCGCGCAACGTCGCGTCGTCGAGCTTGGGCGCGATGTCGAGCGGCGTGAGGCGCAACAGCTCGTCGCGCGTGTAGCCGAGTTGGCGCACGGCCCCGTCGTTGACGAACAAGAACCGCAGCGTCGTCGGATCGAAGACGAGGGCAGCGTCGTCGGTCGCGTCGAGCGTCGCCTGCGCAGTGCGCATGTCCTGTTCGGCGTGACGTCGCTTTTCGCGCAGTTCGTTCTCTTCGAGTTCGTGCAGGTAGACGTCGAACAGCAGCGTCGCGGTCTGCAGGATCGCGCGGATGCGCGCCACGTCGTCTTCGGTGAATCCGATCGGGTGGTTGCCGAGCCCGATGAGGCCCGTGACCTTGCCGCCCTTCGTCACCGGCACACCGAGGAAGTTGCGCAGCGGCGGGTGCCCCGGCGGAAGGCCTCCGCGTCGCGGGTCGAGCGGCGCCGCGTTGGTCAACACGACTTCGTTGTTGCGGATCGCTGTGCCGAACAGCGTCTGCATGTTGGTGAACTCCAGGTAGCCCTGCTTGGCGTAGAGGGCCGCCGCCGCTTCGTAGAACCCGCGGCCGACCACGTCGTCCCAGACGATGCCGTCGTGCGCGAGGACTCGCAGCTTGCCTGCCACGAGCACGCCGAAGAAGCCGTATTCGCTCTGCGTTTGCTGCAGCGCGTAGTGCAGCAGGCGCGCGATCGCCGCGCGGCAATCGCCTTGCTCGAGGTAGGCGGCCTGCGCTTCTGCAACCGAGCGGAACACGTCGTTGGAACGTTCGAGCAGGCGAAGCGACTCGGTGTCGCTGCGCAGTTCGCGCAACACGAGCCGGATGCGCTTGCACTTGGAGCAATGCAGGTCGCTGCGGATGGTCCCTTCCGTGGAGACCCTCGCCCCGTGGCTCGTGCGCAGCGCGAGTTCGATGCGGGCGCCGTCGATGCAGCGTTGCGCGCGCGACATCCAGGTCTCCCAAGCTGCGCGATCGCCTTCGTGGACGAGGTCGCCGATGTGCGGCGGCAGCCGATCCGGCGAGAGCTCCAGCGCGCGCATCGCCGCGGCATTGGCGTATTGCAGGCGTCCGTCCAAGGACGCGAACAGGGCCAAGTCGCTTGCGTCTCCCAGCAGTGCGCGGGCCAATGCGTCACTGTCGGCGCAGTCCTCGGTCTGGCGTTCGGGCGTGGTCACGAGGCGCGGAGGATAGGCACTGCGCCGGTCGCTGACGAGCGTGTCGGCTGGTTCTGCCAGCGTGTGCGCGTCAGCGCATTCCCGAATTGGATGGCGAATAGGGTCGTGCCGGGTCGCACGGCATGCCCGCGTCGGGGATCCGCGCTTCTTGGCCGAGCGCCCACGCGATCGCGTGCAGGCACATGCGGCGCATCGACGGCTCGCGGAAGTCGAAGGGGTGGCCGAGCGTGGTGAAGAACACGCGCTGGGCTTCGCCCGCCGCGCGCGGCAGCAGTCGTGTCCACGCGACGGGTTGCGTTCGCGGGAAGCGCTGCTGGTCTTCGTGGCCCGAGCGCAGCGCCGTCCCGCGCAGCAAGATCTCGCACGGTTGCTCGAGCGCGTCGCCGCCACCGTCGACGTGGTAGAGCCAGGAGAGCGCCGCAAACGGCGCGACGCCGCGCAGGATCGGATGGGCCTTGGCGCCGTCTGGGATCGCGACGTCGGTGAGCGGCGCCTTGCCGTCGTCGAAGTGTCCGTGGTGCGTGATCCACTTCTGGCCGAACACCGCGCGCGGCCACGCGTCGTTCTTGTCGCGGTGCGGCGAGCCTTCGGGATAGAGGAACGCATGCGTCGACGTGCGGAAGCCGACCATCGCGCGGCCGAGCGAGGCGTGGTCCGTGATGCGGCGCAGTTCGTCGTCGGGCAGTTCGCGAAAGCGCGTGAACAAGACGAGCGCGTCGGCGGAGTCGATCGCGGGAAGGTTGTCGATGTGCGTCTTGCACGACGGGTCGACTGCGCCGTCCGCGTTGCGCGGCAGGCACACGGTCGTGCGCACGCCGAGTTCGCGCGCGGCGAGCGCCGCGAGCATCGGCAGGGATTCTTCGCTGCGGTATTCGTCGTCGCCCGCGACGAACGCGATGTGCCGCTGCCGCGTGGCGTCGAGCCGCAGCAACTCGCCACGCAGCGTCGTGGCCCATGCGCGGTAGCCGTCTGCGGAGAGGTGCAGCAGGTCGCCGGCGAACAGGTTCGCCACCAGCGCGCCCTGCTCGTCGCAGAACGTCGGCGCGAGGTCGAGAACTCGCACGAGCGGATCGTCGCCGCAGCGTTCGCGCACGAGCTTCGCGGCCTCGTCGGTCTTCTTGCGCATCGCATCGCCGCGGTCCTTGCCGCGCGGGATCGGCGGCTCGACGACGACGATCGCGTGGGGGACGCGCGTGCGGATCTCGCGCACACACGCTGCGATGCCGTCCGCGACGAACGTCGGCGACTCGCCGCGGCTGAGGTCGTTCGTGCCGATCATCATCGCGACGAAGCGTGGATCGAGGCCGTCGAGCGCGCCGTTCTGCAGCCGCCACAGCACGTGGCTCACGCCGTCGCCGCTGATGCCCATGTTCGCTGCGCGCCATGCGCCGAGTTCGCGCGTCAACGCGTCGCCGGCGGGCTGGGACACTTCGCGCGTCGGACCGCCGAAGCCCTGCGTGATCGAGTCGCCGAGCAGCACGAGGTCGATGCCGCCGCGTCGCGCCGTCGCCTTGCAGCGCTCGTGCTGGTCGAGCCACGTGCCCTTGCCCCAGCCGGCGGCGGCGGCGCGATCCTCGTGGCTCGGATGCGCGGGGAACGGGGTCTGCGTCTCTTGCTGCGCAGCAGAAGCGAACGCAAGCAACAGCGCGCATGCGATGGTGGAGACGGCGATCCGGAATGGCGGCAGGACGCGCATCGCTGCATCATGCCGCGCCGACCCAGGACCGCGATGGAACCAGACGAGCCAGCACGACGCGACGATGCCGTTCCGGCTGCCGATGGCGGCGGAGGCGAGCCCGGGCGCGGCTTCACGCCGCCGTCGGGCGACTCACATCTCGAGGAGATCACGGCGCACATCGAGCGCTGCTACGGGCCTGTTCGCCGTGTGATGCACGAGGTCATCTCGGACCACGTGCACGTCGACGTCCTGATTGCTGATGTGGCCGAGGACCATCCCTACATCACGATCGTCACTTCGGGCATGAGCGACCTGCCGATGCAGTCGAAGGACGGATCGCCAACGCGGTGCGAAGTGATGATGCACTTGATGGTCAACCATCCGCTGTCGCAGGAAGCGTTCGCCGACGAGGCCAACTACTGGCCGATCCGCAGGCTCAAGATGATCGCGCGGATGCCGCATCTGCTGGGCTCGAGCTTCGCTGCGGGCCACACGATCGCGACGGATCCGCCGGAGCCCGTCCATCCAGGCTCGGAGTTCTGCGCGCTCGGGCTGGTGGAACCGCTCGATCCAGGCGCGCGCACGATCCGCACGAAGGACGGACTCGAGATCGCGCTGCTGCAGGTCGTGCCGATGTACCGCGAGGAGCTGGAGTGGAAGCTGAAGCAGCCGACGCTCTCAGCGCTCGCGGAGCTGTTCGACAAGGAGTCGTTCCGCGTCGCCTACAAGGGCCGGCCGAAGCTGCGCGGGGAAGACTGGGACCAGATGGTCCTGGGCCTGTCCGATGTGATGGTGCGCGGCCGTCATGTGCTGCTGATCGTCGGCATCGCGCTCGGCGTCGTTGCCTGCGCGGACTTTGTCGTCACGTGCTTCGGATCCGAACGTCCTGCATGGTCGCGCTTCGGACTCGGCATCTGGCTCGCGTGGAGTGTCGCGGAGGGTTCGCGCATCGCCCGCTGGCTCGCGATCCTGTTGTGCGTCGCCGCGGTGGCGATGGGCTCGATCGTGTTGTGGAAGCGCGGTCTCGAGGATCCCAGGCACCTGACCCTGCTCGTGACGCTGCCGGTCTACCTTGCCTGTGCTGCCGTGCTCGCGTTCCATCCTGGCGTGCGACTCTGGATGCGGCACAAGCCCAAGGCATCGAAGAAGAAGGACGCCGACGCATGAGCCTTCCGATCCTCGACGCCGCGCAGCGGCGTTCGTTCGTCGACGACGGCTTCCTCGTGTTGCCTGGGTTCGTCGATGCTGCCGATTGCCTCGCGCTGCGGCAGCGCGCCGTCGAGCTCGCGCGCAAAGTCACGCAGGACGCGACGCGCGCGACGGTGTTCCGCGCGGATGGCGCGTCGCCGCACCAGGGCGACGACTGGTTCTTGTCGAGCGGCGAGGCGATCCGCGGGTTCTACGAGCACGACGCATTCGGCCCCGACGGGATGCTGCGTGGCCCCGCGCACGAGTGCCTCAACAAGCTCGGCCACGCGATGCACGACCTCGACGCGACGTTCCGTGCGTTCAGCCGCACGCAGAAGCTCGCGGCGGTCGCGCACGAGATCGGCATGCGGCAACCGTTGTTGCTGCAGTCCATGTACATCTTCAAACAGCCCCGCATCGGTGGCGAAGTGCAGTGCCACGTCGACCACACCTACCTGTGTACCGAGCCGCGCAGCGTGGTGGGGTGCTGGTTCGCGATCGACGACGCGACGACCGAGAACGGCTGCATGTGGGCGTTGCCAGGCGGCCACCGGATCCCGGTCAAGTCGCGCTCGCGCCTCGACGCGTCGCGCCGGCGCACCGTCGTCGACGTGCTGGACCCGACGCCGTATCCGACCGAAGGGCTCGTCCCGCTCGAAGCGAAGCGCGGCACGTTGATCCTGCTCGACGGTGCGTTGCCGCACCTGTCGGGCCCCAACCGCAGCGACCTGCCGCGCCACGCCTACACGCTGCACGCGATCGACGGCACGGCGCGCTACCTCGACGACAACTGGTTGCGGCGCGAGCGCGTTCCGCTCACGGGCTTCGCGTAGCGACACAGCGTCAGGCGAGCAGGCCTTCTTCGGCCAACACGTCGGACGCCCACAGCGAGCGATGTGCGTTCCAGCAGCCGAACAGGCTCGTCACGCCCGGGATCTTGCACATGGGATTGGGCAAGAAGCTCACATAGACGACCCCGTCGCGCGTCTCGTTCGGGATCCATGCGCCGAAGTGTGGCGCCTCGAGCACGGCGTCGAGTTCGCGCAGGTTGAGCGTGTGGCAGAGTTCGTCCACGCAGCGGCCGTCGGTTGCGCGATGCGGCATGAGCAGCACGCAGTAGAGCCCGAGTCCGTGGTACGGATGGGCGTGCTCGGTCGACATGTGGAGCAATGCGAATGCGTTGCTCGCGTCGGGATCCGTGCACCCGTCCGAATCCAGCGGGAGCTGCGCGGTGAGCCCATCGCGCGTGACGGTGCAGGTCGCAAGGCCTTCGAGCGCTTCCTCGAGCGACTCGAAGTCTTCCTCGATCCAGTTGGAAAGGCGCATCAGCGGCGCCCGGTTGCGCATTCGATACTCGAACCCGCGCAGGATCGACCGCGGAGCGTGGAGCATCCTGGCCAGCAGCAGCGGACCGTTCACGCGCAGCGCTTCGTCCGGATCGCAGTGCAGGCAAGCGAAGCGCGAACTCAGCACCAGCTTGCCGTCCGCGACGTGCACCGAGCCCAGGGACGCGAGCGAGTTGAGCATCGACGCCGTGGCATGCGATGGCGTCAGCGCCTCGCCCGCGATGGCCTCGGGCAATTGCGTCACGACGTGCACCACAGAGCGGATGTTGGGCGCGTCGATCGGGCGTGGACCCGGTGAGGCCACGCGGACCGTCGTCACGCATCCGTCGTGATGGGCCACGAGCGAGTTGCCTTGCTGCTGCACGAGGAAGCGATGCGACGGCAGGCTGTCGGCGAGTGCGTGCAACGGCACGCCGAGCGGGTCGGACGGGCCTGCGAGGAACAGTGACTTCTGGCGCATCGGCGTCTTCCGCGTGCGCCTTCTCTACTGCCCGTCGCACCGAACTGGCAAGGCGGGGGCGAGTCGTGGGGCGTCTCCAGGGGAAGTGGACGAGCGTGCGCCCGACCGTGCCTCTCGCATTCGCGGCGCGAACCCTCCATCCTGTCCGCCCCATGTCGCGACTCGACTACAAGCAGGCCGGCGTCGACTACAGCAAGATCGACCCGCTGAAGATCCAGGCGCAGCAGGCCGCCGCGTCCACGGCGCATCACCTCGCGGCGCACGGGCTGTCGGAGGTCGCGGCCTCGCGCGGCGAGTCGGCCTACGTCGTCGACTGCGGCGACTTCTACCTCGCGTCGATCACCGAGTGCCTCGGCACGAAGGCGTTGGTCGCGGACGCGACGCGCGCGATCACGGGCAAGACCTACTACGACCGCATCGCGCAGGACACGCTGGCGATGGCGATCAACGACATCATCACGGTTGGCGCAACCCCGGTGTCGGTGCACGCCTATTGGGCTGCTGGCGGCAGCGAGTGGTTCCACGACGCGCAACGCGCGACAGACCTCGTCGCAGGCTGGAAGCGCGCGTGCGACCAGTGCGGCGTGTCGTGGGGCGGCGGCGAGACTCCTGCGTTGTCAGGTGTCGTCGCGGACGGCCGCATCGATCTCGCAGCTTCGTGCGTCGGCCTCGTGCGCCCGAAGTCGCGGCTCACGCTCGGCGACAAGCTCGCGCACGGCGACGCGATCGTGTTCCTCGCTTCGAGCGGCATCCACGCGAACGGCGTCTCGCTCGCGCGCAAGCTCGCAGAACGCCTTCCCGATGGCTACGGCACGCGTTTGCCGAGCGGCGCGATGTTCGGCGAGGCGTTGCTGGCGCCGACGACGCTCTACTCGCCGGTCACCGAAGCGCTCGCGCGCCACGGCGTCGTTCCGCACTACTGCGCCAACATCACCGGCCACGGCTGGCGCAAGGTCATGCGGCACCCGGCCGAGTGGACCTACCGCATCCACACGCTGCCCGACGTTCCCGAGGTGCTGCAGTTCCTCGCGAAGGAGACGCAGAGCGACGCGCGCGAGTCGTATGGCAACCTCAACATGGGCGCCGGCTTTGCCCTGTTCGTCGACCCGAAGGATGCCGCGCGCACGGTCGAGATCGCGGCACAGCAAGGCATCCAGGCCTGGAACGCCGGCGTCGTCGAGAAAGGCAAGAAGCAGGTCGTCATCGAGCCGCTGTCGCTGACGTTCGCCGGCGACGATCTGCACGTGCGGGCGTGAGCGCCGTGCGCGGCGCGAGCCGGCGTTGCATGCAGGCGAGTGCAGACTGCCTTTGGGCAAGTCGGCTAGCCATGGCTGCGCCCGTTCGCGTTCAGCGGTTTAGTCGGACTTGCTCGAAGTCGTAGACGCCCGAGTCGAGGGCGAAGCCAAACCGGCAGTTGCGCACCGGCGTCGTGAGCAAGGCCTTGCCGTCGAAGGACACGGTGGCTGCGACCTGGCCTTCGGCGATCGTCGTGCGCTCGATTCGCAGGGAGTGTGAGGTGAACCCCATGGGGCCGACTGGCGCAGCGCCGCCTGCGAGGTTCGTCCAGCCTTGCTTCGTCCTGCGTTGCACGTGGTAGGAGCCCTCGGTCATGAACAGCAGGATCGTGTGGTCTTCGTGGTCGATCCAGTCGAGCAACGCGCCGACGCGGCCAGGTTGGCCTTTGCGGTCCACCCGGAACTCCAAGGAGTTTGCCTCTTCGCGGGTCGTCGCCACGGAAATGTAGTGGGGGGCGGTGCCGCGGAGTGTCCAGGTGCGATGCCCGGTCTTCTCGTCCGTGTCCACGCGACGCGTCTCCCACTGGTTGATGACGGGAACAAACGGCTCTTGGGAACGGGCAACGGATTCTCTCAGCTTCTCGTCGAAGCGCTTGTAGCTGCCGAAGGCAGTGTTCCATTCCTCCGTCGAGAGCGCGACTCCCTTGTCCAACTGCGTGCGCAAGGAGAAGAGCGCGCGTCGATACGACGGCTCGCTTTGGATGACGCGCATGGCTTCGCAGTGGATTGCCGAGTCGTCCTTGTCGGTGGGCGTGATTAGCTTGCGGTAGTCGAAGTCGGGTTCCCTGAGCCGCGCCAGCGCGATGGATGCCTGATTCTCGAGCGTCAGGGCCGGAGGGACGCCGATCTGGATGCGTTCTCCATCCCATGCGTGATTGGAGAGGTAGTTCACCGTGCCGAGGCGATACCAGTGGCTGGCCATCTTCTTGTGCCCGGTGAGGTGCGCCATGAACTGGTGTGCGCACATCTGCAGCATCAGCTTCCGCGTGAACCAGTCGGTCGGTTGCCGATAGAAGAAGACTGCCTGGGTCTTCCAGCAGTAGTTGCCGCCTGCTGGGCCCAGGTAGGTTCCGCCCACTTGCTCCAGGCCGGCCTTCCACTGGTCCTGGTCGTCATAGAGGTAGACCCGCAGGCGATTCGAAGCGCTGGCCTTGGGAGCCTTGCCGAAGAACTCTTCGAACTGGGGAAACGCTGCCTCCAGCACGTTCAGGAGGTCTCTTGCTTCTGTGATGCTGCCTTGAGACTTCAGTTCATAACGCGGCCCGATGGCGCGCGCCGTCAGTTCGCGTGCTTGGGCAATGGCTGTGTCGGAGATCGAAATCGCGATTCCGCACGCAGCGGTGAGAAAGGCATGGAGTCGCATTGGTAGTTCCCTCTCGAAGTTGTGTACATACGGAGGCCACGCATGTCGACGTGCCATTCCGGGAATGGCGGGAATTGCACCGACGCTCCACGTGCTACCGTGTGCTTCGCGTGAAGACCTCTGCTGCATTGCTGTGCGCCGTTTCGATCGCCGTCGCGTGTGCGTCGGCGGTGCAGAGCGACCGTGAGCCGGGGGCGACTGCGTCGCGCGTCGACTTCGCGCGCGAAGTCCGGCCGATCCTCGCGGACCGCTGCTTTGCGTGCCACGGGCCCGACGAGCGCGCGCGCAAGGCGGGCTTGCGCCTCGACCTCGCGGAAGGTGCGACGGAAGAGATGGAGTCCGGTTCGCGCGCGGTCGTGCCGTTCGACGTCGAGGCGAGCGAACTCGTGCGGCGCGTGTTTGCGCACGACGACGACGAGGTGATGCCGCCGCCGGAGCACAAGCGGCCGCTGTCCGACGCCGAGAAGGCGACGCTGCGCGCGTGGGTCGCGAGCGGCGGCGAGTATGCGCCACATTGGGCCTTCATTGCGCCGAAGGCGCCGCACGCGCCGAAGGTCCGCGATGCAACGTGGGTCGTCGATTCGCTGGATGCGCACGTGCTCGAGGACCTCGAGGCTCGCGGACTTTCGCCGTCGCCGCGCGCCGAGCCCGCAGAGTTGCTGCGTCGCGCTTCGCTCGCGCTGACCGGGCTTCCGCCGTCGCCCGAGGATGCAGACGCGTTCGCCGCGAACCCGACGCAGCAAGAATACGAACGTCGTGTCGCTGCGATGCTCGACAGCGACGCCGCCGCGGAGCACATGGCGACGGCCTGGCTCGACCTCGCGCGCTACGCGGACACCTACGGCTACCAGACGGATGGCGAGATGCGCGCGTGGCCGTGGCGCGATTGGTTGCTGCGTGCGTTGCGCGCGGACATGCCGTTCGACCAGTTCGTCACGCGCATCGTCGCCGGCGACCTGCTGCCGGACGCGACGGTCGAAGATCGCGTCGCGACGGCGTTCCATCGGCTGCATCGCATGACCGAGGAAGGCGGCTCGATCGCGGAGGAGTTCCGGCAGGAGGGGATCGCCGACCGCGTCGCGACGTTCGGCGCCGCGTTCCTCGGGCTCACGCTCGAATGCGCGCGCTGCCACGACCACAAATACGACCCGATCCCGCAACGCGAGTTCTATGGGCTTGCCGCGATGTTCGGCGGCATCGACGAGAACGGGCTCAAGAGCTACTCGCTGCACGTCGACGCACAGCCGCCGTTCGTGCGGTTGCAGAGTGCAGATCAACTCGCACGCACGCGCGAATGCGAAGCAGAGGTCGCGCAGCGCGAACGTGAGCACGCAGCCGCGCGCAACGCCGCATTCGGCAGGCTTGCGACGATCCGCCTGGCGCACGATGCGTTCGTGCCGCCGTCCCCGGACGCGCGCTACGCGTTCGATTCGCTCGAGAACGGATCCACTCCGAACGAGGTTTCCGAGGGCAAGCCTGCGATCACCGATCGTCGGCGCCCCGAGCAACTCGGCGAAGTCGCGCTCGGCGACGGCATGAACGGCAAGGCGATGCAGTTCGACGGCGACGGCGGCGTGCTGCTCGACGGCATGGGCGGGTTCGGCCGGCACGACGCCATCACGCTCGCGATGTGGATCCGCCCCGGCGAGCACAACGCGCGCGCCGCGATCGTGCACGCGAGCGGCTTCTACACGCAGGACGCCGACGCTTCGGGCATCGAGCTGTCGCTCGACGACGGCCGCGTGCGTTGGAGCGCGATCCGCATGTGGCCGGGCTCGGCCGCGAGCGTGCGCGCGAAGTCGCCGCTCCCGGTCGGCAAGTGGACGCATCTCGTCGTCGCCTACGACGGATCGTCGCGCGCGGCAGGCCTCGCGATCCGCGTCGATGGTGCGCTTGCGGATGTCGAAGTCGTGCGCGACGGGCTCGACGGCCCGCTTGCCACGCACGCGCTCGAAGTCGGCTCGCGTTCGCGCGACAGCGGATTCCGTTCGGGCGCGATCGACGAGTTGCGCGTGTGGCGTCGCGCGTTGACGGCGATGCAATCCCATGCAATCGCCGCAGCCGATGGCTGCGTCTCGTCCGTGCCTTCGCCTGCTGGCGACCTCGAAGCGCACTATGCCGACTCGATGGACGACGAAGTGGCGAAGGCTCGGGCCGCGTGGCGCGATGCGCAACGCAACCTCGCTGCGCACCTCGACTCGATCCCTTCGCTGCCGTGCATGGCGGACTCGCCGTTCGCGTCGCCGACATACGTGTTGCGTCGCGGAGCCTACGACCAGCCCGACCATGCGCAGCCGTGTGTGCCGGGCGCGGTCGCGAGCGTGTTGCCGTTCGACGGCTCGTTGCCGAAGAACCGGCTCGGCCTCGCGCGTTGGCTCGTCGATGCGAAGAACCCGCTCGTCGCGCGCGTCGCGGTCAATCGTCTGTGGGCGCAGATGTTCGGCCGCGGCCTCGTCGAGACGCAGGAGAACTTCGGCTTGCAGGGCATGTCGCCGGCGAATGCGGCGCTGCTCGACCAGCTCGCGCACGACTTCACGAACGGCGATGCCGCGCCGGGTTCGCGTTGGAGCATGCGGCGCATCCTGTTCCGCATCGCGACGAGCGCGACGTTCGCGCAGTCGTCCGCCGTGTCGTTCGATGCGCGCGCGGCGGATCCTGCGAACGAACGCCTCGCGCGCGGTCCTTCGTTCCGGTTGTCGGCAGAGTCGTTGCGCGACCAGGCGCTCGCCGCTTCGGGCTTGCTGGCGCCGCGCTTCTGCGGCCCGAGCGTGAAGCCGATGCAGCCGGAAGGGCTGTGGGCCGAGGCGGGCCAAGGTGGCGGCTATGCGACGTCGGCCGGCGACGATGCGCATCGGCGCAGCCTGTACACGTTCCGCAAGCGCACGGTCCCCGCGCCTTCGCTTGCGACCTTCGACGCGCCGTCGCGCGAGGCGTGCGTGGCGCGGCGTCTCACGACGAACACGCCGCTGCAGTTCCTCGCGCTCGCGAACGATCCTGCCTACGTCGAATGCGCACGCGCGCTCGCGCAGCGAGTCGGGCGCGAACGGGAGACGACGCGCGACCGCATCGTTCGCGCGTTCCGGCTCGTGTGCACGCGGCCGCCGACGGACGGCGAACTCGGCGCGCTCGAAGGCCTCGCTGCTGCTGTCGTCGCGAGGCGCGACGGCGACGCGGCGCAGGCCGAACGCGACGCGCTCGCGCTCGTGTGCCAGACGATCTTGTGCAGCGATGCTGCGGTGACCGTGCGATGAACTCAATCGAAGAACGCGCATCGCTGTCATCGCGTCGCGCATGGCTGCAGTCCAGCAGCCTCGCGCTCGCTGCGCTCGCGCTCGACCGCGGCGACTTGCGCGCGCAGGATCCGGCGAAGGCAACCGCGCAGGATCCCGCGCGCGGCCTGCACCACGCACCGCGGTGCAAGCGCGTGATCTGGTTGTTCCAGGCTGGTGGCCCTTCGCAGTTCGAGACGTTCGACGACAAGCCCAAGTTGCGCGAACTGCACGGCCAGCCGCTGCCGGACAGCGTGCGCTCAGGCCAGCGGCTCACCGGCATGAGCGGCAACCAGGCGGTGCTCAAGGTCGCTGGCTCGTTCGCGCCGTTCGCGCGCCACGGCGACAGCGGCATCGCGATGAGTTCGCTGTTGCCGCACACAGCGAAGATCGCAGACCGCATCTGCGTGCTGCGCGCAGTGCACACCGAAGCGATCAACCACGACCCGGCGATCACGTTCTTGTGCTCCGGCAACCAGATCGCGGGAAGGCCGTCGATGGGCAGCTGGCTGAGCTATGGGCTCGGCTCCGAGAATCGCGACCTGCCGGCATTCGTCGTGCTCGTGTCGAAGGACAGCTCGCGCGACCAGCCGCTCTACTCGCGCCTGTGGGGCTCGGGCTTCCTGCCGAGCGAGCACCAAGGCGTGCCGTTCCGTTCGGGCAAGGACGCGGTGCTGTTCCTCGGCGATCCAGAAGGCGTCGCGCGGCAAGACCGACGTGCAATGCTCGACGCTCTCGTGCGCATGGGCGACGAGAACGCGCGTCGCTACGGCGACCCGGAGGCGGAAGCGCGCGTGCAGCAGGCGGAGCTCGCGTTCCGCATGCAGGTGAGCGTGCCCGAGGCGACGGACGTGCGCGGCGAGAGCGATGCGACGTTCGCGCGCTACGGCGAGGCCTCGCGCGATCCTGGGACCTTTGCCGCCAACTGTCTGCTTGCGCGTCGGCTCGTCGAACGCGGCGTGCGCTTCGTGCAGTTGTTCCACCAAGGTTGGGACCAGCACAGTGGGATGCGAGGCGGCATCTCGCATCAATGTGCGCAGACCGACCAGGCGAGCGCTGCGCTCGTGACGGACCTCGCGGAACGCGGATTGCTCGACGACACGCTCGTCGTGTGGGGCGGCGAGTTCGGGCGCACGTCCTACTGCCAGGGCCGCATGACGAAGGACGACTACGGCCGCGACCATCATCCGCGTTGCTTCTCGATGTGGATGGCAGGCGGTGGCGTCAAGCGCGGCCACGTGCACGGCGAGACCGACGAGTTTGGCTACAACGTGCAGAGCGGTGGTGTCCACGTGCACGACTTGCACGCGACGATGCTGCACTTGCTCGGCGTCGACCACGAACGGCAGACCTATGCGTTCCAGGGGCGGCGTTATCGGCTGACGGACGTCGCGGGGCGCGTCATCGACGACGTGCTCGCCTGAGGGCGCGCGGACGGCGGTTGCTGCGACTTCTCTGCGGGTCGCGGGCAGCGTGCGGTGCGCATGGGCGGCGTGGTTCCAGGGTCTTGGCGCGAGTTGCGCGCGTCCCTTGGCAAGGGGACCAGGGCGACACGGATCGACCTTCTTGCCGGGTGGCGCACGGAACGTTCGGCATGGGTGCGAAGGTCCGGTGGCCACGAATCGCATTGACGCCACCGGATTCTTCGTGCGTAATCGGCCGTGCGCTCGGATGGACTCCCGGGCGTTGCAGGACCGTTATTCCATGACTCGGACTCACTTATTCGGCGCCATGCTCACCATGGCGATTTCCGCGGTTTGCGCCGCACAAACGCTGTCGATTCCGCAGGGGCTCATTGGCCCCGGCAATCAGCAGCAGGCTTCCAACAACCTGGGCCCGCGCCGCCACCAGATCATCCTGGACCGGCTGCTCGTCGGCCCTGGCTCGCGCACGTTGCAGGGGCTCACTCTGCACTGCGACGAGTCGACTGCGTCGGCGGGCAATGCGATCGATGTTACGGTGTCGCTCGGTTGCGTCGGCACGCCGATGCCGCAGGACGCGAGCACGACTTCGTTCGTGGCGAACCGGGGACTCGGGCTCGCGCAGGTCGTGACCATGCGTCGCATGAACATCCCGGCGGGGCCTTCTGCGCGCATCCAGTTGCCTTTCGACAATCCGTTCCCGTATCAGTCCGGCGCCTCGCTCGTCGTGCAGTTGGACTTCTTCCCCGCGAACGTGAACCCGACTGACAACTTCGTGGCAACGCTCGACGCGCATCAGTTGCCGACGGACTACTGGGCGACGTCTGGGCGTACGATCGGCACGTCATGCCACGGCGCAGGCTCGTGGCAGGTCGGCACGACTGCGCCGACGGACGAGTTCTCCGTGCGCTACTCGTCGAACGGCTTGCGGCCGGGCAACCTCGTCGCGTTGTTCGTCGGAGCGAGCGACCAGTTCTACGGCGGCATGGTGTTGCCGCAGAACTTCTCGTTCCTCGGCATGCCGGGATGCGTGATGCGCGCGTCGATGGACACGGTGTTCGTGCGCTACGTCGCGCCGGGCGCCACGCCGAGCGTCGTCGTGTCGTCGCAACTCGTGCGCGATCCCAACCTGCTCGGCGTCACGGCGCACATGCAGGTGATGCAGTTCGATCCTCTCGCGAACACGGCTGGCCTCACGTTCTCGGAGCTGCGCAGCGAGCAGCTCGTGGGCGCGCCGGACCAGATCCGCGCGTTGCATCTCATCGGGCCGATCACGCCTGCCAACCCGGACGGCGTGGTCGCGTCCGCGGACCGCAACCGCACGCTCGTGTTCGACCTGCAGTGACGCAGCGCAGTGGGCGCGGCATGCTGATGCGATGCTGCGCCCGCTGTTCGCGCCGTTCCTCCTTGCCGCAGTCCTCGCCGCGCAAGCGCCTGATCGCGCCGTGCGGCTGCGCGACGCATCGCGTGCGACCTGTGGTTGGGGAACGGCGAAGGACGACCGCAGCGTCGATGGGCTTGCGCTCACAGTCGCGGGCGTCGAGGCCGATCGCGGCATCGGCACGCATGCGCCCGCGGAGCTCGTGTTCGCGGTGCCGAAGAACCAGCGGTGGTTCACGTGTTGGTTCGGCGTTGCTTCCGAACGCGGCACGAATGGATCGATCGAGCTGATCGCGTTCGCGGACGGCGTCGAAGGCGCGCGATCGACGGTGCAGAAGGGCGGTGACGCGCCGCAGTGGCTGTGCTGCGAGGTCACGGGGCGAACGGAGCTGCGGCTCGTCGTCAGCGACGCCGGCGACGGCAACGGCGCCGACCACTGCAACGTGCTGTGGCCGACGTTCGTCGGGCACGAAGTGCGACCTGAGGCGCGCATGCCGCGCGAGATCGAGTTCGAAGG
>CAZEQF010000012.1:0-23781 GCA_964514315.1 uncultured Singulisphaera sp. | reverse complement strand
CCGCGGTCACCGGCGACACGGTCGGCGACCCGTTCAAGGACACGGCCGGCCCGTCCATCAACATCCTCATGAAGTTGATGACGATCGCCGCCGTGCTCGCGCTGCCGCTGTTCAAGTGATGGAACGGGGCGCTCGGCGCCCCACCCCCGCCGCCCCGGACTCCGGGGCGGCCCGCTCGGCCGGGCGAAACGCTGGCGAATTCGCCGCCCCGGCCGATCCCCGAACTGCCATCCGGGCCCGAGATCCGTTCGTTGCGCCACCGTCCATCCCACCTCGCGGGGGTGCCCTCGCGAGATTCTCTTCCGAAGTCCCAGGCGCCGGGGCTTACGCCCGCGGTGTCCTCGGCTAGATTGCGTCGCGCGCGGTGGCCGTTTCCGGCCCCGCGCGACGCAACGCAGAACCCGAACCCAGACCCTCGCCTTTGAGTCCCAGCTCCGAACCCGAACCCGTCCCGCAGAAGTCCAGCTCCCGCCCGCTCCGCGGCCCTTACCCCGAGACTGCGGACTTCGCGCGCACCATCGCCGCGTCGCTCGCCGAGAAGCAGGCGGAAGACATTGCGATCCTCGACGTGAGCGGCCCCATGGCCATCGTCGACTACTTCGTGATCGCGACGGTTCGCAGCACGCGGCAGGCCCAGGCGATCGCCAAGGAACTCGACCTCGAGTCCAAGCGCGCGCGCGGCCGCCGCAAGCGCAACCAAGGCGGCCCGGAGACGGAAGAGAGCAACTGGGTGCTGCTCGACTTCGATGACGTCGTGGTCCACATCTTCCTGCCGGAGGCGCGGACCTACTACGGCCTCGAGAACCTGTTCGCGGACGCGCCGCGCCTCGAAGCCCCGACGGCGAAGCCCGCGCCTGCGGCCGACGCCGAACCCGCAGCCAAGCCTGCGCGCCGTCGCCTGCGGTTGTTCCCGACGTCCGAAGATACGAAATAGGCGGCAGCCGCTCCCGATTGCGGGCGCGATCGGCCGATGAGTCACCGACGGCAACGCGCCGTCGGTGCACCTCACCCCAATCGGCTGTTCTTCGCGCGGCGCCGACATGACCGACCCCATCTCGTGGCAGGAGTTCGATCCCGCGACGCTGCAGGCAGCGCGCGACGCCGATCGACCGGTCGTGATGTTGCTGACGGTGCCGTGGTGCCACCACTGCCGCGACCTGCTGCAAGGCGCGTTCGCCGACCCCAAGGTCCAGGCCTCGATCCGCGATGGCTTCGTCGCGGTCCGCGTCGACGCCGAACGGCGCCCGGACGTCAACGAGCGCTACGGCACCGGCGCGTGGCCGACCATCGCGTGGCTCACGCCCGACGGCGAACTGATCGCCAACGACACGTTCCTCGAACCCCACGAACTGCAGCAACGGCTCGACCGCGTGCGCGCAATGTGGCGCGAACGGCGCGACGAGCTGCAGCGCGGGCTGCAGGAGTTCTGGGGCAAGCAGACGGACACGCTGCACAGCGGCGGCAAGCTGCGCCGGCACATGGTCGACGACGTCGCGGACTCGATCTACGAGCGCTTCGACCACCGCAACGGCGGCTGGGGCACGACATCGAAGTTCCCGCACGCCGAGGCGATCGACTTCGCGCTCGTCCTCTGGCAGAAGCGCGGCGACGAGCGCATGCGCGAGATCGTCACGCTCACGCTCGACCACATGCAGGCGAGCCCGCTGCACGACACGATCGACGGCGGCTTCTTCCGCTTCTCCAAGCAGGCGGACTGGTCCGGGCCCAACCACGAGAAGCTGCTCGAAGTGAACGCGCGCGTGCTGCGCGCCTACCTCGAGGCCTACCAGGTGTTCGGCGACGAACGCTACCGCGCGACCGCGAACGGCATCGTCGGCTGGATGCTCGGCTTCTTGCGCGATGCGGAGACGAAGGCGTTCTTCGGCAGCCAGGACGCCGACGCGGACTACTACCACCTCGATGCGAAAGGCCGTGCGCTCCGCGCGCGCCCCGCGATCGACCGCACGATCCACTGCCACGCCAACGCGATGACGGTGTCGTCGTTGCTCAAGGCCTCGGTCGTGCTGCAGCGCCCCGAGTGCCGCGACCGCGCGCTCGAAGCACGCGAGTTCTTGCGCAACGAACTGTTCGACGGCCGCGACGTCTTCCACTACTGGGACGGCTCCTACCACCTGCCCGGCATGCTCGCGGACCAGGCCTACCTGATCCGCGCATTCATCGACGCGAGCCAGCTCACCGGCGACTCGGACCTGCTGCTGCCGGCCGAGGCGATCGCCGAACGCGCCATCGCGCGGCAGCGCGCGCCCGGCGGCGGCTTCTACGACATCGCCAACGACCCGCGGCAGAGCGGGCCGATGCGTCGGCGCAACCGTTCGATCCTCGAGAACTCGGTGATGGCCGAGGCGCTCGTGCGGCTCGCATGCCTGTCGCGGCGGCCCGAGTTCCACGACGAGGGCATCGCCGCGTTGGAGGCGTTCGCGAACGACTACAAGGAATACGGCTACTACGTCGCGGGCTTCGGCCGCGCTGTCGACCTCGTGTTCTTCGAGCCCGTCGTGCTCACGATCGTCGGCGACCGCGATTCGGCCGCCGCGCAGGAACTGCGCAACGCGGCGCTGTCGACCTACGTGCCGTCGCGCATGGTGCAGATGCTCGACCCGCGCCACGACCCGGTGCTGATCGGCCGCTCGGGCTACAAGGTCGAACCGCAGCCCGTCGTCTACGTGCAACTCGGCAAGTCGACGCGCGAACCCGTGCGCACGCCCGAGCAGTTGCTGAAGGCGCTCGACCAGATCGGCTGGGAACGGCGCAGCAAGAGCCGCAGCGACTGAACGCCGACGCGCCGCGAACGCGCGGCGCACGGCGACGGAATCAGCTCGGGCTCAGGCGTCGACGAGGACGTCGAAGCCGCCGAACGACATCCGCTTCCAGTCGAATGGCGGGTCGTCCTTCATCATCTTGGCGATGCGCGGATCCTGCATGACCTTGTCGTTCACGCGATCGCGGTGCGCGCGCGAACGATAGGTGATCCACGAGAAGACGACGACTTCGCCCTTCTTGGCGGCCACGCGCTCCGGGAACGGCACGCCCATCTTGCCGGCGACGTCTTCGCCGACGCACTCGCGATACTCGAGCGCGCCGTGCTCCTTCCACACCTTCGCGGCCTTCTTCGCGATCGCGGCGTAGGCAGCGATCTTCTTCTTCGGGACGACGAGCAAGAAACCGTCGACGTAGCGCATGGGGATCGCGTGGCGTGAAGCGAGAGACGGAAGCGGTGCGCGCAATCAGCCGCAGCAGCGGCGAGCGCGGATCAGAACCACTCGGGCGCGGCTTCGGGCGGCAAGCCCATCGCCTGCATGATCAACGCCGAGATGTATTCGGGGTCGATCGAGAACTCCTTCAGCGTCTCGTAGCACGAGCCGGCCTTGACCGACATCAGCGCGAGCGCGAGGTGCTCCGGCTCGACGACCTTGCTGCCGAGCTGCTGCGCCGCGTCGCGCGAACGGTTGAACACCGTGTTGACGTGGCGGTTGAACGGGCCGTTCGGGACCTGCGGCTCGCGCGGCAGCGACTTCACGTAGCCCGAGAACATCTCCGGGTCGACGTTGAGGTCCTGGAAGATGTGGTGCAGCACCACGCTCTTGTCCACGGTCAAGCCGTAGATGATGTGGCCGGTCGCGACCGACTCGTCACCGAGCAGCTTGGCGAGTTCCTCGGCCTGCTTGACCGCGGCAACCGTCTTTGGGGCGAAGTCCTCGAACATCGGGGGGAGGAATCTAGCGACGCCCGGGGCAACGGCCAACCACCTGGACAGAATCTGCGGGCCCGGCCGCACAAAGAGCCCCAGAAACAGAGATCCGGAAACGACGCGACCCGCGTCAACCGTGAGGTCGACGCGGGTCGCGCGTTCTGGCGAACCGGAGTCTGCCAGAGGATCAGTTGATCACAGGCTGCCCATCAGGCAGGAGACGCCGTTCGAGCTGATGATGCCCGCGGCGTTCGCCGTGGCGTCGAGGCCGATCGCCTGCGAGAAGAACGACTGGCCGACGAAGAACGGATCGTTCGGGATCGAGACGACCGTCGACGCCGTCGGGCCGCCGATCTGGAAGTTGCTGAGGACTTCCGGCAGCTGGATGTACGCGTTGCAGCCCGGCGCGCCGATGATGCCCAGGTCGAGACCCGGGTTGATCTGGCCGACGCTCAGCACGTAGAGCGAGAACGCGGCCGAGGCCGGAATCTCACTGGTCGTGAACGTCATGCTGGCGTTGATGACCGGACGCGAGCCGGCGGCGAGCTTGAGCGCCTTGGCTTCGGCAACGCTGGAGACCGTGCCGGCCGTCAAGTCGCTGCTGCCCGGGTTCGCCGCGTTGCTGCCACGCGAGAAGCCCGTGTGCGCGATGCCCGTGTTCGAGCTGCTGTCGTTGACGAGCGTCTGGTAGCGGAACTCGACGCGGTCGTTCGTGCCGTTGTCGATCAGGGCGATCTGGAACGTCGACGTCGGGACCGGCGTCGCGATCGAGCCGAAGCACGGGACGTTCAGCCACGTGAAGTAGTAGATGCTCGGGTTGCGGCTATCCGCGTGCGCGAACACGTTGGCGAGGTTCGTCGCGCCGTCCGGCAGGAGGTCCTGCATCGAGGCGGCCAGACGGACACTGGGCAGGCCCAGCAACGTCGCGGCGCTGCCGCCGATGCTGCTGCCGACCGTGCCGGCGAGGCCGAGGCTGCCGTTGCTGTCGACGATCACGCCGGTGGTCGAGCCACCCGGGAAGTCGAACGTGAAGGGCAGGGTCTGGACCGCGGAGACCGCGTCGTCACCGAGCGCGAGGCCCGGCGTGGTCGGCAGGACGATCGCAGCGCCCGCCGTCGTGACGGCGTCGTAGCCACCCTGCGCGTTCAGCGTCAGCGTGACCTTCTGGCCGCTGAGGTCGTTGGCCGAGCCGGCGAACTCCTCGTAGAGCGACACCGCGCGGTCATAGCAGCCGACGCCGTAGTTGCTCTTGAGCGCGGCGCCCGGAGCGTTGGAGTAGCCGAAGCGAGCGAGCGGAGCGAACGCGCTGACCGCGCCCGTGACGGCCGTCGTCGAGTTGACCGAACGGACCGAGTTGCAGCCGTGCGCGGCGGCGGAGAAGCCGGAGCTGATCGTCGTGCCCGTCAGCGGCGCCGGCGCCGCGAGGATCACGATCTCCATGAGGAGGTCCACGCCAGCTTCAGGCTGGTAGGTGAACGGCGTCGTCAGCGGAATGCTGATGAAGTAGTCGTTCGGCGTCGTGCCCGTCGCCGCGACCGTCGTGACCGGGCCCGCGTAGTTCGGCGTGCCCAGCGGAGCCGAGCGGTTCGTCGCGAACGTCGTCGACGGCGCGAGGTAGTCGACCGCGGAGTTCTGCAGGTGGATCTCGACGCTCGGGTAGACGATGCCCGCCGTGTTCAGGATGCCACCAGCAACGCGGAACTCGACGCTGTTGATGACGATCGGCTGCGACGCGTCCTGGTTGACGAAGTTCGACGTGTCGTAGAAGGCCTGGACGCGGTTGATGCCGGCGCGCCAGACGTTGCCAGTCGAGCCACCTTCGGCATTGGCGAAGATCGCCGGGACCGTGATCTGCTGGGCAGCCAGCGAAGTCGCGAGCAGCGCGATCGCTGCAGCGGAGAGTTGGAACTTGTGCATGGGCAGAGACTCAGGGGGATGGAAACGGGATGGACCTTCGTCAAACGAAGCGAAAGGTCAGGCGCAGGAGCCTACCCCACAGCGTTCCGCCGGAAAGGCCCACAGTCGCAGAGAAAGTCCCATTTCGCGCTGATCATAGGCCGATGCGAAATGGGAATACGCCGTAGCGCACCGCGCCATGACACCGGCCATACGTCCGACAAGAACGGGCCAACAGGGAAGGCCCGCGCCGACGCGCAAACTGCCGTTCAGCCCTTCGCTTTTTCTTCGCGCAACCGGATGCGCAGTTCGCGGCGGCGCTTCGCTTCGTCGTAGCGCCGCTTCTCTTCTGCGGTCTTCGGCGTGATCGGCTGCACCTCGCGCGGCTTGCGCGTGTCCGGGTCGAGCGACACGAACGTGAGATACGCCGACACGACGTGCTTGCGTTCGCCGGTCGCGCGGTCTTCCTGCCACACCTTCACGCCGACCTCCATCGAGGTGCGGCCCGCGAAGTTGACCGACGCGCGCGCAACGACAACGCCGCCGACCGGCACCGGGTTGACGAAGTCGATCTTGTCGACGCTTGCGGTGACGACCGGCGTGCGCGCGTGGCGGCCCGCGGCGACCGCGGCGCAGATGTCGACCCAGTGCATGATGCGACCGCCCATCACGTTGCCGAGCGGGTTCGCATCGGTCGGGAAGACGATCTCCGTCATCTCGACCTTGGAGTCGGCAACAGGACGGCCGCGCATCGAGGAGGTCGCGGAGGACTTGGCTTTCTTGGCGCTCATGGATGTCGTGTCGTTCGCCCGGCTTCGCGGGATCAACGTTGCGGCTGCGCCGCATCGGTCTTCGGCTGCACCTTCGCGAGCTGCACCGGCCCCGGGACGTCGAGCACCTTGGCGATGCCCTGGGCCATCGGCCAGACGCCGAGGTCCTCTTCGTCCTCGCGGAATGGCACACGGCGGCTGAAGCGCCCCTGCTCGGTCGCATGGCCGGCCCACGCGCCGTCGCGCGTCTGGATGCGCCAGAACCGCAGCGGCCCGCTCGGGTCGCGAATCTCCAGTTCCAGGGCGACGCCGAGCACCGAAGTGCCCGAGCGCACTTCGTAGCGGGCGACCTCGACGACGGCGCGCGGCACGTAGTCGAGCGGCTTCTTGACCTCGTGCGTGCTCGTGCACGCGGAGGCCCATACGGCGGCCGCGAATGCAACGAGAAGCGGCGCGCGGGATGAGGTCATGGGACGCCGTCGTGGAAGTGGGTTCACAAATGGCCGCGGCCGTCGGCGCTTCGAGAGACCAGTTCTAGGTCCGCCCGCAGCGCACGGCAAGCGCGACGCCGCGCCGAAGGCCCGCGCCAACGATGCGCCAGGATGCTGTCGCCGCAGTGGCGCGGCATGGAGCGCCTTTGCAGAATGCGCGGCCCACTGCCCGCGTCGACGGGCCGGAACACGCATGACTTTGATGAAGGGCATCCAGCTGACCGCGCCCGGTCAGTTCCGCCTCCGCCGCGATCTCCCCCTCCCCGAGCCCAAGCAAGGCGAGGTGCGCATCCGCGTCGCCGCCTCGGGCATCTGCGGCACCGACGTGCACATCTGCTCGGGCGACCCGTCGATGAACGGCATCATCGCGCCGCCGGTCGTGCTCGGACACGAGTTCTGCGGCCACATCGACAAGCTCGGCCCGGGCGTCGACGAGAAGAAGGTCCCGCTCGGCAGCTACGTCAGCGCCGAGATGCACGAGGTCTGCTTCGTGTGCCCCGCGTGCCGCGACGGCGCGTTCCACGCGTGCCAGACGACCAAGATCCGCGGCATCAACCTCGACGGCGCGTTCGCGGAGTTCGTCTGCGTCTCGGCCG
The DNA here is from genome assembly GCA_964514315.1 of uncultured Singulisphaera sp. Taxonomy (GTDB): domain Bacteria; phylum Planctomycetota; class UBA1135; order UBA1135; family UBA2386; genus SXPK01. The sequence continues at coordinate 16,319 of CAZEQF010000012.1, read as the reverse complement.
GCAACGTCGTTCCGCTGCCCGCGAATCTGCCGGTGCAAGTCGGCGCGATCCTCGATCCGCTCGGCAACGCGGTGCACACGACGCTGAAGACGCCGATCAAGGACCGCACCGTCGCGATCGTCGGCTACGGGCCGATCGGCGCGATGTGCGGCGAGGTCGCGAGCTTCGTCGGCGCGAAGCACATCTTCCTGGTCGACGTCGCGGACCGCGCGCTCGAGCGCGCGCGCACGTGGGCGAAGCTGCGCGGCCTCGGCGACAAGGTCACCGTGATCGACGCGCGAACGCCCAACCCGGTGGACCAGGTGGTCTCCTCGACGAAGGGCGGCGTCGACGTCGCGCTCGAGATCAGCGGCCATCCGGTCGGCATCAACAACGCGATCGCGATGACGCGCGCAGCCGGCCACGTCGTCCACCTCGGCCTGCCGAAGGCCGACAACGTCACGATCGAGCGCTTCAGCAAGAACTTCATCTTCAAGGGCCTCACGCTGCACGCCGTGATCGGCCGCGAGATGTTCCGCACGTGGGAGCAGATGCTCGACCTGATCCAGAAGGGCATGGACGTGCACGACCTCGTCTCCGCGGAGATGGGGCTCGACGACTTCGGCACGGGCGTCGAGCGCTTCGGCCAGGGCCTCGAGTCCAAGGTCGTCCTCTACCCCAACGGCAAGCCGCGCTGACCCTCGACCCGCGACCGCGACGATGTTCGAACAAGACCGCCAACGTTTCCGCCAAGAGCTCGACGGCATCCGCGAGCAGGGCCTCTGGAAGGAAGAGCGCATCCTGCAGAGCGCGCAGGGCGCAAAGATCCGCGTGAACGGCAAAGAGGTGCTCTGCCTCTGCGCCAACAACTACCTCGGCCTCGCCAACGACGAATCGCTTCGCAACGCAGCGAAGCATGCGATCGACACGCACGGCCTCGGCCTCGCGAGCGTGCGCTTCATCTGCGGCACGCAGGACCTGCACAAGACGCTCGAACAGAGGGTCAGCACGTTCTTCGGCACCGAGGACACGATCCTCTACACGTCGTGCTTCGACGCGAACGGCGGCCTGTTCGAGACGATCACGGGCGAGCAGGACGCGATCATCAGCGACTCGCTCAACCACGCGTCGATCATCGACGGCATCCGCCTGTCGAAGGCGCAGCGCCTGCGCTACCAGAACGGCGACATGCAGGAGCTGGAGCAGCACCTGCAGGCGACGCAGAACTGCCGCACGCGACTGATCGCGACGGACGGCGTGTTCTCGATGGACGGATTCATCGCCAAGCTGCCGCAGATCTGCGACCTCGCGGAGAAGTACAACGCGATGCTGATGGTCGACGACAGCCACGCGACGGGCTTCTTCGGCCCGACGGGCCGCGGCACGCCGGAGTTCCACAAGTGCATGCACCGCATCGACGTCATGACGTCGACGTTCGGCAAGGCGCTCGGCGGCGCGTCCGGCGGCTTCACGACCGGCAAGAAGGAGATCATCGACCTGCTGCGCAACCGCAGCCGGCCCTACCTGTTCTCCAACACGCTCGCGCCGGCGATCACGGGAGCCACGATCGCGTGCATCGACATGCTGTCGAAGACGACGGCGCTGCGCGACAAGCTCGAGCGCAACACGAAGTTCTTCCGCGCGGAGATGACGAAGGCCGGCTTCGACATCGTCCCGGGTGAACACCCGATCTGCCCGATCATGCTCGGCGACGCGAAGCTCGCGGTCGACATGGCGCGCCAGATGCTCGACGAGGGCATCTACGTCATCGGCTTCTGCTTCCCCGTCGTGCCGAAGGGCAAGGCGCGCATCCGCGTGCAGATCAGCGCCGCGCACGAACAAGACCAACTCGCAACCGCAGTGGCCGCGTTCGCGAAAGTGGGCAAGCGCCTCGGCGTGATCCGCTGAGGCCCAAGCCATGAAAGGACCCGACCTCGAGAAGCTGCGCCGTTCCGGCTTCATCTCCGCCACCGCGCGCGAACACGGCAAGAAGCTCATCAAGCCCGGCGCGCGCATCGAGTCGATCGCGCGCGAGGTCGAGCAGGTGATCTACGACATGGGCGGCAAGCCGGCGTTCCCGGCGCAGCTGTCGCGCAACCACATCGCCGCGCACTACTGCTCGCCGCCCGACGACCCCACCACGCTCGGCCCCGACGACATCGTCAAGCTCGACCTCGGCACGCAGGTCGACGGCTACGTCACCGACAACGCGGTCACGGTCGACCTGCGCGACGGCGAGAACTCGCTGCTCGTCGCCGCGAGCCGCATGGCGCTCGACAACGCGATCTCGGTCATGGGCCCGGGCGCCGCGATCACCGAGATCGGCCGCCAGATCGAGTCGACGGTCAAGGCGCTCGGCTTCAACCCGATCTACAACCTGACCGGCCACGGCGTCGCGCGCTACGTGATCCACTGCGCGCCGTCGATCCCCAACTACCCGGACGCGAAGGCAGGCCGCCTGCGCGCGAACATGACGATCGCGTGCGAGCCGTTCGTCTGTGACGGCAAGGGCTACATCGACTGCGACGGCGAGTCCGAGGTCTTCATGTTGCGGCGCGACATCAAGCCGAAGGACGGCGTGCCCGCAGACGTGATCGCCGCAGTCGGCGTCACGGAAGGCCTGCCGTTCGCGCGTCGCCAACTGCTGCCGACGCTCGGCTCGCAGAAGCGCGTCGAAGAGGCGCTCAAGCTGCTCAAGAAGAAGGCGCTCATCGACGAGTACCCGCCGCTCTGCGAGAAGAAGGGCGTCCGCGTCGCGCAAACCGAGCACACCATCTTCATCAGCGAGACCGGGGCCGAGGTGCTGACGCGCCTGCCCGCGAGCTGACCTTCGCGATGCGCATCGGCATCGACGCTCGCGAGGGATTCCGGCCGGAGCCGCGCGGCATCGGCCTCTACGTGCGCAACCTCGTGCGCGAGTTCGCGACGCAGGCGCAGCAGGACGAGTTCCTGCTCTACCACCAGCTGCAGAAGCCCGCGGACTTCGCGATCCCGCAGAACATGCGCGCCGTCCACGCCGACATGCGCGGCGAGCGGTTCCATCTGTGGGAACGGCTGCAGATGCCGTGGCGCATGCGCACGGACCGCGTCGACGTCTACCACGGCACCTACAACACGCTGCCGCCGCGTTGGCGACCGTTCCGCTGCCCACCGATGGTCGTCACGCTGCATGACGTGCTCGTCACGTGGTGGCCCGACGACGGCACCGACCCGTTCGTGCGCTACGCGCGCAAGGTCACGCAACGCACCGTGCGCGAAGCCGCGCTCGTGCTCACGGTCAGCGAATGGTCGCGCCGCGACATCTGCGAGCGCTTCGACTGCGACCCCGCGAAGGTCCGCCTGTCCTGGAACGGCCTGCACCCGGACTTCCTCGCAGGCGCGCCGGACGGAGCTGCCGCGGCTGCGCGCGCGAAATGGGCCGAGGGCCGTCCGTATCTCTACTCGCCTGGCGCGCCGCTCGAACGCAAGAACACGGGCCGCCTCATCGACGCGTTCGCATTGCTGCGCGAACGCGACAAGACGCTGCCGCACCTGCTCGTCATCAGCGGGCTCGGCAAGGCCGCGCCTCGCTTCCTCGAACGCGCGGCGAAGGCCGGCTGCCTCGACCACGTGCGCCTCGTGCCCTACGTGCCGCGCGACGAGTTGATCGGGCTCTACGCGGGCGCGGACCTCGCGGTCTACCCGAGCCTCGTCGAAGGCTGGGGCATCCCGGTCACCGAGTCGCTCGCGCTCGGCACGCCGATCGCCACGAGCAACACGTCGGCGATGCCCGAAGCCGGCGGCGACCACGCGTTCTACTTCGACCCCAGCTCGAAGGAATCGATCGCGCAGGGACTCGCCGACGCCATCGGACGCCTTCCGCAATGGGCCGCGGTTCGCCCCGCCGCCATCGCGCGCGCGCGCCAGTTCACGTGGGACCGCACTGCGCGCAGCGTGCTCGACGCCTACCGCGAGGTCGCGCGATGACGGGCGCCCCGCCGGTTCGCAGGCTCCTCCTGCTTGCGGCGGTGGCGCAGTGCATGCTGCTCCTGTGCGCGGTGCGCCACCAGTTCTTCTGGGGCGGGGCGTTCGCAGAATGGCTGCACCTCGCGGAGACGCTGGGACTGCTCGCGGCAGCTGCGATCGGCGCGTTCGCCTACGTGCGGGCCCTGCGCGCGACAGAACTCGCAGGGCAACGAGAATGGATGCTCGGAGCCGTCGCGCTCGCCGCGATCGCGACCCTTGCGCCGCCGTTCCTCAGCAACGACGTCTGGGACTACCTCGCGCGCGGCCGCGTCCAGGCGCTCGGCGAGAACCCGTACGTCACGACCGTCCTGTCGATGAAGGGCGACCCTGCGATGGCGTCGTTTGCCGCGCGCGCGAACTGGCCGGAGTGGGTCATGCCCTACGGTCCGCTTGCGGCGCTGATGCAGTCGCTCGTCGCGCGCATCGACGATCCGTGGGTCGGCGCCTACGCATGGAAGGCGCTCGCAGCACTCGCGCACCTTGCGACCGCCTCGTTGCTCGCGATCTCCGTGCGACACACCGCAGGCGAACAAGCGGCGCGGCGCGCGTTCGTCGCCTGGGCCTGGAACCCATGGCTGCTGCTCGAGTCGTGCGGGTCGGGCCACAACGACGCATTCCTCGCCCTCGGCCTCGCCGCGGCTTGCGCAGCGATGGCGCGCGGCGCATTCGGAACGACGGCGATCGGCTACGGCGCGGGAATGCTCGTGAAGCACGCGAGCCCTGCGATGGCGCCGTTGCTGCTGGCGACGGCGGCGCGGCAACGCCGGCTCGCTCCGTTCGCGATCGGCACGCTGTGCGTCGGCGCAGGCATTGCCGCTGCGTGGAGCGCGTGGTGGAGCGTGCCCGGCGGTGTCGACTGGATCCGCAATCAGGTCAACGTGGCGCGTGGCTCCCTGTCTGCGATCCTCACGGAACACGCGGGCGGGACAGTGGGAATGGCAGCAGCGTGGGCCGGGACAGTTCTCTTCGCCATCGTGCTCGCGCTTGCGGCGTGGCGCGCCCGCGACCACGGGACCTGCTGCCGCGCCGGAGCGGTGGCGACTGCGACGCTGGTCGTCTTCAGCATCCCCAACTTCGCGCCGTGGTACCACCTCTGGTGGCTGCCGCTCGGCGTCGCCGCGGCGGACGCGGCGCTGCTGCGTCCGCTCGTCTTGCTCAGCTTCGCCGGAATCGCGAGCTACGCGGCGTTCACGGCGACGCACGCCTTCGGCCCCGCGCACGAAGCGTTTGCCTTCGCGCTCGCGGGGCTCATGCCGCTGGTCGCGGCGTTCGAAGCCTGCCGCTGGCTGCTCAGCAGCCGCCGCGGCCCTTCGGCATAGGCTGCGCGTTCTGCGCCTTCTTCGCGCCGCGAGCGTCCGCGAGGATGCGTTCGGCGAGGCGGTCGGCGGCGTCGCTCGTCGGGATCCGCTCTTCCTTGCTGATCGTCCACAGTTCCTTGAGGGCCTGCGGAATGCGCTCGATCTTGCCGAGCGACACCTTCTCGTCGTAGCCACCCGGGTGGAACTCGACCGACACGTTGATGATGCCGCCCGCGTTGATGACGTAGTCCGGCGCGTAGAGGATGTCGCGGTCCTGGAGCATCTTGCCGTGGCGCGGCTCGAGCAGCAGGTTGTTCGCGGCGCCCGCGATGATCGGGCAGTTGAACTTCGGGATCGACTCGTCGTGCAGGATCGCGCCGAGTGCACAGGGCGCGAACACATCGCACTTCATCGTCGTGATCTGCGATTCGTCCGCGGGCTTCACGCCGATCTCGGCGGCGAGCTGCCCAAGGCGCTCCGTGTTGCGGTCCGCGGCGTAGACCGTGGCGCCCGCCTCGATGAGGCGACGCGCGAGGGCCGAGCCGACCGCGCCGATGCCCTGGATCGCGACCGTGCGGCCCTTCGGGTCGTCGTTGCCGAACTTCCAGCCGAGCGCGGCGCGGATGCCGAGGTAGACGCCGAGGGCCGTGTAGGGCGACGGGTTGCCGCTGCCGCCGTCCTTGCGGGCGAGGCCGGTCACGTGCTTCGTCGCGCGGCGGATGATCTCCAGGTCCTCGATCGACGTGTTGACGTCCTCGGCCGTGATGTAGCGGCCGCCCAGCGCGTCGACGAATCGACCCAGCGCGCGGTCCCGCGCCTCGGACTTGATCGTCTTGGGGTCGCCGACGATCACGGCCTTGCCGCCGCCGAGACCCGTGTGCGCCACCGCCGACTTGAAGCTCATGCCGCGCGACAGGCGCTTCACGTCGAACATGGCCGCCTCCTCGCTCTCGTAGGGCCACATGCGCAGGCCGCCGAGGGCCGGGCCCAGAGTCGTGTCGTGCACGGCGATGAACGCGCGCAGGCCGGACTTCGGGTCGATGCCACGGACGACGCGCTCGTAGCCGTCGACCTTGATGTCAGTGATCTGGAGAGAGTCGCTCACGACGGTTCCGGGGGTTCGGGTTCCGATTGGGGGCGAGGATGATAGGAATCGCCCCCGCGCCGCGCCATCGCCTCGCGGACGGTTCCTGGCGAGCGATCCACGCCTCCGAATTCCGGCTGCCCACGGCTCGGCCCGAGCCCCCGGCCCGCATCGACGCCGACGCGCGACGCCATGCCGCCGACGCGGGGCCATTCCCGCGCACCGGCGGGATCGCCGCGTCAGCCCCTGGGCGACGGCCGGATGTGGCTCTTCAGCCACATGCGCAGCCCCTTCCACGAGAAGGCGAGCTGCTGCGCCTCGCGGATCCACTTCCGGGCCTCCGCCTCCGTGCCGGGCGCCTGCATCAGGTCCCAGGCGTGGTCGAGCCGCACGCCCGCGCGGCGCCTGCGGATCCGGCGCGCGAACTCGTCGTCGCCGCCCCGCTCGCCGAGCCACTTGTCGAGGATGCGGTCGCCGCCGCGGAGGAACCGCGTGTTGGCCGACAGGCCCTGGCCGTGGCGACGGTAGTAGGCGAGCGGCGCATCGAGGTAGGCGAGCGGCGCGCGCGCCGCGAGCCGCAGCCAGAGGTCGTAGTCCTCGGTCGCGACGAGAACGGGGTCTTCGTCGAACCCGCCCACCGACAGCAGTTCTTCGCGCCGCGCGAGCACGGTGCTGCAGATGACCGGGTTGCCGTCGAACAGCGTGTCGAAGTCGATGCGCTCCGGCACGCCGCGGTCGCGGTTCTTCGCCGCGCCGACCACGCCGTCGTCGACGAGGAACGCGTCGCAGCAGACGAGCGGAGCGTCCGTTCCGCGCAGCGCCGCGACCTGCGCCGCGAGCTTGCCCGGCGCGAACCAGTCGTCGGCGTCGAGGAACGCCACGAACGGCGCGCTCGTCGCCGCGACGCCGCGATTGCGCGCGGCGCCGGGGCCGCGGCGGTCCTGCCGCAACAACTTCGCGCCGTGCTGCTCGGCGAGCGCCGCCGTGCCGTCGGTCGAGCCGTCGTCGACGACCACGACTTCGTCGGGCTTGAGTTCTTGCGCAGCCAGCGAACGCAATGCGTCGCCGAGGTAGCGATCCGCGTTGTAGGCGGGGATCACGACCGCGACGCCCGAAGTCACGCCGGCCTCCGCCGCAGCTTGTCGAGCACGGCGCGTGCGATGCCGCCGAAGTAGGCGAAGTCCGAACCTTGCACGATCAGGCACCGCCACGACTCCGTGCCGGTCTCGCGCGAGTAGGCCCAAACCGTGTAGAGCGTCGAGACGACGTAGGCGACGGTCGATGCGAGCGCCGCGCCGCGGGCGCCGTAGTACGGCATCCACAGCACGTCGAGCGCGAGCATCGTGACCATCACGATCGTCTGCGCCGTGACGCAGACGTTGAGCCGGTTGCGCGCCGCGAGATCCGCCTGCAGCACCTTCGACACCGTGAACGCGATCGTTCCGGGAGTCAGCAACACGAGCGCGCCGCCGACCGGATCGCTCCAGGTCATCGCCCATGGGTCGCCGGTCTTGCCTGCGAGCCACGTGATCGTGCTCATCACCGGATCGACGACGACCAGCACCGCGCAGCCGGCAACGAGCGAGATCGCGAGGCCGAGGCGCGAGAGCACCGGCGTGAGCTTCTTGGCTTCTTCGTCGCTGGACCCGGCGACCTTGCTGAAGAACAGGTCGCGCATGGCCTCGGGGAAGTGCCACACGAGCTCCGCCCACGTCACCGCCATGCTGTAGAAGCCGACCTGCGCGAACGTCACGTGGTCGAGCAACACAGGTTGCAGCACCATGCCGTCGCGCAGCGACGCGGGCACGGGGCTGACCGAGTTGGACCAGTTGCCCAGCGTCTCCTCCAGCACATCCGTCGACCCGAGGATCGAAGGCAGCATCTCGATCGTCGGCACGAACAGCACGCCGAGCAGCAGCAAGTCGATGCGGTGGTTGAGATAGGTCAGCGTCGAGGTCAGGTTCGCGCGCCATCCGTAGCGAAGCCCGGCGCGCAAGAACGTGCGGTCGAAGCCGAAGCGCACCTGCACGAGCTTGCGCACGAGCCAGAGCACGAGCACGGTGACGATCGCCGTCGACACGAGCCGCCCCCACGCGACCGCGAGCGGAACGTCGCCGCCCGACACGTCGCCGCCGAGCAGGAAGAACACGGCGAAGAACGACGGCAAGAACGCGACCGAGGTCGCGAGATGCACGATGCCGTAGTCGCGCACGCTGCCCTGCGCGAGCTGCACCGAGTTGCCGTAGCTGCAGACGAGCAGCAGCGGCACGACTGCGCACCACGGCACCGCGATCCACGGGCTCACGGTCCAGCGCGGATCGATCCACGGCAGCACGTAGAGCGAGACGAACAGCGAGAGCAGCGACAGTCCGCCGCCCCACACCACCGCGACCGTCAACGAGGTCGAGAACGCCTGCTGCGGCTTGAAGCGCTTGCGCCGCAGGAAGTAGACCATCGACGTCGCGAGCCCGAGGTTCGCGACCGCCATCATCACGAACGGCAGCGCCGCGACGATGCCCGACTTGCCGTGCTGGTCCGGCTGGTTGGCCGTCAGCAGGTAGAGCACGAGGCCGCCGCCCTTGTCGACCGCGACCACGAGCGCGTGGACGAGGAACGTGAAGACGACCCAGCGACCGAAGTTCATCGCGAGAACCCTCCGGACGCGGGCGCGACGCCGCCTTGCGCCTCGCGCCGGGCGGCTCGCTTCGCGCTTCGGGAGAAGTTCACGTCCTGTTCAGGGGGATGACGCGCTCGGCGTCGAGTTCTCACCAGGCCATCCGCTCACCAAGGCATCTCGGACGCGGCGAAGTCCTCGGCGATGCGGGGCAGCAGAGCCTCGACGTGTTCTTGCTCCAGCCCGGCCATCGCCAGCACGCCCGGCGTCGAGGCAGGAGCCGTGAAGCCGACCGTGGACGGGTGGCCGGACTGCCATGCGAGCGAATCGGCGATGTGGATAAGCGAGGACAACGAACGATGGAACGGGTCCTTGTGGGGCGCGTGATGGTAGCGGATCGCGATCGCGAGGTCTTCGGGCAGCGACCACTTGATCGCGAGCACGGAACCGACGTCCGCGTGCGTGAACCCGAACTCCTCCATCTCGACTTCGTGCTGCGGCCGCCCGGTCTGCGCCGACTTGCGCAGCACGCCGAGGTACTTCGGGCACGCGCGCTCCAGCAGGATGATCTTGCCGATGTCGTGCAGCAGGCCCGCGATGTAGAGGTCCTCTGCGTTGCTGTCCGCGAACGAAGCCGATTGCTGTCCGAGCGCGCGCGCGGCGACGCCGGTGTAGATCGCGTGCTTCCAGAACGCGAGCGGATCGAAGTGCTGGATGGGTTCGCGCTTCTTGCCGAACGTCGTGAACACCGCGGCCTTCAACGCGACCTTCTTGGTCATGTTGAAGCCGAGCACCGACACCGCGAGCTTGATCGACGACACGCGAACGGGCAGCCCGTAGTAGGCCGAGTTCACGATGCGCAGCATGTTCGCTGCGACCGCGGGGTCCTTCGACACGACTGCCGCGACGGACTCCGCCGACGCGTTCGCGCCGGCCGTGACCTCGTTGATCTTGGTCAACACCTCCGGCATCGTCGGCAGCTCGACGGTCGTGTTGACGATGCTGAGGATGTTCGTCTGCGGTCCTGCGATCGTGGGCATGGCGTGGGGGGCCTCCGGGCCGTCCTATCGGGCCTTCTGCATCGTCGGCTTGAGGTCGAAGGGCCTCCTGGGCGATGACATCCCACACGGCAAAGACGCCGCCCCCACCAGCGCCCCGTGAAGATCCTCTTCCTCTGCCACCGCGTGCCCTACCCGCCTGACCGCGGCGACCGGATCACGACCTGGCACTTCCTGCGTCACATGCTCGATGCCGGCCACGAAGTGCGGCTCGGCTGCTTCTCCGATGAGGACCGGGACGAGGAGTCGATCGCATTCCTGCGCACGCGCTGCCAGGAAGTCGCGGCGCCGCGCATGTCACGGCGATGGCGCAAGCTCTGGAGCCTGCGCGGGCTGGTGACCGGGCAAGCGCTGACGGTGCCGTTCTTCGCCGACCGGCGGCTCCGCGCGACGGTCGACCGCTGGCGCACGGAGTGGAAGCCCGACCTCGTCTACGTCTACTCGTCGTCGATGGCGCAGTATGTGCTCGGCTGCGAGGGCGCGGCGAAGGTCATGCACTTCGCCGAACTCGACAGCGACAAGTGGCGCCAGTACGCGGCCGCGGGCCGTGGCCTCGCCAAGTGGATCTACGGACGCGAGCACCGGCTCTTGCTGCAGTTCGAGGACGCGGTCGCACGCGACTTCGGGCTCTCGATCGTCGTCAGCGAGGTCGAGCGCGAACTGTTCCGCAACTGCATCCCCGGCGTCGATCCGTTCGTGTTGCCGAACGGCGTCGACGTCGAGCACTTCACGACGACGGGCGACGCGCAACGCGGCGCGCACACGCTCGTGTTCACGGGCGTGATGGACTACGAGCCCAACGTCGACGGCGTGCAGTGGTTCGCCGACACGTGCTGGCCCGAACTGAAGCGCGACTATCCCGATGCGAAGCTGCTGATCGTGGGCTCGCGCCCCGTCGACTCGGTGAAGGCGCTCGCGCAACGGCCCGGCATCGAAGTGACCGGCCGCGTGCCCGAGACGCCGCCGTGGTTCGACCGCGCGTCGGTCGCGATCGCGCCGCTGCGCCTTGCGCGCGGCGTGCAGAACAAGGTGCTCGAGGCGATGAGCATGGCGTTGCCCGTCGTCTCGACGACGCAGGCCGCGCAAGGCCTCGGCGACGTCCCAAGAGGCACGCTGCGCGTCGCCAACGATCCTGCGGCGATGGTCGCGGCGATCCGCGAACTGTTCGACGATCCAGCGCGCGCGCGTCGCGAAGGCCACGCGGCGGCGGCATTCGTGCGCGGGCGCTTCGGCTGGCCCGCGATGCACGCGCGCCTCGACGAGAAGCTGCGCGCGCTCGGCCTGCGCGCCTGAGCGCAGCGCGTCAGTTGCCCGCGCCGCGGCGCACGAGCCGGTAGACCTTGCCGTCGAAGCAGGTGATCAGCAGTTCGCCGTCCGGCTCCTCGGCAAAGCTCGACAACTGCGCCGGCGCGCGACCGATCTCGCGCACGACGGCCTTCGCGTCGCCCTTGCCCGGCGTCACCGCCCAGATGCGGAACGTCGCGAAGTCGCCGTAGACGAACGCGCCCTGGATCTCCGGCAACGCACTGCCGCGGTAGACGTGGCCACCCGTGATCGAGACGCCGTCCTTGTGCGGGTATTCGGCGACGGGCGCGATCGCGTTCGCAGGAACCTCGGCGTCCTTGCGGAACTGCTCGGTGCCCTCCATCACGTTCCAGCCGTAGTTGCCGCCCTTCACGAGCAGGTCGACTTCTTCGATGCGATCCTGGCCGACGTCGCCGCACCACAGTTCGCCCGTCTTGCGATCGAATGCGATGCGCCACGGATTGCGCAGGCCGTAGCACCAGATCTCGCCGCGCGACTCCGCTTCGCCGACGAACGGATTGTCCGCGGGGATCTCGTAGGGCTTCTCCGCCGTCGCGTTGCGCACGTCGATGCGAAGCACTTTGCCGAGCAGCGAGGTCTTGTCCTGCCCGAGCTTGAACGGGTCGCGCGCCGCGCCGCCGTCGCCGAGCGCGACGTAGAGCATGCCGTCCGGGCCGAACAGGATCGTGCCGCCGTTGTGGTTGGGGAACGGCTGGAACACCGTCATCACGACGAGCTCGCTCGCAGCGTCGACGGTGCGAACTCCCTTGTCGTCGGTCTTCGTGTCGTAGCGCGCGACCACGGAGCGGCGCGTCGACTTCGACTTGCGGCCCGGGCGCACCTCGCCTTGCGTCGGCTCCGTCTTCTCGGAGAAGCAGCACCACACGCGGCCGTTCTTCGCGTAGTCGGGATCGAACTGGAAGCCGAGCAGGCCCTCTTCCCAGTTCTCGGTCAGCACGCGCGTCGACAGGTCGAGGAACAGTTCGCGCGCGGCTTCCTTGTCGTCGTGCGCGACGGACCACACCTTGCCCGTCTGCTCCACCACGAACGCGCGGCCCGCGTGCTGCGCGTGGAATGCGACGAACAGCGGCTTGTCGAACTTGTCCTGCGACGCGAACGCGCGGACGGGCTCGACGGAGAACGCAGGCTGCGCTGCGTCCTGCGCACAGAGCGCGGCGACGAAGAGCCAGGGAGACACGACGACGGACAACGGGCGGAACGGCATGGCGGGGATTACGGAAGGAGGCGCGCTTCTTGGCAAGGGCCGCGTCGCGCTTGTGCGCGCAGCGAACGCGGCGCGCCGTCGACTTCGCGCGCGCGCACGGCCAAGATGCGGCGATGCTGCGACTGCGGAACCTGCGCAAGTCCTACGGCTCGTTCACGGCGCTGCACGGGCTCGACCTCGAGGTCGGCAAGGGCGAGATCCTCGCGCTGCTCGGCCCCAACGGCGCCGGCAAGTCCACGACGGTGCGCTGTGTCACGGGACTGCAACGACCGGACTCCGGCACGATCGAGGTCGAGGGCTGCGACGCGCTGCGCGAACCCGAGCGCGCGCGCCGCGCGACGGGCTACGTGCCCGAGTTGCCGCGCCTGCACGACGCGCTGACGCCGCGCGAGCAGTTGCTGCTGAAGGGCAGGTTGTTCGGCATGGCCGACGACGAGATCGAGGCGCGCGCCGTCCGCATGTTGCGCGGCTTCGGCATCGACGCGCGCATCGACGACCCGATGGCGCAGTTCAGCAAGGGCATGCAGCAGAAGGTCTCGCTCGCATGCGCATTGCTGACGTCGCCGAAGCTGCTCGTGCTCGACGAACCGCTGTCCGGCCTCGACGTCGAGACGACGTTCACCGTGAAGGAAGTGATGCGCACGTTCGCGCAACGCGGCGGCGCGGTCCTCTACTGCAGCCACATCCTCGACGTCGTGCAGACCGTCGCGCATCGCGTGGCCGTGCTCGGCAAGGGCAAGCTGCTCGCGTGCGGCACCGTCGACGAACTGCGCGCGCAGGCCGGATCCGGCGCGGATGCGGACCTCGGCAGCGTGTACCGCCAGCTCACGCAAGCGAGCGATCCGGCGGCCGCCGCGCGCGAGATCCTCGGCTGAAGACGCGCTGCGTTCAGCGCAGCACGACGACGACGCCCGTGGCGCCGACCTCGGCGCGCGCCAACGTGGCGCGCTTGCCCTTCGCGGAGACGAGCACCGAGAACTGCACGGGCTCGTCCTCGCCTCGCGGGCGATCCAATCCCAACAACCGCTGAACTTCGTCTGTGCCGTCGGATGCCGCGTCGAACTGCGATGTGACGAACGGCACCGCGATCGCGAACGATCCATCTTCTGCGCTGCGCACGCGCTGCGAGAGCGGTGGCACCACGCGCGCCAACCAACGATCGAGCAGCGCGCCAGCGGCAGTGTTCTTCGCCCGACGCTGCCAGTCCGATCGCAGCGAGAACGACGCGCCTTCGATCGGCTTGCCCTGCGCGTCCTGCACGATGCCGCGCATCGTCGCGAACGGCTGCATGCGCGCGACCACCTGGCGTTCCATGCCCGCGCGGATCGAAGCCGTCGCGTGGCCGAAGCCGCGGTCGGACACGGTGACGAAAATCCACTGCCCTGCAGCAAGCGTCGCCCGCACGCGCCCACCGCCATCGGTGACGAAACGCACGAAGTCGCGCGGAGCAGGATCGCCGTCGACACCATTGCCCTCGTCGTCCGCATCGCCGATGCGCCGCGCATACACGCATTGGCCCGCAGCCGGACCCGCGTCCGGCGCAAACACTTCAAGGATGGCGGTCGCACACGTCGCGAGTTCGCGTTCGAGCTGCTCGGCGGTCACGAGCCCGCTGCGCCGCGGCAACAACACCATCGGATGGTGCGGCGACGGCTGGATCGCCCATTGGCTCTCGTGCACGTCCGTGCCGACGCCGTCGACGCGGAACGAACCATCCGCTGCGACCGCTGCTTCGGCTGTGCGCGAATCGTGCACGAACGAGCCCGCGCCCTGGCGCAGCTTGCCGATGTAGCGCAACTGCACGCGTGGCGACGACGCGCGCATGGCGGCGGGCAATCGCACGACGCCGACGATCGGGTCGGCCTTCTGCATCGTGAAGCGCAGCCGATCCGGCGGAGCCTCGACGCGTTCGCCGTTCACGAACACGTCCCTTCCGCGCGCGCCGCAGACCTGATCACCGAAGCCTGCGGCTCGCGCGACGAACATGCGTGGCGGCGACGCCGGAACCTGCAGCAGCTTGCCGGACAGCGGCAACACGAAACGCGCGCGGCCGTCGCCGCCGGTGCGCGCGAGCTCGCGAAGCGGGAACACACGCGTCGTCTCGATGCCGTCGACGCCGGAGTCGTAGCGGCCGCGCGACTGGATGCCGATGGATGCGCCGACGACCGGCGCGCCCTGCTCGTCCACGCACTCGCACTCGAACTCGAACGGCGGCTCGATCGCGAACGTGAGGGTATTGGCAACCGTCTGCGCACTGGCCCACAACGGCACGCCGTCCCCACCGAGCAACTCGACGTGCCCGAGCGGCAACGCAGGCCAACGCAACGCTCCGTCCGCCGACGAATCCAACGCACGAGTGATCGGCATCTCGATCGTCGGCCCCTGCGACGACACCAGCGGCCGCGCGACGAGACGCTCGAACCCGCGTGCCCTCCACGCGTCGAGACCGAGCACTTCGACCGTCCGGTCCTGCACGCGATCCATGCATGCGAAGTCCACGACCGCGCCTGCGCCGTGCCAACCGCGAACGGCCGATGCCTCGCGCTCGCCTTCGTTCCACGGACCCGTCGCGAACCCGAAGTAGGGCATGCCTGCGATCACGTTCGCGCGGTAGCGACCGCCGGCATCCGCGGTCGCGGTGACGACGTCGACGGCATCGTCCGACAAGGCGCCTGTGTGGTGGCCGACCCACGTCACGATCGCGCCGGCGATCGGCCCGCGCGAGCCTTCGACGCGGCCGATGATCGCGCGACGCATCGGTGCGCGCAGCGCGTTCCCGTTCGCGCCGGCCGGAGCCTCGCCGGGTTGCTGCGCCCCGGCGCACACGCAGGCGAGCGCCACACTGACGACCATGCGCGCGAGCGCTGCGGCGCGCATCGGGAACGGGACTGCCCGGGCCACGACCGTCGCGCCAAGGGCGCGCGGCCAGCGTCGCTGCCTAGCGTTCGCCATCGCCAGCACCGTAGCCGTTGCCCTTCGCGGCGCGAAGCAACGGTTGCGGCTCAAGGGAATCGCGGCGCGCGTCGATGAACCGGCCATGCGCTGCCGAACCTCCGTTGCCATCGGCGTCCTGTCGCTGCTCGCCGCAGCTTGCGGCAAGCCCGCGGCCGAGGGCCACGCGCTCGCTGCGTTCGCGGCGTTCCAGTCCGCGCTGTTCGCCGGTGACCTCAAGGCGCTGCGCGCATCGGTCACCGACGAATCCGCACCTGCCGTCGAAGGCCTGCCGCTCGCGGCAATCCAGCAACGGCAACCGCTCGTGGCAAAGGAAGCGGTCGACCTGCGCGGCAGCTGGCTGATCCGCGCGACGGACCCCAACCAAGGCAATGTGCCCGCGGACTACTTCGTCACGCGCGAGCACGGCCGCTACGTCGTCGACCTGATCGCGACGGCGCAGCTTCACGCGACCGAACGCGCCTCGACCACCGATGGGCCGCGAACATTCGTGCCGCGCGAACTCACGCCAGAAGACCACGACGAGATACGGCGCCGCGAATTGGCAACGCCGCCCGGCGCGCCTGTTCGTTGATCTGGCGGAGTTCGGGCAACAGAACGGACCGGACCTGGGCCACTGGCCGCGCCTTCCCGCGGACCGACTGCGCCTTCGCCGGGTAGCCCTGCCGCGCAACCGCGACTAGGCTCTCGCGTCTCTCCCAGCTCGCAGCGTTCCGCGTTCCTCTCCGAACGCACGCAAGGACTCCCCCATGCGCATCTCCATCGCCCGCTCGTCTCTCTGCCTCGCGCTCGCCGCGGG
>CAZEQF010000011.1:20619-25057 GCA_964514315.1 uncultured Singulisphaera sp. | reverse complement strand
GGCCGGCGATCAGCAGCGTGCCGACCGCGCTCCAACCGTGCTCGGCGCGATGCGCGTACCACGCCGTCTCCTCGGGCAGGTTCGCGTACCAGATCAGCATGTACTGGCTGAAGTTCGTGTAGGTCCAGAAGACCATGAACGCGAACAGGAACTTGCCGAGGTCGTGGAAGTGCTCGGTGGTGACCGCGTCCTTCAGGTAGCCCTTCGTGCCGAGCCAGCGCAGCAGCAGGATCGTGAAGGCGAAGAACGCCATCACGCCGCCGGCGAAGTACGTGATGCCGAAGATCGTGCTGAACCAGTGCGGGTCCAGCGACATGATCCAGTCGAACGCGGCGAAGGTCGTCGACAGCGCGAACAGCAGCAGGCCCGGCGCCGCGATGCGCGACAGGCGCAGGCTGATCGCCGGATCGCCGGACTCGTCCTGCTTGATCGACTGGCCGCGGAAGTACGCGGCGAGGCCGATCCAGACGGCGAAGTAGATCGCGGCGCGGACGAAGAAGAAGTTGGCGTTCAGCCACGCCGCCTTGCCGGCCAGCACGGCGTCGTAGTTCGGCTTGGCCGGGTCGATCTGCGCGTCCATCCAGTGGTGGTACAGGTCGTGCGCGCCCAGCAGCACCGGGACGAACAGCACCGCCATCAGCGGCAGCGCGCCGGCGATGTTCTCGGCGGTGCGGCGCACGACGACGCTCCAACCGGCGCGCGTGATGTGCTGCACCATCGTGAAGAACAGGGCGCCGAGGCAGATGCCCAGCACGCCCATGTAGCCCACGAGGTACGAGAAGAAGAAGCCCTTGCCGCCGGTCGCCCAGGCGGCGCCGACGAGGCCGGCGCCGATGGCGAGCAGCGCGAGCTGGGCCTTGGCGAGGTCGCCGTCGCGGACCTTGGCGGTGACGTTCGGCGGCAGATCGTGCAGGCTCAGGGCGCTTTGGGGTGCGTGTGCGGTCATGTGCCGGGTCGCTGGGTTGCGGTTCGCTCGGTTACTTGCTCAGGGACTGCAGCGCGCGCACGTAGTGCACGATCGCCCAGCGGTCTTCCACCGACATGCGCGCGCCGTAGGCCGGCATCGTGCCCTTGCCGTTGGTGATGACGTCGAAGTACTCGCCGTCGCTCAGGTTGGCGACGCGGTTGTCCTTGCCCTCGCCGGGCTGGAAGTGGAAGTTCGGCACGGCCGCGGGCCAGCGCCGGCCGACGAGGCCGTGGCCGGTCGGGCCGTTGCCGCCGAGGCCGCTGTGGCCGTGGCAGATCGCGCAGTAGATGCCGAAGCGCTCCTTGCCGCGGTCGATCGTCGAGACCTCCTTGCCGAGGACCATGAACTTGTGGTCGAGCGGCAGCGGATTGCTCTTCACCCAGTTGCCGGCGGCGTCCTTCGACGCCAGCGCCGGGTTCTCCAGCGAACCCTGGGCGACGACGATCGGACGCACGGCCGGCTTGCCGCTCGCTTCCATGGCGACCGGGTCGATCACCGGCAGGCGCGAGGCGCGGCCGTCCTTCCAGCCGTCGAAGTCCGCGGCGCCTTGCGCGCGCAGCTTGGGCTGGAAGTCCATGTCGAGCACGAGGTGGACGGGCGGATCCGAGGAGATGCCGCCGCGCATGCAACCGGCGAGTGCTGGCAGCAGCGCCAGGGCCAGCAGCGAGGCCTTCGCGAGGATTCGGTTCATCGGATCAGTCCTCCACCACGGCGACGTTCTTGCCGCCGATGCTCTCGAGGAAGCGCGCGGTCTGCGCGCTGTCGAACTTGGGGTCGGTCGCCTCGATCGACAGGAAGAACCGGTCGTCGGTGACGCGCCAGAACGTCTTGTGGCTGAAGATCGGGTGGTGCAGGCGCGGCAGCTTGTTGATGCCGAACATGCCGAACACCGCGGTGATGCCGGACAGCAGCACCATCAGCTCGAACGTGATCGGGATCGTCGTCTCCCACGCGTAGGGCTCCTTGCCGGACACCCAGATCACGTAGTCGACTCCGTTCATCCACCACATCATCAGCTGCGCGAGGCAGATGCCGGTGATGCCGCCGCACAGCACGAGCCAGCCGAGCGGGCTCGGACCCTGCTTGAGCGCCTTGTCGAGGCCGTGCACGGGGAACGGCGTGTGCGCGTCGACGCGGGTGTAGCCATGGGCGGTGGTCTTCTCCGCCGCCTGGTAGATGGCACGGGCCGAGTCGAACTCGGCGACGATGCCCCACTTCTGCGTGTTCGTCATGGCGTGGGCCTCAGTGGTGCGCGCCGTGGTTGCCGCCGTGGCCGTGCCCGTGGTGCGGGTCGGCCTCCGGCATGACGCCCTTCACTTCGCTGATCGCGAGGATCGGAAGGAAGCGGCAGAACAGGAGGAAGAACGTGAAGAACAGGCCGAAGCTGCCGGCGTACGTCAGGATGTCGATCAGCGTCGGCGAGAAGTAGCCCCAGCTCGACGGCAGGAAGTCGCGGTGCAGCGACGTGACCGTGATCACGAAGCGCTCGAACCACATGCCGATGTTGACGAAGATCGAGATCACGAACAGCACCGTCGGGTTCCGGCGCAGGCTGCGGAACCAGAAGAACTGCGGGCTGATCACGTTGCACGACACCATGATCCAGTAGGACCACCAGTAGGGGCCGGTCGCGCGGTTGATGAAGGCGAACTGCTCGTACTCCACGCCCGAGTACCAGGCGATGAAGAACTCCATGCCGTACGCGTAGCCGACCATCGTGCCGGTCAGCAGCAGGATCTTCGCGATGTTGTCGAGGTGGTTGAGCGTGATGAGCTCGTGCGCGCCGGGATCATCAGCGTCAGCACCATGCCGAAGCCGCTGAAGATGGCGCCCGCGACGATGTACGGCGGGAAGATCGTCGTGTGCCAGCCGGGGAGCAGCGACACGGCGAAGTCGAAGGAGACGATCGAGTGGACCGAGAGGACCAGCGGCGTGCTCAGCGCGGCGAGCAGCAGGTAGGCCTTCTCGTAGTGGATCCAGTGGCGGTTGCTGCCGTGCCAGCCGAGCGCGAACGCGCCGTAGATCTTCGCGGCCACGGTGCGGCCGGCCTGGGCGGCGCGGTCGCGGAACGTCGCGAGGTCGGGCACGAGGCCGACGAACCAGAACAACGCCGAGATCGTGAAGTACGTGCTGACGGCGAACACGTCCCAGAGCAGCGGGCTCTTGAAGTTGGGCCACATCGCCATCTGGTTGGGCAGCGGGAACACCCAGTAGATGACCCAGATGCGGCCGACGTGGATCGCCGGGAAGATGCCGGCCGCCATGACCGCGAAGATGGTCATGGCCTCGGAGGCGCGGTTGATCGACGTGCGCCACTTCTGCCGGAACAGGAAGAGGATGGCGCTGATCAGCGTGCCGGCGTGGCCGATGCCGATCCAGAAGACGAAGTTGACGATCGGCCAGCCCCAGCCGACGGGGATGTTGTTGCCCCAGACGCCGATGCCGTTGAAGACCAGGTAGCCGATCATGGCCCCGAGGTTCAGCAGCAGCGCGATGGCGATGCCGAACATCAGGTACCAACCCTTCGGCGTCCTCGACTCGGCGACGCGCGCGATGGTGTTGGTGACCGACGTGAAGTCGTTCTTGCCCTCGACGAGCGCGGCCCGCGCCAGCGGGTTCTCCGGTTCGTCGACAACTTGGATGGCGCTCATCGGGGTCAGGCCTTGGCTTCCAGTTCGGGGTTCGTGTTGCGCACGCGACCGAGGTACGTCGTGCGGGGCTTCGTGTTCAGCTCCGACAGCAGCCCGTAGTTGAGGTCCAGCTTCGCCAGCTTGGCGACGCCGCTGTTCACGTCGAGCAGGTTGCCGAACGTGATCGCCTGCGTCGGGCATGCCTGCGCGCACGCGGTGGTCATCTGCACGTCGTCCTTGCCCTCGCCGACCTTCTTGTTGGTCAGCTTGGCCTGGATGCGCGCGCCGTTGATGCGCTGGACGCAGTAGGTGCACTTCTCCATCACGCCGCGGGCGCGCGGGGTGACGTCCGGGTTGAACGCCATCCGCTTCGTGTCAGGCACGTCGCCGAGGTAGTTGAAGTAGTTGAAGCGGCGAACCTTGTAGGGGCAGTTGTTGGCGCAATACCGCGTGCCGATGCAGCGGTTGTAGACCATGTCGTTGAGCCCGTCGGGGCTGTGCATCGTCGCAGCGACCGGACACACCGATTCACACGGCGCGTTCTCGCACTGCATGCACGGCACCGGCATGTTCGCGACCTGCGGGTCCTCGCCCACTTCGAGCGGCGAGCCAGGCTTCGACGCGAAGTAGCGATCCGAGCGGATCCAGAACATCGTGCGGTTGTTGGCCGCCTGCGTCTTCCCGACCATCGGGATGTTGTTCTCGGAGACGCACGCAACAACACATGCCGAGCAGCCCGTGCATGCGTTGAGGTCAATGACCATGCCCCACTGATAGGGCGACTTTCCGGCGATCGGATCGTTGGCCTTCTCGCCGTCCTGGTAGCCGCGCTCGGTCCACA
>CAZEQF010000011.1:0-20519 GCA_964514315.1 uncultured Singulisphaera sp. | reverse complement strand
CCGACGCGCACGCTCAGCATGTCACCCTTGGTGACGCCGAGCTTCTGGGCCATCGCCGGGCCCATGAGCGCGGCGTTGTCCCAGCACATCTTGGTGAGCGGATCCGGCAGCTCCTGCATCCAGGAGTTGTTGGCGTAGCGGCCGTCCCACATCTTGGGGCAGGCGCGCAGCAGCACTTCGGTGCCGGCGATCGGCTGGAAGGTGCGCACTGCGGCGGCCACTCCGGCCGGCGCGAGCGCGACGTTCTCCAGCGCGAACTTGCTGTCCGCGACGTGGCCCGCGTGCAGCGCGTTGCGCCACCACGCGTCGAAGCCTGCGGCTCCGACCGACGCACGCCACTGCTCGCGGACGAGTTCCATGCCACACGCGCCGTCGCGGCCCGTGAGCAGCGTCTCGGCGAGAGGCTGCTGGCTCAGGAGCGCGAGGAACTCGATCGTCGAAACGCCGCCGAACAGCGGCGCGACGAGCGGTTGGCGCAGCGAGACCGTGCCATCGTGCGCGCGGACGTCGCCCCACGACTCGAGGTCGTGCGCCATCGGGAAGTGCCACTGGCACAGGCTCGCGGTCTCGTCTGCGTGCGAGCCGACATGGATCGTCGTCTCGACCTTGGCGAGCAGCGTGCCGAACTTGAGGTCCGCGGGCGCGTCGTAGACCGGGTTGGTCCCGAGGCACACCAGCGTCTTGACCTGGCCGCCTTCGATCGATGCCGCGAGGCTCTGGATCGAAGCGACGTTGCCCTGCAGTTGCGCGGGCAGCGTCGTGTAGGCAACCGTCTTGCCGACGGCGCCGAGCGACTGGTTGATCGCGTGCGCGACTGCGTGCGCTGCGGCAGGCTGGCGCGGACCGACGACGACGGCGCAGTTGCCGCCGGCGTTCTTGAGGTCCTTGGCGATCGCGGCGATGCGGTTGTCGCTCGACTTGAAGCCGTTCAGCGAGGCGCCGAGGTCGTTGCCTGCGCCCACGCCGAGTTCGGCCGCGAGCTGAAGCAGCGCTGCCGTGACGTCCTGTGCCTTGCGAGCGAAGCGGTGGTCGGCGACCGTGCCCGTCGACGTGTAGCACGTCTCGAACACGTAGAGGCGCGACATCGGTTCGCCAGCCTTCGGCGCGCGGCGGCGATCGCCCCACGTCTTGGCGTTGCGGAGGTTGTTGCCGTCCGTCGCGAGGAAGTCGCTGTCGAACGACACGACGACGTTGGCCTTCGCGAAGTCGAAGTGCGTCTCGACTGCCTTGCCGAACGCCGCCATGGAACCCGCGGCGGCTTCGTCACCGTGCAGCGCATCCCACGCGTAGACCTTCGCCTGCGGGAACACGGACTTCAGCTTCTCGACCATGCCGAGTTGCGTCGGCGACGTGGTCGGCTCGGTCAGGATGTGGAGGCCAGCGCCGCCATTGCTCGCGGCGAGTGCTTTGCCTGCTGCGTCCCAGAACGAATAGAAGGTCTGGATGCCGAGGTTCGGATCGACGGGCTCGTGCTTGTGGCCGTGGCCGTCGTGCGACGCGTCGTGCACGGGCATGCCCGGGAACTTCGCGGAACGGCTGCGACCCGGATCGTAGATCTGGAGCAGTTCAGCCTGCAGGCGAGCGTCGCTCGTGCCGAGGCTGCTCGGGTGCTCCGGGTTGCCTTCGATCTTCGTCGGACGACCGTCGTTGCTCTTCACCAGGACGCCGATGCCGTAGCCCGAGCGCGACAGTGTCGTCGCGTAGAACTGCGGCGTGCCGGGCTTGAAGCCTTCGGGGCGCTTGTTGAACGGCAGGATCTTGGTGACGGGCTTGCGGCAGCTCGTGAGGCCGGCGAGCGCCACCGAAGCGGCGACGGCGGTCAAGAAGCCGCGGCGCGAGACGTCGTCGGCGACGACCTCTTCACCCGATTCCGTGATGCCCTCAGGGAACTCGCGTTCGACGAGCTGCTGGAACTCGGTCGAGTTCTCGAGTTGCTCGAGGCTGCGCCAGTAGGTCACGCCGGCGGTCTCAGGACCGCCCGAGGAGATGTGGTCGCTCATCGATGGCAAGCGGAGCAGTGGGTGGGAGGATTCAGTTCGCCGCGCGTGAGGCGCTCCTTGGCCGAGGCGATCGATGCCTCGTTGGGCTGCCAGGCCATGTCCGTGGCCTTCACGTCCTTGGGCCGCACGTGCGTCTCAGGATTGCGGTGGCACTCGAGGCACCAGCCCATGCTGAGCGGCTCGACCTGACGCACGATTTCCATCTGGTCCACGCGGCCGTGGCAGCTGGTGCAGCCGACGTTCGCGTTCACGTGGACCGCGTGGCTGAAGTAGGCGTAGTCAGGGAGCAAGTGCACCTTGATCCACGGAATCGGGAGGTTGTCTCCCGAGCCGTCGCCGTAGTTCTCGCGCAGCAGGGCGAGGCGAGGACTCTCGTCCTGCACCTTCAGGTGGCAGCCCATGCAGGTGTCGGCGTCCGGCACGGTTGCGTGCGGGCCGTTCTCGACCTCGCGGTGGCAGTAGCGGCAGTCCATGCCGAGCAGACCCGCGTGCAGCTTGTGGCTGTAGAGGATCGGCTGGTCAGGCTGGTAGCCGACGTCCGTGTGCTCCGGCGAAAACCAGAACCAGACGATGAAGACGACTGCCAAGAGCTTGCCGACCACGGCGAGGGCCGCGATGGCAGGGATCTTGTTGGTCCACTTGGGAAACAGGGCGGTCAAGTTGGTTCCCCTCCGCGATTCGGGGAAATTGCGGTCGTTGGCATGCCGAAAGACCGCGCACCGCTAACCCCTTGCGCAGTAAGGCTAGGGGAAAGAGGACCGGTCATCGGAGGACAGGGACGGGGCCCCCGGGGGGCCTTTTTGGGGGGCAACGTCGTAAAAGATCGCTGACGCGGGGTCAATTTCAGAGTCGAAGATCACGCGCACAACTCTCCACATGGCGCGAGGGGCTGTGCAAACTTGACCGACTTCCGCCAGGGCGGTGCGTCGCGGCGTTGCCGGGCCGGCTGGGGTCAGAGCAGTCGTCGCACGAAGGTGGCGATCTGTGGTTCGACGAGCTGCTGGGCGCGCGGGTTGGCGTGCATGTCGGCCGGCGTGACCCA
Source organism: uncultured Singulisphaera sp. (assembly GCA_964514315.1). Taxonomy (GTDB): domain Bacteria; phylum Planctomycetota; class UBA1135; order UBA1135; family UBA2386; genus SXPK01. The sequence continues at coordinate 17,477 of CAZEQF010000011.1, read as the reverse complement.
CAGTTTCTCCGCCGCCTCAGTCCGCAGGGTTGGCAGCAGGTCGAGGACGGGCAGCCCGAGCGAGGCGCCGTGTGCAGCCACCAGCGTGTGCACGCCTTCGAACGGATAGAACCGGCCTTCGCCGAGACCTTGGAGGAACGGCCACAACACGATGGCCAGCTTGCAGTTGTGGCTCTTGCACCACTCGGACATGGCCGCCAGCGCCCGTTGGGGCGAGCCTTGGGACCACATGCCTTCGAACGGCTTGTCCGGCCCGTAGACCCCCATCGACTCCCCGACCTCGCGCGGGAGCCCGAGCGTCGCGGCAACCCAGTCTTCCTTCGGGTCGAGGTCGAGCGGGCTCGGCGACGTGGCGGCGTAGTAGTAGTCGAGCAGCAACCAGCCCGTCTTCTTGGGTTGCGCCCCGAGCACGCACAGTCCGTGGCTCGGGATCAGGTCGTTCATGTAGATGGAGATGACGACGAGGTCTGGCTGGAACTGGCCGAAGCGCGTGCGAAGGCCCACCTCGTATTCGTCCACCGTCAGTGCGCCGCTGGCGCCACAGTTCACGGTGCGCACGTTGCCGTGCGTGGCGCGCAGGTCGTTCTCGAGCAGGCGCACCCAACACTGTTCGACCGGGATCCCCCACCCGAACGTGAACGAGTCGCCGATGCAGACGATGCGGCGTTCGTCCGCCGCCTTGTTGTCCGGCCGGATTTCGGCGCGCTCGCGCAGGCCGAACTCGTTGATCTTCACTTCGACGCAGCCGCGCGCGTCGAGCCATCCGGCCTCGAGCCGCTCCGCGTCCTCGTAGCACATGAAGAACTCCGCGCCGGGCGCGAAGCGCGAGCGCGGGCGGTTGGGCGGGGTTTGGTCTGCGGGCAACTCCTCGGAGAGACCGCGGCTCCTCGCGAGCGCATGCGCGCCTTCGACTTCGACCCGTTGCCCCGACGCGTCGCGGAAGTACAGCGCGCCAAGCGGCCGCGGCGCGCCGACGGCGATGCGCAACAGCGCTTCTGCGAGCGCGAGCGAGACCAGGACGCTGACCGAGACGGCGAGGCTCCGGCGAACCCAGGGACTCAAGGACATGGCGCGGATCATGCCGCGACGCGACGCAGTTCCCTACTCGCCGCAATCACGCGAGTCGTTCGATTCCGGGACGAGGCGCTCGTTGCTCCGGAACCCAGGCTGTTACCCTAGGCCGCCCGGACCATGCCCACCTACATCCTCGGCATCTCGGCCTACTACCACGACTCCGCCGCATGCTTGCTGCGCGACGGCGAGATCGTGGCGGCAGTGCAAGAAGAGCGGTTCACGCGCAAGAAGCACGATGCAGGCTTCCCCGCGCGTTCGGTCGCATATTGCCTGGAGCAAGCGGGCATCGCGGCAAAGGACCTCGACTTCGTCGCGTTCTACGACAAGCCGATCCTCAAGTTCCATCGACTGCTGGAGACCTACCTCGCCTACGCGCCGTATGGCATCCGCTCGTTCCGGCATGCGTTGCCGGTGTGGGTCGGCAGCAAGCTCCACATGCGGCGCGACCTGGAGAAGAACCTCGGCTGCAAGCCGAAGAACCGGTTCGTCTTCCCCGAGCACCACGAGAGCCACGCGGCGAGCGCGTTCTTTCCGTCGCCATTCGAGGACGCAGCGATCGTCACGATGGACGGCGTCGGCGAATGGGCCACGACGTCGATTGGCGTCGGTGAAGGCAATCGCATGCGGCTCCTGAAGGAGATCCGCTTCCCCCACTCGCTCGGACTCCTCTATTCGGCGTTCACGTTCTACTGCGGCTTCAAGGTCAACTCCGGCGAATACAAGCTCATGGGATTGGCGCCGTATGGCGAGCCGATCTACGAGCAGAAGATCCGCGAGCACCTGATCGACCTGCGCGAGGACGGCAGCTACCGGCTCGATCTCTCGTACTTCGACTACTGCGCCGGACTGCAGATGACGTCGAAGAAGTTCCATGCGCTGTTCGGCGCGGAGCCGCGCAAGCCGGAGTCGAAGCTCGAGCAGTTCCACATGGACCTCGCGGCGTCGATCCAGAAGGTCACCGAAGACGTGATGCTGCGCACGGCGCGCGAAGCGCATCGCCTCACGGGCAAGAAGAACCTCTGCCTCGCCGGCGGCGTCGCCCTCAACTGCGTCGGCAACGGCGTGATCCTGCGCGAAGGGCCGTTCGAGAAGGTCTGGATCCAGCCCGCTTCCGGTGACGCCGGCGGCGCGCTCGGCGCCGCGACGTTGGTGTGGCACAACCTGCTCGGCAAGCCGCGAACGGTGCGTCCCGTGGACTCGCAACGCGGCAGCCTGCTCGGCCCGCGCTACGAGTCGAAGGACATCCGCGCGTTCCTCGATGCGCAGGGCGCGGTCTACGAAGAGTGCGCGACGGAAGAGCAACTCGCCGACCGGGTCGCCGAGTTGATCGAGCAGGAGAACGTCATCGGCTGGTTCCAAGGGCCGATGGAGTTCGGTCCGCGCGCGCTCGGCTCGCGCAGCATCATCGGCGACGCGCGTTCGACGAAGATGCAGAGCGTGATGAACTTGAAGATCAAGTTCCGCGAGTCGTTCCGTCCGTTCGCGCCGATCGTGCTGCGTGAGCACGCGAGCGAGTTCTTCGAGATCGCGCCGCAGCACGAGAGCCCCTACATGCTGATCGTCGCGCCCGTTCGCGACGACAAGCGCATGCAGGTCGAAGGCGGCGCCAAGGGCCTCGACAAGCTCAAGCAACTGCGGTCGGTGATCCCTGCCGTCACGCACGTCGACTACTCCGCGCGCCTGCAGACCGTCGACGACGAACGCAATCCGCGCCTTGCTCGCCTGATGCGCCGCTTCCACCAGCGCACGGGCTGCCCGGTGCTCATCAACACGAGCTTCAACGTCCGCGGCGAGCCGATCGTCTGCACCCCGCAGGACGCGCATCGCTGCTTCCTCGGCACGGAAATGGACGTGCTCGTGCTCGAGAACTTCGTCATCCGTCGCGCCGCGCAGAAGAACCTGCCCGAGATCGATCGCGAGCAGTACCTCGCCGCCTTCCAGTTGGACTGACCCATGATCAAGCTGCAACTCAACCCGGACGCGAAGATGCTGGCCCAGTTTGCATGGGTCGCGCCGATCGGGTTCTTGGCGTTCGCGTGGCTCTCCTCGCGTCTCGGCGCCGCCGATGCGGTGGTCTACGGCGTTGCTTCGCTCGGCCCTGTCGTCCTTCTCGCGCACCTGCTCGGCGTGAGCGTGCTCGTGAAGTTCTTCTTCCGGGCTCTCGTGCTCCTCACGTTCCCGATCGGGATGGTCGTGATGCCGTTGGTCGTAGGGCTCCTCTACTACGGCGTGTTCACGCCGATGGGACTCGCGTTCCGCTTGTTCGGCCGCGACGTGATGGGCCGCAAGCTCGACAAGTCCGGTGCCTCGTATTGGCACGACCGCGGCGCGCCGAGGCCGGCAGCCAGCTACTTCAAGCTATATTGACCTGGAACGCCGCCGAAGCCGCAGGAGCGACCGCAATGACCCAAGATCCCAAGCGTGACGACAAGAACCAGTTCCTCGACGCCGCCTCGCACGGCAAGGAACGCGGCCTCGTCGGTGAGTTCCTCGGTTTCATGCGCGAGAACAAGGCTTGGTGGATGGCGCCGATCCTGATCGTGCTCGCGCTGGTCGGCATCCTGCTGCTGGCGACCTCGACGGGCGCGCTGCCGTTCATCTACACGCTGTTCTGAGCGCTCGTTGGCGTGGTCGCTTCGGCGCGCCGCTTCGGCCGCTGTCTCGATCCGCGACTCGCTTCGATCGTGCGCGCAGCATCCCTGCGATCCGTGTCCGATACTTCGGCACCACAAGGGGAATGCACCGAATGCGCGACCACGGACTCGACACCTATCTCTCCGGCATCAACGAAGTCCCGCTGCTGACGCCGGACCAGGAGATCGAGCTGGCGACCAAGATCCAGCGCGGCGACCTTGCCGCGCGCGACCACATGATCCGCGCCAACCTGCGGCTCGTGGTCTCGATCGCCAAGAACTACGTCAACCGCGGGCTCGCGTTCCTCGACCTCATCGAGGAGGGCAACATCGGCCTCATGAAGGCGGTCGAGAAGTTCGACCCCGCCGCAGGTTGCCGCTTCTCCACGTATGCGACGTGGTGGATCAAGCAGGGCATCCGCCGCGCCTTGATCAACACGGTCAAGACCGTGCGTGTCCCGTCCTACATGTCCGAGATCGTGTCGCGTTGGAAGGCGACTGCGATGGAGCTCAACTACCGGCTCGGCCGGCAGCCGACTTCCGCGGAGATCGCCGAGGAGTTGGAGTTGCCGGAGAGCAACTGGAACGTCGTCCGCGACACGGTGCTCGCGAACTCGCAGCCCACCCACTCGATGAGCGAAGACTCGTCGTCGGTGGTCGGTGACTCGATCGAGGACACGAACAGCCAGTCGCCCGAAGAGCAGATCTTCGCGAACATGGAGCTGACGCGGTTGCGCCAACTGCTCGACATGCTCGAGCCGCGCGAGGCCCGCATCCTCAAGTTGCGCTACGGCATCGGCAACGGCGAGCCCATGACGCTGAAGGCGATCGGCAAGAAGTTCGGCCTCACGCGCGAGCGCGTCCGGCAGATGGAGCAGCAAGCTCTCGAGAAGCTCTACCGCACGATGTCGCGCGAGTTCGGCGAAGAACGGCCGGTGAACCGCTGAGTTCGCGCAGCCGCATCGCCGCGCTGTTCTTCGTGCGGCGATGCCGCGTAGGCTCATGCACGTGAGCCAGCCCAGAAGCGATTTCACGGAGCATCGACCGCCGCGGGCCGAAGGCGCGGCAGATCGCGTCGACGCGCAGCCTGCTTCGCATGCGGAGGCCGGGCGGCTCAATCGCGGCGAGCACGCGGCTTCGTCCGACAAGCTTCGTGGGTCGACATTGCCCGTGGGCACGGCTTCGAACGCGAATGCGCGCCTCGGCACGTCGCTCTACGTCCACGTGCCGTTCTGCGTCGTGAAGTGCGGCTACTGCGACTTCACGTCCTACGTGGTCGAGGACCAGAGCGTGCACGACCTGTTCTTGCGCGCGCTCGACCAGGAACTCAGCTCCACCACCGTGCCGCGGCGTCCGCACACGGTGTTCGTCGGCGGCGGCACGCCGAGCCATCTCGCCCCGCATCGGCTGAAGGAGCTCTTCGCGATCCTCTCGCGGCACGTCGATCTCGCGGCCGCGAAGGAGGTCACGATGGAGGCCAACCCGGAGAGCATCGACGAGGAGAAGACCGCGATTGCGCGCGGGGGCGGCGTGACGCGCTTCAGCATGGGCGTGCAGAGCTTCGATCCGCAGCGGCTCGCGTTCCTCGATCGCGCGCATTCCGGGGATCGCGCGAAGGCTGCGTTCGGCGCGATGCGTCGAGCCGGCGCCAAGAACGCGAGCATGGACCTGATCTTCGGGCTGCCTGGCCAGACGGTCGCGCAGTGGGAGTCCGATCTCGAGCAAGCGCTCGAACTCGGGCCCGACCATCTGTCGTGCTACAGCCTGACCTACGAGCCGGGGACGCGGCTGCACCGCGATCTGCGTCAGGGGCGCGTCGTTCCGGTGGAAGAAGAAGCGGACCGCGCGATGTTCTTGCGCACGCGCGAACTGCTGACTGCGCGAGGTTTCGTCGCCTACGAGATCAGCAACTTCGCGGGTCGCGGCGGGCCTTCGCTGCACAACGACCACTATTGGCTGCAAGGCGACTACGTCGGCGTCGGCCCTGGCGCGTCGAGCCATCGCGAAGGCGTGCGGCACACCAACCTCAAGCCGATCGAGGCTTGGGCGCGAGCAGCGCTGGACGGCATCCCGCCCGCAGCGAGCGCCGAGACGCTGACGCCGCGGCAACGGCTCGGCGAAGCGTTGTGGCTCGGCATCCGCCGCGCGGACGGCATCGACCTTGCCGACATTGCGCGTCGTGTCGGCATCGCGGCGGAGCCGCTGCTGTCGCGCACGTTCGCGGAGCACGAGCGGAACGGTTGGATCGAGCGCGCGGGTTCGCGCCTGCGGCTCACGCCGCAAGGACTGCTCGTGGCCGATGTCGTCGGCAGCGCGTATCTGCTGCCGGGCTCAGACGCCTAGCGACAGTCGGTGCGCGAGCATCTCGGGCAGGCCCGCAGCCCGGATCTTCCGCTGCACGGAGGCGATGTCGTAATCGACGCGCCGGATCGCGATCGTGCGTCGCTTCGTGTCGCAGATCGCATAGGCAGCGCGTGGGTCTTCGTCGCGCGGTTGCCCCACGCTGCCCACGTTGACGAGCGCCTTCTGGTTTTCGGGCAGCACGTATTCGATCTCGGACTGGTTGATCCAGTCGATTTCACGCGGGCCGCGCTGCACGTAGATCGCAGGAACGTGCGAATGGCCGACGAAGCAAAGCGGCGTCGTCTGCAGCTTGAGCGAGTCGAACGCCTCGACTTGGCTCACGACGTAACCGAACAGGTCCGGCATGTGCAGCGTGCCGTGCACCACCGTGTAGTCGCGTCGCTCCACCACCAACTGCAGCGAGCGGAGGTAGTCGAAGTCGGTCGGGCGCAGGCGCGTGCGCGTCCATTCGATTGCGGATCGCGCATAGGAGTTGAAGTAGGCCACATCGAGCATGCCCAGCACGGCAGCGTCGTGGTTGCCGAGGCAGACGGTGCAACCGAGGTCGCGCACGACGTCGATGCAGGCAGACGGCTCGGGGCCGTAGCCGACGATGTCCCCCACCTGAACCCACTCGTCGACGCCGTCCTTGCGGGCAGCGTCCACCACCGCGGTCAACGCTTCGAGGTTGCCGTGGATGTCACCGAGGACTGCGATACGCATGGAGGCTCATCGGTTGGTTTCCAGCTGGCGTTGGCCCGATCCAGAGGAGGGCGAGGATCAGGGACGCGCCGACCGCCACAACGCGGTGCATGAGGCCGTCGGCTGGCGTCAGTGAAGCAGGAAGCATGCTTGCCTGCATCAGGTAGACGGTCGCTAGCACGAGAAACCGCACGGGCAACCGGCGCTGGCGCAGCCAACGGGCCTGAACCAGAAGGAAGGTCGGCAGCCAGAGCATGCACATGCGCGCCAGCACCCAGTCGACTCGCAGCGAGGTTGCGGGAGATGATCCGGTGGCATCGTATGCCAAGCCAATCCCGATCATGGTGGCGGCACAGGCGCTGCCCGCGATCCAGCCTCCCAGCGACCGTGCGGCGGCGACCGAGGATCGGTCCTGTGCCGCCATAAAGCATGACGAGGAAAACACTAACAGAAGCACATCGCAAACCGCAATGGTCGCCGGCCACGCGATTTCGAGCCCGCTGGTGCGAAAGAAGCTCGGCTCCTGAACGTGTGCGCCGAGCACCATCAGAGCCCCCACCACCCAAGGGCCCGCGCCAACCCTGAGGGTGGCGGCCTTGGACTCGAGCCAGGTCAGTCGGAGGAAGTTGGCGACGCGCATCGGAGGGAGGCCTTCCCAGCGGCAGGGTCAGGAGGTAAAGCCCTCGCCGCGGTTCTGGCAAGCTCCTTGTCGGTGTAGCGGATGTTCGGAATCGCCGGCGGGCGTCATGATGGGTTCCGAACTGCGTCGTCCAGGTGGAACGGATCACGCGCCGCCCAGGAATCTAGGACATCTCTAGTGGGCAGCCGTGGCGCTGCTGCTAGGCTCGCGACCTCGTCACCCACGACCAGGGACCATGCGCTCGATTGCGTTGGCCAATCAGAAAGGCGGCGTCGGCAAGACCACGACCGCCATCCACCTCGCCCACGGGCTCGCTCTTCGCGGCGAGCGCGTGTTGCTCTTGGACCTGGACCCTCAGGGCAACGCCTTGGTTGCTTTGCAAGGCATGGCAGATGGTGGCCAAGAGGACGCCAGCTCGGGGCCGTTCCGAGCCGTCTGTGAGAACCTCTGGGTCGAGGGCAACTTCGCCGAGGATCTGCCGGACGCTGCGTTCCTTGAGCGGTTGCGCAAGGACATCGAAGCCCTGGCGCCGGACTGGTTGATCGCGGACTGCCCGCCGCGCATGGATGCGTGGGGCCGGGCCGGCCTGCAGCTATGCGGCGAGGTGATCGTGCCGGTGCAGGCAGAGTTCTTGGCGATGCACGGGCTGTCCCAGATCCTCGCGACCCTGGAGAGCGTCAAGGACCACTGCACCCTGCTCGGTGTGCTGCCCACGATGGTGGACATGCGGGAGCAGATCTGTGCTGAGGTGGTGGGCAGTCTCCGGTCCCATTTGGGGTCCCAAGTCTTCCAAACCGTGATCCTGCGCGATGCGACCCTGGTCGAAGCCGCCAGCCACGGCATGTCTGTGTTCCAATACGCGCCGGCCTCCAAGGCGGCGTTCTGCTACGGTGAGCTGATCCGGGAGGTATGTGATGGTTGATCGCAAGCTTGGTCGAGGTCTCGATTTCTTCTTGTCTCCGTCCAGCCGGCCGGCGGCTCCTGCCCGGGGCACCAACCCTGCTCCGGCGGAGGCCAAGCCTGCAGTTTCCGACGCGGCTCAGGCGGCTTCCGAAGCTCCGATCTCCGCAGAGACGCCCGTGGCATCGGTGGAGGCCCCGATTGTGGTGATCGCCGCCCCCGCGGTGGCTGGCAGCGAACTGTCCAAGGTCCCGGTCGACCAGATGGTGCCCAACCCGCACCAGCCGCGCACGGGGATCGCCGAGAGTGATCTCACCGAACTCACGCAGTCGATTCGCGAGAGCGGGGTGCTCCAGCCCATCCTCGTGCGCCGAGTCGGCCAGACCCTCCAAATCGTCGCGGGCGAGCGCCGCTGGCGAGCCGCCAAGCAGGCGGGCCTCACCGAGGTGCCGGTCATCATCCGCGAGACGACGGATCAGGAGTCGGCGGTGTTCGCCCTGGTCGAGAACCTCCAGCGCGAGGACCTGAACCCGCTGGAGAAGGCGCAGGCCTTCAAGACGCTGCAGCAGCAGCTTGGTGCCAAGCAGGAGGAGGTCGCGCAGCGCGTTGGCTTGGACCGTTCGACGGTCGCCAACTTCATGCGTCTGCTCGAGCTGGCCCCCGCCGTGCAGCAGCATGTTTCACGTGGAACATTGTCGATGGGGCATGCACGCACGCTGCTCGGCGCCAAGGACCCGGAGGTCCAGACCCGGCTCGCGGACGAGGCGATCCGCCAGTCGCTGTCGGTCCGCGCCCTGGAAGAGCTCGTTCGCCAGGCGAACCTCGGCCCCGCCGTGCCAGTCAAGAAGAAGGACGCCAAGCAGATCAAGGCGGCGTGGCTGAAGGAGATCGAAGAGACGCTGACCGAGACGCTGAGCACGTCGGTCAATGTTCGCTACGGACGGAAGTCCTCGGTGATCCAAATCACCTGTGCGGGACGCGAGGAATTCGAGCGCATCTACGCCAAGCTGAAGGAGATGTGATTGGTAAGTAGTTGCTGGTAAACGGCTTATAGACAATATCCAGCACCTCTCTTCGCGAAGGGCCGCCTCACCCGCATCGGTGTGGCGGCCCTTCTCCTTTCTGCGGCAGGCTCGTTCGCGAGGCCATCTGGCGCCGTCGAGTGGTGGTGCCATGTCAGAACCTGCCTTCCCCTGGCTATGCGGTTTGAGGGTCATGGCCGCGATGCGAATGGGATCGTGGTGGGGTTGCTCCGATGCTGGCTGGCGAACCAAGCCGGCAAGCAACCCACCAACACCTGCATCTGTCACCCTGGTGCCCCCGGCCTGGTGCACGACGTGGCTCAGCAGACGGCGGCGGGTGGCGCACGCCACTCACGTCCTGAGCCAGAAGGTCACATCCGCTGCGTCCGCCTCGCGGGGGCGCCTTCTGCGTTGCCGCTTCTTGTCAGGTCTCCTCGACACGCCTGCGCCGCGGCCTTCTCGCCAGCGTCCGGCGTTGCGCCGCGAAGCAGAGTGCGGCCCCTGATCGAGCAGAACTCGTGGCAGGTGGGGCCTCCGATGTGGCTGGTGCCGGAGTGCGTGCCGCTCGGGGCATCACTTGTGCCACGGAGTCGCGGCACCAGGCCAAGCGGACTCGTGGTTTCCTCGAGCAGGAACGAGCCCCTGTTCCGCCGCCGCGCCGCGGCTCCTTCAGGCTGAGTTGCAGAGCCCGCATCGCACGGCAGTGCCCCGACGTTCGTTGGGTCAAAGCCCTTCGCGCGCAACCAGCATGACGCCGTCCGAACGAGTGGGCGAACGGACTCCGCGTCTTCCGTCATGCCGCGTCGGTCGCATCGATGCGCATCGTGCATCGTGTGTATGTGGCCTCGGCGTCTGCGCGCGAAGCCTGCGCAACCGTGCCGCGCCGCAAGCGCCAGACTTGCGGGCCATGGCTCGCGCGTTCGTGCCAACGCGACGCGCCCCAAAACGAAAACGGCCCCGAATCCAAGGATTCGAGGCCGTTCGCGTGGTTCTAGCAGAACCACCTTCGCGCGCTTCGTCGCGCGCGTCGTTCGACTCAGAGCTTCGTGACGGACTTGATCGTGATCGTGTCCGAGGGGCGGCCGCGGCCTGCCTCTTCGTCTTCCGACCGGTCGAAGCTCGCGTCACAAACCTTGCGCACCGTCTCGAGTCCTTCGACGACGTAGGCAAACACCATGCGCTGGTCATCCTGGCTCGGCGAGTCGGACTCGCAGATGTAGAGGCGATCGACCTCCGACTTGCCGTCGCGCATGCGCGCGGCGACAGCGCCCGGGAAGTGGCTCAGGTTGGTGAACTCCTGCACCGTGCGCTCGTCCTTGCTCGCCGTCGACGTGTCCCAGTCGGCGCGGTTCGCCTCGGTGCGCGTCGTCTCGAAGCCGAAGTGGAACTGCCGCGTCGGCTCCATGAAGCGGTTCTGGCGCGAGCTCGGGCGCATGATCTCGTCAACCTTGATGCCGTCCCAGAACTTGGCCGTCGCCAGTTCTTCGAACTTCGCGCAGGTCTTCGGGGCGTCCTGCACCATCAGGGCGACCACGAACTCACCCCATTCGCCTTCGAGCGTGACCTTGTAGCGCGGGGCGTCGGCCGGGATCGTCGGCTTGGCAAACTGGGCCGGAACCGCGAAGTCCTTGGCAGCCTTGAGGTTCTGGACGAGCATGTCGACGGCAGAGCCGGCCACGGTGGGCTTGAGTTCTGGCTCTTCGTCCTGCTGCGCGTCGTCCTTCTTGTTCTTGTCCTTGGGCTTCTCGACAGGCTGGCGCACCTGGACCGGGTAGGCCGTCGAGGCGCACAGCGCGTGCTTGGGATACTCGGCCTTCAGCTGGTCCGTCGTCTTGACGGCCGCGTCGATCTCCCCATTGCGTGCCTCGCGGCAGGCCTTGAGCCACAGCAGGTAGGGCTTCTGGGACGCGTCGGCGCTCGCGAGGGCCGTCGAGAAATGCGCGTCGGAGGCATCGCGCAGCTCGTCGACCAGGTTGGCGATGGCCTCGAAGGAGCTGGCGCTCCTGGGATCGCCGTCCTTGGGGCTGTAGGCCGCGCGCAGCAGCGTCGCCTCGGACCACGCCGACCACTTCTTGTTGAGCTGGGTCTGCTGGTAGTAGCGGACGCCGTAGTAGGCAAACAGGCCGACGATGAGCAGCCAGAAAGTCGCCTGGACAAGACGCTTATAGCGTTCCCAGAGGATTTCGATGGCGTTCGGCGCCTGGGTGCCAGTGAGGCCCTGGGGCAAAGATCCGGTCATGATGGATGTCGGGGGTGCGGTCAGCGGCCTTCGATCTTGGTGTCGTAATCGATGACCATGTGGGTCTCGCCGAAGTTCCGCTCGAAGCGGTAATCGACCACGTAGGCCCCGCGTTTGAACTGGATGTGGCGAGCTTGGGGAGTCGAGGCGTCGTCCTTGACGACCTGCCAGCTGTGCTGCGGCATGCGCTCCAGCAAGTGCGCGCACGCATCCTGGATCTGCGTCTGGCCCACGTATTCGAAGTGCCCGTAGCGCCAGCCGGCGGCCTCGCGCGAGTGGCTCTCGGCGAAGCGCTCCACGAGCTTCATGCCCTGGGGCACGACGAGGTCCTGGAACTGCACTGCGGAGATCCCGAGGTCGCCGTTGTGGTCAGACTCGGTCGATTCGCACGCGGCGAGGCCGAACGCGAGCAGCACGGGGAGGGATCCGCGAAGAGTGAGGTGGAGGTTCATGCGATCAGGCAGCGGGAAATCGCGGGGTGGAACCTCGCGAGTTTAGCGGTGCGCATCCGGGGTAGCAACGATGGCAGGGGGCATTGCCGCCCTGCAAGGGCAACTTAGACTTCGTCCCCGCCTGACGGCGTTTGCGGACTCGCGATGCAGATGACAGAACATGTCCTGCGGTTGCAGTTGCTGGACCGTTCTGCCCTCGTGCTGAACCGGTCCTGGATGCCGGTGCACGTCACGACCGTGCGCCGGGCGTTGTGCATGATGGTCCGCGACGTGGCGCGCGTCGTCGCCCCCGACACTCTGGCCGTCTACTCGTTCCCGGAGTGGGTGGGTTTGCCCGAACCGCCGACCCGCGACTTCGTCCGTTCGCCGTCGGTGCGCATTCCGGTGCCCGAAGTCGTGGTGTTGCGTGGATACGACCGGGTGCCGTGCCACGAGGCTCCGTTCACACGCAGGAACCTGTTCCTGCGCGACGACTTCACCTGCCAATACTGCGGGCGCAAAGGCAGCCCGGATCGACTGAGCATCGACCATGTCACGCCGCGGTCGCGCGGCGGTCGCACGACGTGGGAGAACTGCGTGCTTGCGTGTGTGGGTTGCAATGCGCGCAAGGCGGATCGGCCGCTGAAGGACTCCGGCCTGCGTCTCCTGCGCCAGCCGACGCGGCCGCGCTGGACGCCCTACCTCAACCTCCGGCCGAACCAGCGACTCGAATCGTGGCATCGCTTCGCGCCTGACAATCGCCGGTCGGTCCAGTAATCCACTCCGCCCCGAGCGCCGCGGCACGCATGCGGCGCGCACCTTCCACCTGCGAATGCCCACGATGCGCATCCTGCCGCTGTTGTTGCTCTCCACGTTGCTCTGCGATTCCGCGCTCGCGCAGAAGCCCGCGAAGGAGTCGGGCAAGAAGGACGCTGCGAAGGCCACGAAGGAAGCCAAGCAAGACGCGAAGGGAACGAAGGACGCGAAGGACGCGAAGAAGCCTGCGCAAGAGGCGAAGAAGCCCGCGCAGAAGACGCCCGAACAACTCGCGTTCGAGGCCGAGATGCAGCAGAAGGGCTTCGTCGAGGCCAACGGCGCGTGGGTCGAGAAGGAGCGCGTCGACGATGCGAAGCGCGGCGTGTTCCACTGGAACGGCGAACTCGTCGCGAAGGACGAATACCGCGCGCTGCAAGGCGGCAAGGTTCGCCACGCAGTGACCGGCGAGCTCATCGCCGCCGAGGATCTCGAGAAGTCGCGTGCGCGCTCGTTCCCGATCGAAGGCGGCAAGCGTTGGGTCGACGAGAAGGAAGCGGATCGCTGGCACGAAGACGCGTCGCATCCGTGGATGCTCACGACGCAGCACTACGTGCTCGTCAGCACGTTGCCGATCGCGAAGATCGAATCGCTGCGTGAGCACGCAGACCGTTCGATCGCGCGCATCTCGTCCGCCCTCGGCGACGCGAAGCCGTTGCCGGCGCAGCGGCCCGGCGTGTTCGTGGCGCCGACGCAGGACCAGTTCAACCAGTTCGGCGCGCAGATCGGCGACGAGACGTCTGCCTACGGCGCGTTCCTCGCGCGCGAAGAAGCTGCGCTCAAACTGCCGCTGCAAGGCGAAGTGCGTCCCGCGGTTTGCCTGTGGGACGAGAACTGGGGGCCTTACTACCTGCCGCACGCGGTCGGCCTCGGCTACGTGCACGGCGTGCTGGCCTCGGCGGAAGTCGAGTTGCCGAAGTGGCTGCTGCAGGGCTTCGCTTCGGTCGGCAGCCGGTTCGGCAATCCGGACACCGGCAAGTGGTTCTGCCAGAACCTCGCCAAGACCGGCGGCCTGAAGCCGCTCGAGAAGTGGTTTGCCGACTTCGCGATCGATGGCGAGATGGAATCGGATGCCATCAGCGCGAACCTGACCCAGGCCGGGTTCCTCGTCGACTTCGCCATGAATGGGGGAGACGCGGATGCCAAGGCTGCACTCGCTGCGTTGGCCACGGCCCTGAGCGCCCAGAAGGCGAGCGGCATCGAGAAGGCCGCCAAGGCGTTCCAGTCGGCTTTGGCCAAGGCGCAGGACGCCCTCGACAAGCACTTCCAGAAGCAGATCCGCTGACCGAAGTCGCCTGCTTCGACGGTTTTGCATTTTGGCCGTCCACAGCGGCCCCCGCCGCGGCATTCCGCGCGGCACTCGACCGAGACCCCCGACCCGAACTCCCGATCGCAACGCAACCTACACCAACATGCGCAAGCTCAAGTTGATGCTCCTGCCGCTCCTCGGCGCCTTTGCCGCAGCCGGCGCCGCCCAGCAGCAGTCGATGCTGCCCTATCTGCCCGCCGACACGATCATGGCGATGAGCATGCCGGACCTCGACGCCTCCATGCAGGAGATGATGTCGATGCCGATCGCGAAGATGTGGGCCGAGCAGGAGGTCCAGAACTTCGTCAAGGACGCGCGCGAGCTCGTCGATGCGCAGGTCAAGAAGGCGCTCGAACAGGCGCGCGAGATGCACAAGCAGGGCGCGATGCCGGTCGACCCGGACGCGGCGATGGCTCTGCGCGTGAAGGGCGCGGGCGTGGCGCTGACGCGACTTGGGCTCAAGAGCGGCGACTTCGGTCCCGAGCCCACGGTCGGACTGATGCTGCACCTCGAGTTCGGCGACAGCGCGCAGCAGTGGTTTGCCCTGATGAACATGGGCATGGACATGCTCGGCAAGTCGGGCGAGATGGAGGCTTCGGAAGCCGCGGTCGGCGACATCAAGATCCACACGTTCAAGCCGACGAACGCGCCTGCCTCCAACACGATGGGCCTCAACGTCGCGATGCTGAAGAGCGGCGTGCTCATCGGCACCGTGGTCGATGACGTGCGCAGCACGGTCGAGAACATGGTGGCCAACAAGCCGGCCCTCGGCGCGAACGAGCGCTACAAGACCTCGACGAAGACCCTCACGACCGAGGGCTCCGAGGTCGAGATGTTCCTGCGCGTCGACCCCATGGTCGACTTCGTCATGTCGGCGCTCGAGATCGGCGCCGAGATGAACCCGGCGATGGCCGAGATCGACCTCGAAGGCGTCCGCCGCGGCATGGATGCGCTCGGCATGGGCTCGCTGAAGTCGTACGCGATGTCGAGCTCCTACAAGGACGGCAAGTCGATCACGACGGGCTACATGCATGCGCCCGCGCCGGACCGGAAGGGCTTCATGCCCACTGGCAACAAGACCGTCGACATGGGCTTCCTCAAGTGGGTGCCCAAGGATGCTGTGAGCTTCTGGGCCTTCACGATGGAGCCGATGGGCTGGTACGACGCCATGACCGGCGCGATCCGCGCCTACGACCCGAAGGTCGCCGAGGAGATGATGGCGCAGCTCGCGGCGATGGAGAAGGAGATGGGCTTCAGCCTTCGTGACGACCTCTTCGGCGCGCTCGGCGAGAACGTGATCACGTGGTCCAAGCCGATTGCCGACATCGCGTCGACGCCCGAGATGGCGATCCTCGTCAAGGTCAACGACGAGCAGAAGCTGCTCAAGGCGATCAAGGCGATGGCCGCAGCAAGCGATGGCGACTTCACCCTCGAAGAAGCCGAGAAGCGCGGCATCAAGAGCTACCAGATCTCCTTCAGTGAGGACGCGATTGCTGTCAGCGGCATGGAAAACCCGCTGGCGCAGTTCAACCCGACGTTCTCGTTCCACAAGGGCTACATGGTCGCGGCGTTCTCGGCCAACGACATCCGTCGCGCGATCCAACGCATGGACCGCACCGAGGACGACCCGAAGACCGACATCCGCGGCAACCGCGAGTTCGCTGCGTATGCGGAGTCGCTGCCGCAGGGCGTCATCGACGTGTCCTTCACCGACTGGAAGGTCACGTTCGAGAGCTACTACGCGGTGATCAGCGGCGTGGTCACGATCCTGCCGCAGAACGAGGACATCCCGTTCGACTGGGCGATGCTGCCCGATTCGTCCGCGTTGACGAAGCACCTCTACGGCTCGATGAGCTACACCACTGCCGACGCGGAAGGCATGACGTCGAAGTCGACGAGCCCGTGGGGCCCCGAGACGTGGATGACGCTCGTGATGCTCGGCATCGCGGCTGGCGTCGGCGCCAGCATGATGCCGAACCTGATCCGCTGATCCGTTGGTCGCTGTTGCGACCTGACGCGCCGCGGTCCGTGCACGACACGGGCCGCGGCGCGCTGCATTTGTGGGGGACTCTCGACGAACGCATCGCGCATGCGCGCGATCGCGCCAGGTTCGCGCGGCGGCACTTCGGGCTGCGGATTCCGTTGCTGCGTTCGCGCCCGACGACCACGCCTCGTCTCCCGAAATCGGTCGCGAGCATGCGCCGCGGATGCATGCGGGCACCCGCGAACGCTGGCGCAGCAGAGCCAGTTCGGCCTGTCCGTTCGTTGCCGTCCAGGATCAGGCTCTGCTCACTGGTCCAACACCGGACATGCTGCCAGCGTGCTCGCCAATCCACTTCGTGCGTCTATCGTGGCGCGTCGCAAAGGAACGTCGCGCGCATGACCCCAGAAGCGGTTTCACCAAGCACCAGTGGCTGCGGCCGGACTCGAAGCCCGAGTCCCGCGTTGCGCGCTTTGCGCCAACTCGCGTTCGGACTGTGGCTCTCGTGCGCGATGGCGTCGCAAGTCGAAGCGCAAGCTCCGCAGCACGCAGGTCGATCGAAGAGCGGCGCCGTCGCGTTGCAGCAAGCGAAGCTCGACATCGCCAACGATGCGCTCGTGCTGTTGGTCGCGTCGCATCCTGACGACCGATATGTGCTGCCGGCGACGTGGTTCCGACATCGCCACGGAGCTCGCGTCGCAGTCCTGCTCGCATCGCGCGGCGGCGGCGGCCAGAACTCGCGCGGACCCGAGACCGGCGACGCGCTCGAACGCATCCGCACGCTCGAAGCCGAGGCAGGATGCGCGACCTTCGACGCCGAAGTGTGGCACCTCAATCGGCCGGACTTCGGCTATCGACGCACCGCCGACGAAGCGTTCGCGGAGTGGGGGCGCGAGGACACCGTTCGCGAGATGGCGCGGTTGCTGCGCACGATTCGCCCCGACGTCGTGCTCACCACGCACCATCGCGAGGAGACGCACGGCCACGACCTCGCGCTCGCGCAGGCGTTGCCGCTCGCGGTGGCGATGGCTGCCGACGCGAACGCCGGATTGTCGCTGCCGCCGCATGCAGTGCGTTCGCTGTTCCTCGGAGCGACGAGCGAGCCCGTGCCCGAAGCGTTCTCGATCCAGGCTGACGAGATCGAACCCGTCCGCGGGGAGACCTTCCGTCGGCTCGCCTACGAAGTGCTGCTGCAGCACCACGTGAGCCCGGGTCGTCCCGCGCCGATCGAATCGGTGTTCGAGTCGTCGATGCGTTTCGTGCACGCAACGCAAGAAGGCGCTGTGTCGGCGAAGGACGCGTTCGCGGGCGTGCCGACGCTGTTCGACGGCATCGCCGACGAGCCGGCGCGGCGAACGTTGCGCGAAGCGACGGACGCCGCGATTGCCGC
>CAZEQF010000010.1:0-26461 GCA_964514315.1 uncultured Singulisphaera sp. | reverse complement strand
AGCAGAAGGAAGGCAAGAAGCGCATGCGCATGGTCGGCAGCGTCGAGATCCCGCAAGAGGCGTTCTTGTCGGTGCTGCGCAGCAGCGACGAAGACTGATCGACTGGTCGCACGACTTCATCCGGAACACACGATGACGGATCCGATCCTCGCAGCGCGCACCGCGGTCGAACAAGCCGCGATCCAGGCCGCCAAGACGGCCTCGCAGCCGAAGACCAGGCTGAAGCCCCGCATCGGGCCGATCCGCTACAACCTCGAGGCGTTCGGCGTCGCAATCCTCGGCGCCGTGCTGCTGAAGTGGTTCTGCCTCGAGGCGTTCCAGATCCCGACGTCGTCGATGCAGCCGACGTTGATGGGCAGCAGCGAAGCGGGCATCTACGACCGCCTGCTCGTCGACAAGCTGACTCCCGCGCTCCGCGAGCCGCAGCGCTGGGACGTCACGGTGTTCGGCTACCCGCTGCAGCAGAACCAGAACTACGTGAAGCGCCTCGTCGGCCTGCCCGGCGAGACGCTCTACATCGGCGGCGGCAACCTCTACCGCGTGACGCTCGACGGCCAGAAGCGGACCTACGAGCCGCTGCGCAAGCCCGAGCGCATCCAGCAGGGCCTCTGGAAGGAGGTCTACCCCGCGCGCCAACTGCTGCACGAAGGCCAGAAGGGACTCGGCGGCATGCTCTACGGCACGCCGACCACGGCGTGGACCGAAGGCGCGGAACTCGGCTCGTTCACGGTCGCGCTCGAGCCCGTCGCGGGCCGCGTCTACAAGCTGCAGTTCAAGGACAACGTGGACGGCGGCTTCGTCGACCGCGTCTGGGACGGCTACCCGACGAGCACGGCGCAGGCGATCCGCGAGAAGGCGGGCATGCGCGAATGCGAGATCGTTCCGGACGCGCGCATCGCCGCGTCGGTGCGCCCCGAGAAGACCGTCGACGAGCTCGCGCTCGAAGTCGAAGTGCGCCGCCCCGGCCAGCCGATGACGACCTACGCGCTCGTCGTGCAAGGCGGCAAGGCCAAGCTCACCGCGCAACGCGGCGCCGAAGCGGCGATCGAGTCGCCGAGCTTCGTGTTCGAACTGCCGCCCGGCGTCGCGACCGAGGTCGCGTTCGCGCACCTCGACGACGAACTCATCGCGTGGCGCGACGGCGAAGTGGCGCAGCGGTTCGACGTGTCGAGCCACGACTGCCGCGAAGGCTGCGAGATCCAAGGCGGCGGCACGGGCGCCACCGGCGACCACGCCGCGGCGCCGCAACTGCGCCTGCGCGGCAGCGGCAAGGTGCAGATCGAAGGACTGCGCATCGACCGCGACCTGCACTACACGAAGCGCGGCTTCGCCTACGCGCAGGACCTCATCGCGATCCCGGAAGGCAAGTTCTTCATGATGGGCGACAACACGCTGCAGTCGATCGACTCGCGCGGTTGGACCTCCATCGACATCGGCCGGCTCGCGGACGGCACGGTCGTGCATCCCGATGAAGCGAAGAAGCGCGAGGCCGAAGGCGCGCGCGTGCTGCGCGGCAACAAGCGCCCGATGCCCGCATCGATGCAGCGCGACCGCGACGAGACGCCGATCGTCATCCGCAGCAAGGACGCGCTCGCGATGATCGACGAGTTCGGCGAGATCCACGCGCTGAAGGGCCGCGCGCAAGTCGACGAGAAGACCGGCGAGTTCACGATCGAGCCCCCCACCACCGGCGACGGCCAGAAGTCATGGCAGCCGCCCGAGGCATGGCACGGCTTCGTCAAGCGCGAGCACATCCGCGGCCGCGCGCTGCTGATCTTCTACCGTTGGCCGTTCCCGCGCCTTTCCCCGATCCGCTGAGGCAAACGTGACCGCGCCGATCCTGCTGACCGAAGGGCTCGTCAAGGCGTATCGCGGCCGCCGCGTCGTCGACAAGGTGTCGATCCGCGTCGGCGAAGGCGAGATCGTCGGCCTGCTCGGCCCCAACGGCGCCGGCAAGACGACGAGCTTCCGCATGGTCGTCGGCATGGTGCAGCCCGACGCCGGCAAGGTGACGTTCCTCGGCAAGGACATCACGCGCCTGCCGATGTATCGCCGCGCGCGGCTCGGCCTCGGCTACCTCAGCCAGGAAGCATCGGTCTTCCGGCGCATGACGGTGTTCGACAACGTCGCCTGCGTGCTCGAGGCGCGCGGCATGAAGCGGGCGCAGCGCGAGCAACGCGCGCAGGAGCTCATCGAGGACCTGCAGCTCGGCCACCTGCTCGACTCGTTCGGCGAACAGCTCTCCGGCGGCGAACGTCGTCGCCTGGAGATCGCGCGCGCGCTGGCGACCGAACCGCGCCTGCTATTGCTCGACGAGCCGTTCGCCGGCGTCGACCCGATCACGGTCGAGGAGATCCAGCGCATCCTCGCAGCGTTGTCGGAACGCGGCATCGCGATCCTCATCACCGACCACAGCGTGATCGAGACGCTGCGCATCACCGACCGCGCCTACATCATCGCGAAGGGCAAGGTGTTCGCCGAAGGCGAGCCGCACACGATCGTCGCGGACGAACAGGTGCGGCGCATCTACCTCGGCTCCAACTTCGGCGAAGGCATCAGCGAAGAGGAAGAGCGCGGGCTCGACCTCGACGACGACGCGGCCGCGGGCTGACCGCAGCCGCTCCTGCCTCAGTGCGCGCGCCCCGGCGCGCCGACGCCGGCCATCGGCCGCGTCATCACCTGGTCGCGATGCACTGCGTGCTGCATCGCCTCCTCGGGCGTGACGAGATGGCGCGCGAGCAAGCCTCGCAGCGCGCTGTCGACGGTCTGCATGCCGAGTCCGCGGCAGCGATGCATGATCGCGGGCAGGTCGCCCGCGCGGCCTTCGCGCAGCGCCGACTGCACGGCCGAGTTCTCGATGAGCACTTCGACCATCGGCACACGGCCTTGATGGTGCGCGCTCGGCAACAGCGTCTGCGCCGTCACGGCGCGCATCGCGGCGGCGAAGCGCGCGCGGATGCCTTCGCGGCGATCCTGCGGCACGAGCTTCTCCAGCTCCGTGCACGCGCTCACGACCGAACTCGCGTCGAAGCCCGCGAACACGAGGCAGCCGCTCTCCGCCGCGTCGAGGACGGCCTCGAGCGCCGCGGCATCGCGGATCTCGCTCAAGAACACGACTTCGGCGCCGAGCCGCATCGCCTGGCGGACGCCCGTCGCGCAGTCGCGCACGTGCGCGCCGACTTCGCGTTGGTGCAGCAAGGCGCGGCCTTGCGGGTGCAGGTATTCGATCGGCTCCTCCACGGTCACGACATGGCGCGACGTGGAGCGATTGAATGCATCGACGAGCGCCGCGAGCGTCGCGCTCTTGCCCGAACCGAACGAGCCGGCGACGAGCACGAGGCCGCTCTGCAACTCGGCCAGCGCGGCGACCTGTTGCGGCAACTGCAGGTCCTGCAGCTGCGGCGGCGCTTCCGGGATCGGACGCATCAGCATCGCGAGCCCCTGCTCCTGGCGCAGGACCGTGGTGCGGAAGCGCTGGCCCGTGCGCGCGACGTAGAGCACGTCGACTTCGCCGTGTTGCTCCAGGCGTTCGCGGTGGTCGTCGAACAACAAGTCCGCGAGCAACGCGTCGATCTCCGCGGGCTCGACCACCGCGTGCTCCGACTGCACGAAGCGCCGCTGCACGCGAACGCACGGCGGGCGGCCGGGCAGCAAGTGCAGCGACGATGCGCCGGCGCGCGTCATCGACGCGAGCATCCGTTCGAGTTCCTTGGCGTCCATCACAGCGTCACCCCTTGGCCGGAAGCGGCCTGCGTGCGGTCCAGCAGCCACGCCTTGTCCTCGGCGCGCGCGTAGGCGTCCTCGAGGCGGACGAGGCCGTCCTTCGTGAGCCGGCACAGGCACTGGTCGAGCGAAGCCCCGTTCGAGTTGCCTTCGGCGCGCATGAGCATCGCGAGGCTCTCGAGGTCGCCGTGGCGCAGCACGTCGCGCGCCGCTTCGTCGAACGCGATCCATTCGACGGCTGCGAGCATGCGGTCCCCGGCCTTGCTCGGCACGAGATGGCGCACGCAGACCGCGCGCAACACGTTCGCGAGGCTTTGGCGCACGCGCTGCGCATCGACGTCGGAGTAGCAGCGCAGCGCGCGCTGCAGGCAACCGACGACCGAGCGCGCGTTCATCCAACCCACGACGAGGCGGCCGCCCTCGGCGGCGCGCACAGCGAGATCGAAGGCATCGGTGTCGTCGACGCTGCCGAGCAGGATCGCATCCGGGTCCTCGCGCAGCGTGGTGCGCAGGCCCGACGCGTAGTCGGTGGCGTGCTCGCCGATCCGACGGCGCGCGACGAGCGCCCCGCCTTGCGGAACGGGTGCATCGAGCGCGTCGTCGAGCGCGACGACGTAGCGGCCGGGCTCCTTCGCCATCGCCGCGAGCACGCTGGCGAGCAGCTCGCTGCGGCCTTCGCCGCGTTCGCCGACGAACAGCACGAGGCCGCGCGCGTTCGCGAGCAGGCTCGAAACCGACTCCGGGACGCCGAGTTCTGCCGCCTCGAGAACGACCTCGGGCCGAAGCTCAGCCATCACGGCGACGCCGTCCGTGTGTCGCATCGCGGTGATGCGGCCGCGGCAGACGCCGGGCCGGACGAGGTCGCGCACCACGAACTGACGCTCGGCCAGTTCTTCGAGCACGGCGACGCCCATCTCACGGCGAACGAAGTCCCACACCTCGGGGCTGCGCACCGGCTCCGCGGTCAACGCGCGCCAGCTCGCGGCCTCGCGGACCATGATCGGTCGGCCTTCGCTGATCACGAGTTCGCGCGCGCCGGAACGCGCCACGGACTCCAGCAGGCTTTCGCCCTGGACCTCCACCGCGTCGGGCGCCTTGGCGTCGCGCTCGGCACGTCGGGCCTCCTGCAACTGCACGAGACGCTCGAGCGTCGTGCGGTCGATGCGGCCCTGTTCGAGCAGGATCTGGCCCACGGTACGGGTGTTCCCCGTAAGGGCCTGGATCTCGAGACACTTCTCGAGGTCCGCTTCACTGATGACCTTGCTCTCGAGCAAGATCGAGCCGAGCCGTATGTCGTCCATTCCCCTGTGTCCGCGTGCTAGACAGGGCTGGATCGACGGTCGGAAGAACGCTTCTTGAGGTACGAAGCCCGCGTGCGATGGGACGGCCCGGGCCGACGCGCAAATACGCCTCGACGCCATGCCGTGCGCGCCACGCCACCCGTGCGGCGCGACCGCCGCGACCTTCTCTGGGGGCCTTCCCGCCTTGGCATCGCGCGCTAGAATGCTCGCTCGAATCTCCGCGGAGGGGGTTCAACAACCACCGACTGCGGTCCCCGGGATCGGCAAGGCACAGGGACGGACGCTGCATGGGCGCATCCGTTCGAACGCAAGCCGTTTCCGGAGAACCACCTAGGACTGCCGAGACAACATGCCCACCAAGACCCCCAGCAAGTCCACGCAGAAGCCCAAGACGAAGCGCCCGACGAAGGCTGTGACCGCGCCACGCGCGCAGCCCGCCGGCGAGAAGGCGAAGAAGGACGAAAAGGCGACGCCGCGCAAGCCGGCGCCGGCCAAGGCGCAGCCTGCGCCGCAGCGCGCCCAGGCGCAGAAGCCGCACGCCCGCCCGCAGCCGCCGGCCTACATCCCGCGCGGCCTGCCGATGATGGAGGACGAGGACGATGTGCTCGGCGTGCACGGCGCCGGCCGCGGCCACGGCCACGGTCGCTGCGGCGGCCGGCCGCTCGGCAGCAAGCTCGAGCAGTCCGTCTGCGACCGCCTCGGTCAGGCGGGAGTCGCCCACAGCCACACGCCGCGCCACTTCGAAGTGTCGATCCAGGACAAGCAGGTCGCGGCCTACGCGCCGATGATCGTGCTGCGTGGTCGCGGTCGCGAAGGCAAGAGCGTCGTGATCGAGGCCGCCGAGGATCTCAAGAGCCCCATCCTGCCGAAGATCGTGGCGTTCCGCCGCCAATACGGGCAGGAGTACTACGTGATCCTGATCGCGCCGGACGAAGTGCTCGACGAGGCCCCGCTCGCGACCTACGACGAAGCGTGCGCGACGACGGATGTGAACACGCTGATCGCTCGCCTCGCCGAGTGATCCAAGCGGCCGCCACTGTGCGGCCGGAGAGCGGGCGGATGCGATCCGCCTGCTCGGTTGGCGAGCGCCGCGCTTCCAGATGCGCAGGCTTCCGTGGCTGCGGGCGGGTCGTTAGATTCCTCCGCCCCTCAGTCCGCCCAACCGCCTTCTGGATAGTCCGACTTTGACGCACGACGTCGTCCACCTCGCTCGTTCCCTGCAGCTCGACTCGCTCGAAACCGCCTGGGAGCAGGCGGTCAAGTCGCCCAAGCCCGACGCGATCCAACAGTACCTCGGGGTCGTGGACAGCCTGTGCGACCAGGCCCAATCCGGCCGCGCGTTCGCGCTTGCGAACATGATGGTCGAGGCCCTCGCAGCCGCTTCGGCGCTCGACTCCGCGATCGACCTCGCGACCCGCGTGGTGAAGCGCGGCGTGCACAACGAGGCTCTCGCCAAGCGCCTGCTCGCGATGCTGGAGCAGCGCTTCGCCGAAGAGAACTGGTGGGAGACCATCCGCCAGCGCGCCGGCATCGACGGCTCGGCCGCGAACGCTCAGGCCCTCTTGGAATTCGACCGCCTGCGCCGCTTCACGAAGGGCCACGTGGTCTACCACCAGGCCGGCTGGGGCGAGGGCGTCGTCCTCGAGTTCCGCCCGGAGTCGCGCGAGCTCGCGATCCAGTTCGCGACGGGCCGCAAGGAAGCCTTCCCGTTCGACACGGTGATCGACCGCTTCAAGCCGCTCGATCACGAGGATCTGCGCGCGATGAAGCTCCTGCGCCTCGCGGACCTCAAGCAGTTCGCCGAGAAGGACCCGTCGCGCCTCATCCGCATCGTCGCCAAGCTCTACCGCGGCACGGTGTCGAGCGCGCAGCTCAAGCAAGAGCTCATTCCCTCGGTCATCGAGGAGAAGGGCTGGGCAGGCTTCTGGAAGCGCGCCAAGCTCGCCGCGACGAAGGACCCGTGGCTCAAGGCCGAAGGCACCGCGACGCGCCCGAGCTTCGTGCTGCGCGATCGCCCGGTCGGTCTCGCCGAAGAGGCGCAGACGGCCATGCGCCACGAGAACAACCTCGGCGGCCGCATCGCGGTGCTGCGCGACTTCCTCGCGCGCGGCCAGGACGACGAAGTCCGCGCGCAGATCCTCGATGTCGCGCAGAAGACGGTCGAGGAGTGCCTCGGCCACAAGAAGGACAACCACGCGCACATCCTCGACGGCATCCTCTTCCTCGAAGAGCACGGCCGTAAGACCGGCACCGCGGCCGCAGTCGAACTGCGCGCCCTGCTCGTCGGCCCGGATGGCGCGCTGCACCCCGCAGCGATCGACCGTCTCGCCACGCAGCTCTCGCGCGAACACGCGGTCAAGCTGCTGCCGGAAGCGATCGGCGAGCACTGGGTCGACCGCACGCTGGCCGTGCTTCCCGACGTGCCGAACTCGGTGCTCGAGAACGTCGTGCAGGCGATCGTCGACGCGCAAGGTGGCGAACGCCTGATGGACCTGTGGGACCGCGTCGCGCCGTATCCGCGCCGCTACCCGCTGCTGACCTACCTGCTCGGCCGCGCCTGCGCGGACGGCACGTTCGACAAGCGCGAAGACCGCCCGGACCCCGTCACCGTCGGCCGCGTGCTCATGCACCTCGCGCGCGTGCTCTCCGCCGAGCGCAAGGGCAACGTGTTCCAGGGCCGCCTGCTGTCGCGCCTCACGAGCCTGCTCACGGGCAAGCGCGGCTACCTGCATCGCTCGCTCGAGTCGATCGGCAAGGACGACCTCGCGAGCTACCTCGGCATCAGCGAGCGCGGCGGCGAGGACTTCCCGCCGGAGATCAGCAACCTGATCCTGCGCGCGGTGGCCGACAAGTTCCCGGAACTCGCGGCGAAGAACGACGTGCCGTTCTGGGAGCGCGAAGACGCGATCTTCACCACGATCGCGGGCATGAAGCGCATCAAGGACGAGTACCGCATCCTCGTCGAAGAGAAGATCCCCGCGAACAGCAAGGCCATCGGCGCCGCGGCGTCGCTCGGCGACCTCAGCGAGAACAGCGAGTGGGAGTCGGCCATGGAGGAGCAGCGCAACCTCACGACGCGCGCCACCGAGATGGACCAGTCGATCCGCATGGCCAAGCTGATCGAGGACCAAGAGATCCCCGACGACGTGGTCGCGCCCGGCACCCGCATCACCTACACCGAGGTCGAGTCGGGCAAGACGCGCACCTACGCGGTGCTCGGACCGTGGGACGTCGTCGACGACCACACGATCAACTACCGCGCCCCGATCGCGCAGGGCCTGCTCGGCCGCGCCATCGGCGACACGGGCGAAGTCCCCTCGCCGAGCGGCCCGGTCACGGTGCGCATCGACGCGATCGAACGCGTGTGAGCCCGGCCCCGACCACCACGACGGTCCTGTCGCCCGCGCACGGCGAGCGCGTGGTGGTCGAGCAGTTCCCGGGCGCGAGCCCGGGCTATGTGTTCTTGCACGGGCTCGGCTCCGTGCGCCAAGGCGAGAAGAGCACAGCGCTCCTCGCGCACGCAAAGGCGAAGGGTCGCGCGTTCACGCGCTTCGACTTTCGCGGCCACGGCGAGTCGACCGGCACGATCGGCGTCGTGACGATGTCCGAACTGCTCGTCGACGCCGGCCTCGTGCTCGACCTCGCAGGCCCGTCGATCCTCGTCGGCTCGAGCCTCGGCGCGCTGGTCGCCGCGCATCTCGCGGCGGCGCGACCGAACGACGTCCGCGCGCTCGCGTTGCTCGCGCCCGCGTTCGGCTTCTTGCCGCGCATGCGCCAGCGCCTCGACGCCGAAGGCCGCATGCAGACGAGCGAAGGAATGGTCTTTCGCGTGCACGAACGCGCGCTCGCGGACGCCGCGACGCACGACGAACGGAGCCTGCCGCAGAAGCTGACGATGCCCGTGTTCCTCGCGCACGGCACGCACGACGAACTCGTGCCGACCGCGTTGTCCGAGTCGTTCTTCGCGCAACTCGCGCAAGCCGAGAAGGAGCTCTGGGTCGTGCCGGACGGCAATCACCGCCTCAACCGCGAGATCGGCGAGATCCTGACGCGCATGGACGCGTTCTTCACGCGGACCCACGTCGCCTGAACGGAGCAGACCCATGCGGCTCGAAGACCTCCAGACCCCCACGCTGCTGATCGACCTCGACGCGGTGCGCCACAACCTCGCGACGATGCGCCACTACCTCGACGGCGCGATGACGCGTTGGCGGCCGCACGTGAAGACGTGCAAGGTGCCCGAGGTGTTCGAGTTGATGCTCGAAGCGGGCGTGCGTCGCTTCAAGGCCGCGACCACGCGCGAGTGCGCGCTGCTGATGCAGCAGGCCGGCGACCGCGAGATCGACGTGCTGTTCGCGATGGCGCAGCACGGCGCCAACCTCGACCGCGTGGCGCAACTGCAGCGGCAGTTCCAGAAGCACCGCGTGTCGATGCTCAGCGAGGACGAAGCGCACGCGCGCGCCGTCCGCGAACGCGGGCTCGGCGTGTTCGTCGACCTCGACCCGGGCTACATGCGCACGGGGCTCCCGCTGCAGGACGGCAACCGCGCGCGCGCGGTTGCAGCTGCTGCGAAGGACGCATTCCGCGGATTGCACTGCTACGACGGCCATCTGCACGACGGTTCGTTCGTCGAGCGCACACAGAAGGCGCGCGCCGTCTACGCAGAACTCGTCGCGCTCGCGCGTTCGTTCCAGCAACCGGGCGAGCTCGTCACGAGCGGCACGCCGACGTTCCCGATCGCGCTCGCCTACGAGCCGTTCTCGGCGTTCGACCACACGGTGAGCCCCGGCACCGTGATCTACTGGGACACGCGCAGCAGCGAACTCGGCATCGACGGTTTCGCATGCGCAGTGCAGGTGCAGGCGCGCGTCGTTTCGGCGCCAGCTGCCGATCGCATCACGGTCGATGCCGGCAGCAAGGCGCTCGACGCTGCGGCGGGCATCCCGTGCGCGCGCGCGATGGGCTCGTTCCACTTGCGCGCGCTCAAGCCGAGCGAAGAGCACCTGCCGATGCTCGTCGAACGCGGGCCCGCGCCGCCGATCGGCACGCTGTTGCGCCTCGTCCCGCGCCACGTGTGCCCCACCGTGAATCTCGCCGACGACGCGGTCCTCGTGCAGGACGGCAACGTGCTTCGCATCGTGCCGGTGCGTGCGCGCGGCCACGAAACACTGCCCTGAACTCCGTCTGCTTGCGCCTCGCACAGGCGTGCCGCACACTGGCCATCGAGTGGACAAGATCCCGGAGACCCTGCAACGCCTCGTCGCCGAAGTCGACGGCTGGCTGGACCTGCGTTGCCCGGACCGCGCGCTGGAGCGCCTCGATCCGTTGCTGCAGAACCCGCAGACGCACGACGTCGCGGTCACCATGCGCGTGCGCGCCTACGTCGGCCAGAAGCGCCACAAGGAAGCGCTCGTCGACATCGCGGCGCTGCGCGAGAAGGACCACGACCTCGAATGGCTCGACCTCACCGAAGCGTGGTGCAGGAAGCGCCTGAAGGACCTTCCCGGCTCGATCCGGTGCATGGAGCAACTGATCGCGCGCAACGCCAAGTCGGCGATCGGCCACTTCAACCTCGGCTGCTACCTCGCGCTCGCCGGCGACACGGGTCGCGCGCTCGACGAAGTCACGATCGCCTGCGGCATCGACGCGAGCTTCCGCGACATGCTGCACGACGAGCCGGACCTCGACGCGTTGCGTGACAACGAACTGTTCCGTCAGCTGATGACGAACAAGCCGGCCGTCGACCAGGCAGAGCAGGACGCCGAAGCGGACGCGTTCGAGGACGACCTCGCCGAGGGCCTCGAGGAGGACCTCGACTTCGACGACGAGGACGACTCGGAGGACGGCGAGGACGAAGACGACGAGGACTTCGACGACGAAGACCTCGACGAGGACGAAGAACAGGACGACCCGGCGCGCTAGCAGCTCGCCGAAGAGCGGCCGCGTCGCGAGAGCCTCGGGACCTGCGTTCTTCCTCGGACCGCTGAGGCCGATGCCAAGGCCGCGTGCGAGCCAAGGCTCACGCGAACGACCGCGGCTGCCGAAACAGCCAGGACCCGGAGGAACCTGGCCTTGGCATTGAGCACTGCAGCACTCGCGCCGAAGGCGCTGCGCACGACCCTGGAACGCACCGTCCGCGACGTCGTCGCCGTTCCTGCGGACGCATTCGAAGCGATCCTCTGCGCGCTCGTGGCCCGCGGCCACGTGCTGCTCGACGGCAAGCCTGGCATCGGCAAGACGCTGCTCGCGCGCACGATCGCGGCGAGCATCGACTGCAGCTTCCGCCGCATCCAGTTCACCAACGACCTGATGCCGAGCGACATCCTCGGCGCGGCGGTCTGGCGCGAGAAGGACCGCGAGTTCACGTTCGTCGAAGGCCCGCTGTTCTCGAACCTCGTGCTCGCCGACGAGATCAACCGCACGAGCCCGCGCACGCTGTCGTGCCTGCTCGAGGCGATGGAGTCCGGCACGGTGTCGCTCGAAGGCCGCACGATGGACCTCGGCGCCCCGTTCCACGTCTTCGCGACGCGCAACCCGATCGAGTTCCACGGCACCTATCCGATGCCCGAGGCCGCGCTCGACCGCTTCCTCGTGCGCATCGAACTCGGCTACCCGGACAGCGCCCAGGAGCTCGCGCTCTACACCGGCCGCGACGCCGAGGCGGCGCTGCACACGGTGGAGCCCGTGATCACGCGCGAGCAGCTGCTCGCGGCGCAGACGGCAGCCGCCGCGGTCACGGTGCACGAGACCGTCGCGCAGTACGTGCTGCGCGTCGTGGCCGCGACGCGCGAGCACACCGAGGTCGCGCTGGGCGCAAGCCCGCGCGCCGCGTTGATGTGGCTCAAGGCCGCGCGAGCGCGCGCGTGGCTCGACGGCCGCAACTACGTGATCCCCGACGACCTCAAGGCGCTCGCGCAACCCGTGCTCGCGCACCGGATGTTCGTGCGCGGCGGCGGCAGCTCCGCCGCGATGTTGCGCGAAGTGATCGCCAAGACGCCTGTGCCGCTGTGAGCCGATGCGACTCTCGCCGACAGGACTCGGGGCGAAGGGCGGCCTGTTCTTCGCCGCCGTCGTGCTGCTGTTCTTCGCGACGCCGTACTCCAACCTCTTCTTCCTGCTGACGTCGTTCCTCGCCGTGCTCGGCGCAGTCGGCGTCGCGGGCTCGTGGCGCAACGTGCGCGGAACGACGGCGACGCTGGTGTCCGTGGCGCCCGCCGCGAACGGCACGCCGCACCCGATGCGCATCCGCATCACGAAGAAGAACGGCAAGAAGGCCTACGGCGTGCTGGTCTACGCCCTGGCTGCGGGCAAGTCGGTCTGCGTCGCCGAGGCCGCGGTCGCAAAGGACGGCGACGTCCTCGATGCGATGTTGAAGGGCCTGCCGCGCGGCGTGCATGCAATCGAACAGCTGCGCATCTGCTCGCGGCATCCATTCGGCGTGTGCATGGCGACCGTGAAGGTCGCGGTCCGCGGCGAAGCGATCGCGTATCCCGCGCCGACGCCGGAGGAGAACGCCGCTCGCGGACGCGGCGGCGACGGCACGAAGCCGCCCGGTGGCGACGAAGAATCGCTCGCGGGCCTTCGCGACTGGCGCGACGGCGACAGCCTGCGGCAGATCCACTGGAAGGCGACTGCGCGCCGTGGCTCGCCGATCGTGAAGGAATACGAACGCCACGGCGGCGACGGCATCGACCTCGTCCTCGACCGTCGCTGCGACGATGCGACGCTCGAAGCCGCGCTGTCGCACGCGACACGCTGCGTGCTCGACGCCGCCGCGACGCGGCAAGCGTTGCGGTTGCGCAGCCAGGACGCCGACCTCGCGCTCGACGCGGACCGGCCCGACACCGCGCCGATGCTGCGTTGGCTGGCGAAGGCCACCACGCTGCCGCGCGACGCCGAGGCGCCGCCCGCTGCTTCGCAGCGCGCGCTCGCGCTGACCGCGCCATCGTTCGCCGGAGGCCGCGATGCCTGAAGCCCTTCGCTGGCTGTTCCTCGGCATCGTGTTGCTCGACCTCGCGTTCGTGCAACTCACGGGGACCGTCACGTCGCCGTGGCTCTGGGCGCTGTGGTCGTGCACGGCAGCAACGCCGCTGCTCGCGCGCTTCCACGAACTCGCGTGGTATCGCGGCCTGTGGAACGCGGCCGTTCTCGCGTCGTTCGCGTTCCTCGTGCACGACGCGGTGACGAGCGGCCTGCTGCACATGCTCGAGGACGGCCTGCTGCTGTCGGCGCTGTGCCAGGTGCACCTGCTCAACAACCTGGGACAGAAGCAGCGGCCCGACCTGCTGTTCTTCAACTCGTTCCTCATCGCGTTCGTCACGAGCTTCTTCTGCGGCGACCTCGGCTGGTCGATCGCGTTCTTCGCGTATGCGGCATTGCTGGTGCTCGCGCTGCAGTTGCACGTCTGCCTGCCTCGAGGCGGCGAAGCGCCGCGCGGCGCCGTGCGCGCGCTGCTGGAGAACGGCTTGTCGCGCAGCGTGTTCGCGCTCGCAGTGACCGGCATCGTGTTCGCGCTGTGGCCCCGCGACTTCAAACGCGAAGGCTGGCTCGGCGACTCGATGAACTTCGGCGGCGCGCCAGTCGTCGCGTTCGCGGACCAGGTGCGCATCGACCGCTCGACGACGCCGACGTTGAGCGACGCGCCCGTGATGCGCATCAAGGCAAAGGAAGGCGATGCGCCGACGCACTGGCGCGGCGCGACGTTCGTGCACTTCGACGGCGCGGGCTGGCAGCCGTTCCGCATCCGCGACTTCGGCACGCGCACCGCGACCGATCGGCCGTGGGCCGGCGCATCCGCGACGCAGTGGCTCCGCACGGCGCCGCGAGACGAAGGCTCGCGCACGAACCGTGCGCCCACGCGCGGCGACGGCCCCGAAGTGCAGGTGACGCTGCTCGACACGAGCGCGAACCGCCTGTTCTTGCCGTTGGAGACCGGCTCGTTCGACATCACCTATGCAGCGGGCGCGCTCGTCGACCCCAAGGCCGACGGCGTGATCGCGCTGGTCGACTTCGGCGAGGGTCCGCGCGAAGTGCGGTTCTCGCTGCGCATGGAGACCACACAGCGCGCGTTCGACCTCGCGTCCTCCGCGCGCGCGGCGCTGACCGCGACGCCAGAGCAGCTGCCGACCCCGTTGCGCGCGATCGAAGAGGAACTGCGTCGCACGCTGCCGGCGGACGCGACGCCACAGCGCCGCGCCGAGCACGCGCGCGACTGGCTGTCCGCAGAACGTCGCTACGCGCTCCCCGGCTCGCCCGCGGCGGCGCGCACGCTCGACGACTTCCTGCTCGGCTCGGGCGGCGGCCACTGCGAGTACTTCGCGACGGCGCTGTGCTTGTTGCTGCGCATGCAGGCCATCCCGTGCCGCATCGTCGGCGGCTACCTCGCGCAGGAAGTCGACGCCGCGACCGGCTCGCTGGTCGTGCGCCAGAAGCACGCGCATGCGTGGGTCGAGGCGTGGCTGCCTGGGCAGGGCTGGACCACGCTCGACGCGACGCCCGCGAACGCGGACGCAGCGGGGTCCGCGGACAGCGGAATGCTGGCCGACCTGCGCAAGGAGCTCGAAGCGCTGTGGGCTGGCGTCACAGGCTTCGGCGCGGAGCAGCGCGAGGCCCTGTTCGCCGCGATCGCCGACGCGGTCGTCGGCTTCTGTGTCACCGTCGTCATCAACCCGATCGAGACGACGACGACGATCGCGTTGTTCGCCCTCCTCGTCTGGTATCGCCGCCGCCTTCGGCAGCTCGCGCGCCCGGCCTCGGTGCGCGAATTCGAGGCAGCATTGCGCAGCGCGCGCCTGCTGATGCTCGAAGGCGAGACCCCGCGCGAATTGCTCGCGCGCGCCGGCGCGCAGCCGCTCGATCCCCGCGCGCTGCAACGCATCGCCGCTGCGGTCGCAGCCCACGAACGGGAGCGCTACACGCGATGAGCGCGCCTTCGACACCACGCACGGCGCCACTGTCGCGCCGTCGCCTTGACGGTCCACCGGAACGTCAGCATCATCCTTCGCGCCGCGCACCGCGCGGCACAACGAGCCAGCACTGCGGCTCCAGCGCCGAATCCCGATGACGAACTCCGAATCGCCGCAGTCGACCCGCGGCATCCTGCTCGCGGTCGCCTTGATCTCGGCCGCGACGCTCGCGGTGCAGGTGCTGCAGACGCGCCTCTTCAGCGTGATGCTCTGGCACCACCTGACCTACATGGTCGTCACGGTGACGCTGCTCGGCTTCGGCGCCGGCGGCGGACTGCTCGGCATGTTCCCCGGCATCGGCCGCATGTTCGGCGACTCGCGGCGCGCAGTGTCGGTGTGCTGCAGCCTGTTCGGCCTGTCGTTGATCGGCGCGTTCATGATCCTGTGCCACACGCCGCTCGACACGCTCGACATCGAACAGGACCGCTCGAAGTACCTGCTGCTGTTCCTGCGCTACGCGTACTTGATCGTGCCGTTCCTGTTCGCGGGCCTGGCGATCTCGATCGCGCTGCAGCAGCACGCGGCGATCGTGCACCGCACCTACTTCTGGAACCTGATCGGCTCGGCTGTCGGCAGCTTCTTGTTCGTGCTGCTCGTGCGTCCGCTCGGCGGCCCGGGCTGCCTCTATGTGTTCGCTGCGCTCGGCGGCATCGCCGGCCTCGCTGCGTTGCTCGGCTCGAACACGTCCATGCTGTCGCCCGCGCGCATCCTCGCTGCGTTGACGATCGCGATCTGGCCGCTGTCCGCCGCGTTCCCTGACGCGACCAACCGTCTGCTCCCGATCGAGCCGGCCAAGAGCAAGATGCTCGGGACCATGGACCTCTACTACGAGGGCATGACCGACTACATGCAGAAGATGCAGGACCCGCAGTATCCGGAACTCGACCAGAGCCTGCGGTCGACGATCTGGAGCCCGACCTGCCGCATCGACACGTTGCCGATGAACCCGACGCTCGCGAATGCCAAGAAGGATCGCGAGAACCCTGCTTCCGGCCCGCGCACCGAAGTGCACGTGTTCCAGGACGGCGATGCGCCGACGAAGATCTGGTCGGGTCCGTATGCGCGCGAGTTCGACTACAAGCAGCACTGGTACGGACTCGGCTACCAGCTGGTGAAGGACCCGAACGCGCTGATCATCGGCCCGGGCGGCGGCAACGACATCGAGACCGGCCTCGCGTGTGGCGCGAAGACGATCACGGCCGTCGACATCAACGGCGACACGATCGACCTCGTGCGCGGCAAGTTCGGCGCCTACACGAACAACATCTACGACCGCCCCGGCGTCACGTGGGTGAAGTCCGAAGGCCGCAGCTACCTGCGTCGCTCGGGCAAGAAGTTCGACCTGCTGCAGATGTCGGGCACCGACACCTACTCGGCGCTGTCCTCGGGCAGCTACATCTTCAGCGAGAGCTACCTCTACACGACCGAGGCGTTCGACGACTTCTTCGAGCACATGACGGACGACGGCGTGATCACCGTCATCCGCTTCCGCTTCGAGCCGCCGCGCGAAGAACTCAAGCTCGTCGCGACTGCTGCGCGCGCGTTGCGCAAGCTCGGCATCACCGACCCGCGCAAGCACTTCCTCGTCGTCAACCAGGAGGACGGCAGCTACACGGACCTCGCCCAGCAGCTCGCGGGCGCGCCGCACCTCTCCGGCATCAAGAACTACGCCGAGCTCACGCGCCGCATGTCGCGCGACTACGCGCAGCCGATGCGCTACGCGGCGATGATCATGCGCAAGACGCCCTTCACCGAAGCGGACGTCGCGAAGATCGAGGCCTACCTTCCGCCGCTGAACGGCCCGCTCGTCAAGCACACGCTCTACTACGCCGCAGGCCTCAAGAACGAGGACAACGAGTACAGCAGGCTGCTCGCGGCCGCCGCATCGGGCCCGGAAGCCGAGCTGCGCTTCCACGACACCTACGAGTACCGCACGCACCCGGCGACGGATGACAAGCCGTTCTTCTTCAACTTCAACTCGTGGAGCGACGTGTCGTTCTCCTCGAGCAGCAAGGACGGCTACACGGCGCTGACGGGCAGCCAGCCCATCGGCCTCTACATCCTTGCGGCGCTCAGCGTGCAGACGCTGATCGCGACGCTTCTGCTGATCTTGCTGCCGATGTTCCGCCTCGGCTTCTCGAAGAGCCCGGGCTCGAACAACTCGCGCCTGCGCGTGATCGCGTTCTTCTCGGCGCTCGGCCTCGCGTATCTGCTCGTCGAGATCAGCACGATCCAACGCTTCGTGCTCTACCTCGGGCACCCGACCTATTCGCTGAGCGTCGGCCTCTGCAGCTTCCTGTTGTTCTCGGGCCTCGGCTCGTCGTGGGCCGGCAAGAAGGGCCTCGGCGAACACGGCGCGAAGAAGGCAGGGTTCGCGGTCGTCGTTCTGCTGCTCGCGCAAGCTCTGCTGCTGCCCGGCATCCTGCAGGCGACGCTCTCGTGGTCCGAACCGCTGCGCATCGTCGTCACGATGGTGACGATCGCGCCGCTGGCGTTCGCGATGGGCATCCCGTTCCCGACGGGCCTCTCGCTGCTGCGCCACGAACAGCAGGGCATGATCGGCTGGGCCTTCGGCGTGAACGGAGCCGCTTCGGTCATGGCGTCGATCCTCAGCATCATCGTCGCGATGGAAGGCGGCTTCTTCGTCGTGACGATGTTCGCCGCGGGTCTCTACCTGCTGGCGGCGCTGACGGCGCCGCGCGCGACCGCCGCCTGAGCGAACGGCCCGGCGGACTTTCGCCGGACCGACACGCTGGCCGCGACGTGGCCACCTCCGACCACATCGCGCCGCGGCCTGACCTGCGATGCGGATGCAGCTCGCGCGGGTCGGGCGCAGCGCGCATGGCGCGCGCCCCGACACAGGGGCCTTGGGCGAAGGCAGGATGCCTCCCCCCACGGGTTGGCAGGCGGTTCCCAGACCCGCGGACCGTGCTTAGGATCTTGCGCTCCCTCGCCCTCCCCGCACGTGCGGAGCGGGCCTGTCCCTGTGCACCCCTAGGACCATTCGCATGCGTTCCATCCTCGCACTGACCCTCGTCGCGTCGCTGACCGGCGCGCTAGAAGCGCAACTGCCGAACTTCATCGGCTTCGCTGGCGGCTTCGACACGTCCTACACCGACCGCGCCAACATCAACGCGCTCGATGTCGACATCCTGCAGGTGTTCTCCACGCGCGACTACCGCCACTGGATGCTCAACCCGGCGGATCCGCTCGGCGCGAGCAAGCGCCTCGTGGGCTTCCGCTACACGATGCAGGACCAGATCGGCAACACGCCTGAGCAGTACACCCTGGTCGGCTACAAGGACAACGCGCTCACCCCGGGCGAGCCCGACACGAACGCGACGGGCAGCGGCGTCTGGTTCCGCACCGGCCTGATCAACACGCCGCCGAGCACCGCCACCGGCGCGACGTTCTTCACGGTCACCTACGGCATCAACCCGCCCGCCACGCCGATGAACTTCGGCGCCGCGCACGGCCCGACGGACGACAACGTCTACCTCGGCATCGGCCTGCGCGCCGGCACGTGGCCCGCGGACGGCCTCGGCTGCTGGATGACGTTCGACTACAACCTCGGCAACACGGGCACGAATGCGCTCGACGTCGTCGGCCCGCGCCTCGCGGCGGACACGACCATCCGCAACCTCGTCTGCACGGTTGCGACGACCGGCGGCCCGACGCCGCTGCCCACCGGCCAGATCCCCGGCTTCCCGGGCACCGCGGGCACGCGCGGCGGCTACCGCCAGCTCAACCTCGAGATCCTCGCGTTCTCGACGGGCGGCGTCGCCGTCACCCAGACGAACCAGATCCGCTACCCCTCGAGCAACGTGCGCGCGGTCCCGCTGGTCAATGCAGCGACGCAGGTCCCGCTGGGCGGCACGACGAACATGCTGTCGGGCCTCTACCCGGACGTGACCAACGCGACGAGCACGCTGCCGCCGCCCGCCGGCGCGCCGGCCCGCGCGGATGACATCGGCTTCCTCGTCACGGAGCGCAACCGCCCGAACTCGCTCGCCATCGTGCGCCTCGCGTTCGGCCCGCTCGTCGGCGGCTTCAACCCGGATGGCTCGGTGCCGATCACGTTCATCCCCGGCTTCAATGCGCCGACCAGCTCGGGCAACGTCTGCATCGACCTCGCGGACCCGAGCGCGTTCACGTTCATCGGCTTCACCGACGTGAACGGCCGCTACCAGCACGTGTTCCCGCTGAGCGCTCCGGCCCGCGCGTTCCTCGCGTCCTACGGCGCGGTGGACCTGCAATGGCAGGGCTTCGTCGTGAACCTCGCCCTCAGCCCCGCCGAGGTCAAGGCCACCGGCTGTGTCGTCCAGCACCTCTGATCGACGCTCGCGCGCAGGCCTCGTGCTCGGCGCGGCGGCGATCCTCGCCGTCGCGATCGTGGTGCTGAGGCCGCGCAACACGCCTGCGGCAGAAGAAGGCTCCGCGCCGGCAGAAACGCCGGCGCAGACGCCCGCTGCCGCAGTGGCGACACGGAACGAAGCGCAGCCGCAGGCCGCGCCCGCTCCTGCCGCAACGCAGGCCACGTTCCCCAACGAACCACGGCCAGCGAACGGCGCGCCGCACGGCAAGGTGACGTTCCCCGACGGCTCCGTCGTCGAGGCGATCAACGACGTTGCCGAAGACATGACGATGGTCTGGGACGAACAACCGTTCTCGCCGATCGTCGACAAGGTCTTCCACAACGGTTGGTGGTGGTGGAAGCACCAAGACGGCGCCTACTCGACGGTCAAGATGATCGACATGAACGGCGTGCCGCAGGCGATGTCGCAACTCGCGCGCGAAGGCAAAGGCCCGCCAGCGAAGACGCTGGACCAGGCCATCGAGGAACGGAAGAAGGCGGAGCAGCAGGGCGCCGGCAGGTGAGCCCGCTCCGCCGACTCGCGGCGATCGCCGCATCCGCGGCCATCGCCGCCGTTGCGTGCAGGGATGCGCGCGCGCAAGTCGCGAACCAGCTCGGATTCACTGCGGGATTCGAGACCTCGTATGTCGACCGCGGCGGCGCGAACACGACGAACGTCGACGTGCTGCAAGTGTTCTCGGGCCGGCACTACCGCCACGCGTTCGTCGACCCGGCAGATTCGAGCGGTCGCAACCGACGCATCGTCGGGTTCCGCGTGGTCGTGCAGGACCAGATCGGCTTCACGCCC
Organism: uncultured Singulisphaera sp.; assembly: GCA_964514315.1. Lineage (GTDB taxonomy): Bacteria > Planctomycetota > UBA1135 > UBA1135 > UBA2386 > SXPK01. The sequence continues at coordinate 6,310 of CAZEQF010000010.1, read as the reverse complement.
GAGCAGTTCACGCTCGTCGGCTACGTCGACGATCCGCTGCAGCCCGGCCGACCGGACGTTCGCAGCAGCGGCGCGGGCGTTTGGTTCCGCACCGGACGGCTCAACACGCCACCCAATGCGTCGACCGGCGCCGCGGTGCACGTGATCACGCTCGGCATCAATCCGCCGGCTGCGCCCATGCGCATGACGACGTCGCACGGCCCCACCGACGACGATCTCTACTTCGGCATCGGACTGCAGGCAGGAACGTGGCCGAGCGAAGGGCTCGCGTGCCGCATCACCGCCGACTACATGCCCAACGTTCCCGTCACGACGCCGCAAGACGTCGTCGGGCCGCGATTGCCGTCGAGCCCGCAACCGCCCAACTTCGTGTGCACGGTGGCCACGACGGGCGGCGCGTTCCCGCTGCCGACCGGCCAGCCCGCGCAGTTCCCCGGCATTCCCGGACGTCGCGGCGACTATCGCCAACTCGACCTGGACGTGCTGACGTTCGCGCCCGGCGGCGTGAGCGTCACACAGACCAACCAACTGCATTACGCGGCGAGCCGCGCGCTCACAGCTCCGAGCCCGAATGCGCGCGTTCCGCTGGGCGGCACGACGAACATGCTGTCGGGCCTGCACCCCGACTTGCACGACGCGGTTGCGCTGATCCCGCCGCCTGTGCTGTCGCCCGCGCGCGCGGACGACATCGGCTTCCTCGTCACCGAGAACCAACGCCCGAACGCGATCGTGGTCGCACGACTGTCGTTCGGCCCGCTCGTCGGCGGCAGCAATCCGGACGGCTCGCAACCTGTCGCGCAGATCCCCGGCTTCGGCGCAGCAGGCAGCGTCGGCAACGTGTGCGTCGACCTCGTCGACCCGAGCGGCATCACGTTCTTCGGCGTGAGCAACGCGTTCGGAAGGTTCCAGACGATGGTGTCGCTGAACGCCACGACGCGCGCGTTCTTGCGCGCCTACGGCCCGTTCGACGTCACGTGGCAAGGCTTCGTCGTCGACCTCGCGACCTCGCCCATCGAAGCCCGCGCGACCGGCTGCGTGACGCAGCATCTGTGACGCACGGGCCCGCGCGCGAACGTCAGCGCGCGAGCAGGTTCACGAGCAAGCGCGCCGCGCCCGCGTGGCCGTTGCGCAACTGGCGATACAGCGCGAGCGAGCAGTAGACGAAGTCGCCGCGGCCGTACTCGGTGAACAGCAGCGCGCCTTGGTTGGCCTTCTCGTCGGCGCGGTCCTTGGTCTCCAACAGCGGCGTCCACGCCGTGTCCCACTTGCTCGGGAAGTTGAGCCCGCGCTCCTGGGTCCAGCCTTCGAAGTCCTGCGCCGTGATCGCGTGCGGCTTCGTCCAGATCGCGTGCTGCGGCTGCAGCATCACGACGGGGCTCTCCTCCTCCGTGCAGCGATCGTTGCCAACCGTCAACGCGAATGGCGCGAGCAACGGATGCCCGGCGCGCTCGTTCCATTCGCCAGCCTTGTGGTACATCGCGACGACGCGGCCACCCGCGCGGCAGTACTGCAGGATGCGATCCTTGTGCTCGGCGAGCTCAGGCACGTGGTGGTAGCTGCGCATGTCGAGCAGCAGGCACGAGAAGTCCTCGAGGCGCGACGTCGCGAGCGCGTCGCGGTCGAGTTGCTGGTATGCGACGCCGAGGTCCGCAAGCGATCGTTCGATCGTGTCGTCGGGGCCGCGCACGAGGCCGATGCGCAAACCTGGAGGAACGAACACTTCGACCGGCACGATGCGCAGCGACGCCTTCTGGCCGCCGACTTCGAGCCGAATCGCAGGATCGCTCGACAGCGCGGCGCCGTCGATCGACGCGCGGACGAGAACTCGCGCCTCTGCGTGGTCCTTCGACAGCGACACTCGGCTCGGAATCGCTTCCGCGCGAATGCCGGCGCCTGTCACGACGCGGATCGGTTCGGCGAGACCCTCTGCGAGCTTGCTGCGCACGCTGGCGCTGAAGATGCGTTCGGATGCGCGGTCGCTGGGCGCGAGCACGACCTCGCGATCCCACGTCACTTCCACGGGCTCGACGGTCGAGAACGCGAGCTTGCGCTGCATCTCGATGCGCACCGTTTGCGTCGGCGCGGTGAGGTAGTGGATGCCCGGCTCCAGCGGAGCCTCTACGCCGACGAGGTCGAACGTCACATCGATCGTCACCATGTCGACTTCCGGCGCGCGCGCGATGGGCTTCGCGTTGAGGAACGAAAGCGCAAGCCGGCCGGGGACAGGAATCGGAGGCGGCGGCACTGCAGGCGCAGCGCCGTTCGCTGTCGTCGCGCCGTTGCCAACACCAAGGTCCGCAGGCGTGGCGCCGACGAGCACAGCGGGCATCGCGTCAAAGAACGAGCTGCGAATGCGCGGCGCGACCGGCTCCGCGTCCTTGTCGCCGCAACGGACCACGAGGTTCTGCACGCGCTCCATGCCGTGCACGACCACATACGCCTTGCCTTCGCCGCCGCGCGGGACCTCGTCGCTGTCGAGCCAGCACTCGACGCGGACGCCGGCGTCTGCCAGCAACACGCGCTGCAACGCATCGATGCGGCGCTTCGACTCGTCCTTCACTTCGAGTTGCGGATGGATCCCGGTGTAGAAGTCGAGCGGCTTCGCCCATTCGCGCAGCTTCGCGAGCGACGACGCGGCGGACGCGACAGCTGGGCGCATCGGCGCGTCCCACATCACGCCGCCGATCTCCACGGCGAGTTCGCGGTTCGCATTCGCAAAGCGCCCGCGAATCCACGACATCGGGTTGGCGGCGGCATCGCGCGAAGCGCCTTCAGGCAGCGCCAGCTTCCAGTAGTCCTTGCCCACCTGCAGCGGCTCGTGCGCGCTCCACGGACCCTGCGTCACGTGCTGCGTCCAGGCGCGATGCGCGAGGCGCGCGTAGGTCTCGCCGCGCACGGGGTCGAGTTCGCTCGGGTCGACGGTCCACTGCGCGTCCTCGAGGCTGCAGCGCGAGTAGAGCGCCGGCGCGTGCTTGCCTGCCTTGCCGCGCTCCTCGATGACCTGCGTGATCGCCCAATACGACGCGCGATGGTGCCCGTGCCCGTGCACGAGGTCGTGGTTGGTCACGACGAAGTCGGGATCGACCTCGTCCACCACCTTGCGCATCGCCTCGAGCAACGCATCCTTGCCCCAGAACGCGAGCGTCTCGTCGAGCGACTTCGAGAAGCCGAAGTCGCGCATGCCGAGCCAGCGCACTTCGAAGTCCATCATGCCCGCGGCCGCCAACGTCTCGCGAACGCGCAGGCGCGCGAGCTCGGGACCGATCTCCTTGCCGATCGCGTTCTGGCCGCCGTCGCCGTAGGTCGAGTAGACCGTCACGACGCGGAGGCCGTGCTTGCGGCGCAGGATCGTGTTCGTGCGCGACGACTCGTCGTCGGGATGCGCAGCGACATTGAGCACGACGCCGCTCGTGATCGCATCGAGTCGCGCTTGATGCAAGGCGACGAGCCCGGCCTCTGGCTCGGGCGCCTGCGCGGCGAGCAACGAGGCGAACGCAACGAAGACGCAGTTCGCGAATGCGCGACGCGACGGATGGCGCGTGGCGATCACCGCAGGCTCCTCAGGCGACGGCACGCTTCTTCGAGCACGGGGACCTCGACCGCGAACTGGAACCGCATCGACTTCACTCCCTTGGGATCGCCGTAGAACAGGTGCCCGGGCACTGCGTTGACCTTGATGCGCTCGATCATCTGCAGCACGGCAGGATGCGGATCGAGGCCGCCGAACACACCGCCGTAGTCGGCGAGCACGTAGTAGGCGCCTTCCGGCTTGCGGAAGCGGAAGCCCGCGTCCGCGAGCGCTGCGCAGAACATGTCGCGCTTCTTCCCGTAGCTCGTCTGCAGATCTGCATAGAACGAGTCCGGCAGCTGCTCCAACGCCGCCTGCACGCCACGCTGCATGGGCCGCGAGGCGCACACTTCGACCTGGTCGAAGACGATGCCGCACTTCTCGACGATCGCCGCAGGGCCGGCGAGGAAGCCGATGCGCCAGCCGGTGATCGAATACGTCTTGCTGAACGAGTTCATCGTCAGCGTGCGGTCCTTCAGCGACGCGACGCTCGCGGGCGACACGTGCCGCGTGCCGTCGAAGCACATGTACTCGTAGACCTCGTCGGTCAGCACGATCACGTCCGTGCCGTCGAGCGCTTCGCCGAGCTGCTGCAGCTCGGCCGTCGACCAGACCTTGCCCGACGGGTTGCCCGGCGTGTTGACGACGACCGCGCGCGTGCGCGGCGTGAGCTTCTTCTTGAATGCGCCGACGTCGAACGCGCCCGTCGCGCGATCGAGCGGCACGGGCGCCGGCGTCGCGCCGAACAGCGGCACCGTGGTCCAGTGGTAGCTGTAGAACGGCTCGAACAGGATCACCTCGGAGCCCGGATCGAGCAGCGTCATCCCCGCCGCGAAGAACGCGCCCGACGAGCCCGTCGTGACCGCGACGTTCTCGGGCCCGTAGTCGAGGCCGTTGTGCCTGCGCAGCTTGCTCGCGATCGCGGCGCGCAACTCGGGCAGCCCCGCATACGGCGTGTAGAGCTGGCGATCGCCGCCGTCGATGCAGCGCTTCGCGCCGTCGAGCAACGGCTTCGGCGAGTCGAGATCGCACACGCCTTGCCCGAGGTTGATGCCGCCCGGGACCTTGTTGATCACGAGGGTCAACGACCGGAGCAGGTTGCCTTGGTCGAGGTGCGCGCGGCGCGCGGCCGTTCTGCGGAAGACGGGCGGAATCGACGGATCGGAGGCCGAAGTCACGCGGCGCACAGTAGCCACGCGGCGCGAACAGGACGAGGCTCAGGCCATGCGCCTCGATTCAACGTTGCGCATCTGCCGCGCACAGCTTCGCGATCTCCTCGTTGCCGAGATCCGAGCAATGCCCGTCCGCGACGTAGTGGCGGGCGATGTCGCCGTCCTTCGCGAGTTCGACGAACCGAGCCTCCACGTCCAGCAAGTCGGCGCCGTTCTCGCGCGCTGCTGCGCGGAGGTCGTCGTTGAGCCCGGGCCGCGCGAACGCGCCGCCCGGATACGTCAGCAGGACGCAGCGCGCCCCGGCCGCGCGGACCTTGGCGACGATCTGGCGAAGGTGCTCACGCAACACCGCGCTGGCAGGGCCGGGCATCGGTCCCGGCTCGAACAGCAACGGCGGATCCCAGAGGGCGCATGCGACGTGGAGCCGCGGACCTTCGAGACGCCACTCGATCGGCAGCTGCCTTCCGTCCGGCAACTGCACGCGCAGTCCGCCGTCGGGCGCAAGCGACCACGGCCACCGTTGGTCGCCGAGCCGCATCACTCCCTCTGCCGTGAATTCGAACTCGACCTGATTGGCGTGCCACACGCCGACGAACGGCAGACCGTGCTGCGCATCGGCTTCGGACCCGGAGTTGGCCAGCAATTGCAGCAACCGCCATGTGCGCACCCGCCATGCGAATCCCGGGGGCCGCGCCGAAGCGAGTTCTTCGGCCTTCACCAAGGTCGGACGGAATGTGTGGTCGTTCGTGCCAACGAGCACGTAGACGACCTCCGGGCGATGCCGCGCCAGATCGTCGTCGAGCCGCAACAACACGTCGCGCGACGACTGGCCGGGCACGCCGCGATTGACGAACTGTGTCGGCGCCCCATCACGCGCAGCGACGAGCGACTGCGCCAATGCAGGGTAGGAGAACGCCGGCGACGTCGCATGCAGACCGAACGTGAACGAGTCCCCGACGCACAGCACGACGCGCGACGCGACACCTCCTTCCTCTGCGGCATGCACATCGGAGTTCCGCAGGTGCATCACCAAGGCCGCGACCTGCAGCACGAGCTCCAGCACCAACGCAGCAACCACGACGCCGATTGCCGACGCAATGACGCGACGTGCACGGTGGTCAGGTTTGTTCGCAGAGGTTGCCATCGTCACAGCGCTTCGATCCGAAGCATCACCAGCCGTCTCCGTGCGGCGTCGATGCCACCGCGAGGCGCATTGCAGCCACGCCCGGATTGGAAGGAGCGCGATCAAGGTCGCACGGGCGAGGAGAAGCCGCAAACCCCTCACCGCCGCTCGCGCATCGGACCGAGTGGCTCCCAACCGCGCGCGGCGCACCGTTCGCCCGCAGGTTGCGCAACGACGCAACGCGATGCTTGCGCCGTGATGCAGGCCGACTTCGCCGCGCCGTCTGGAGCATGGCCGAAGCCGCACGCGCCCTCACCGACCGCCGGTCCGTCGAGCTGACGCGGCCATGGACGCGCCGAGACCCCGGAGAAGGCGGCGCACGCATCCGCATCCGAGCGGAGCGCGAACGCGTCCACGGTCTCGATGCTCCGCCTCACCGCCGCATCG